>CAXSFE010000031.1:0-32316 GCA_964236585.1 uncultured Acetobacteraceae bacterium
CGGCGCTGGTCGCGGTGGCGTGGGGGCTGGCGCGGTGGCGCTGAGCGGCGGGGCGGCGGGGCGGTCGCGGCCGGTGATCGTGGTGTTCGGGGCGGCGGTGCTGCGCGACGGGCGGCCGAGCCGGACGCTGGAGCGGCGGGTGGCGGCGGCGCTGCGCCTGGGCACGAGTCTGCCGGGCGTGTTGTACGTGCCGACCGGGGCGGTGGGGCGATATGGCGCGTCCGAGGCGAGCGTGATGGCGGGGCTGCTGCGCGCGGGCGGGGCGGGCGAGGTGGTGGCGGAGGAGAGCGGGGTGGACACGCTGTCCTCCGTGCTGGCGTGCGCGGCGCTGCTGCGGGCCAGGGGGGAGCGCGGCCCGGTGTACGCGGCGAGCAGCGCCTACCACCTGCCGCGGTGCCTGGTGCTGCTGCGGCTGGCGGGGGTGGCGGCGCGGGCGTGCCCGCCGCCGCGCGCGCCGGCGGCGGACAGGATCGGGCGGCGGTGGTTCTGGCGGCTGCGGGAGGTGCCGGCGGTGCCCTGGGACGTGGCGGCGCTGCTGTGGCGGGCAGGGAAGGCCAGGGCCCTGCCCCATGCTTCAAGCGGGGACCCGCAAAGGGTCCGAGGACCCTTTGATCCCTTGACTTAAGGGAGGCCGGTCCAGGGGCGCTGCCCCTGGCGGAGTTTGAGGCAGAGCCTCAACCTTGCTTGCTGCTCTAGGCGGCCGCCATGGACCGAGTCGGCGACAGGACCTCGGTCAGCTCGGCCTTGACGGCCTCGGCGCGCTCGTTGGGGATCTGGCAGGTCCCGGCCGCGCGGTGGCCGCCGCCGCCGTAGCCCAGGCAGATCGCGCCGATGTCGACCGGCGAGCCGCGGTCGATGATCGACTTGCCGATCGCGAACACGGTGTTCTGGCGCTTCGCGCCCCACAGGACGTGCGCCGAGATGTCGCACTGGGGGAACATGGCGTACACCGCGAACCGGTTGCCGGCGTAGATGATCTCCTCGTCGCGCAGGTCGACGATCGCCAGCGTGTTGTGCACGGTGGTGCAGCGGCGGAGCTGGGCGGCGAAGGGCTCGCGGTGCGCGGCATACAGCTCGACGCGCTCGGCCACGTCGGGCAGGGCGAGGACCTCGCCGATGGCGTGGTCGCGGCAGCGCTCGATCAGGTGCATCATCAGGTCGTAGTTCGAGATGCGGAAGTCGCGGAAGCGGCCGAGGCCGGTGCGGGAGTCCATGAGGAAGTTGAGCAGCACCCAGCCCTGCGGGTCGAGGATCTCTTCGCGCGAGTACTGGGCGGAGTCGGCCTGGTCGACGGCGGCCATCAGCTCGGGGCTGACCCGGGGGAAGGCGGCGGGGCCGCCGAAGTAGCGGTAGACCACGCGGGCGGCGGAGGGCGCCTCGGGGTCGATGACCTGGCCCGGGATCTCGTCGGCGCCGTTGCGCATCGTCTCGCTGTGGTGGTGGTCGAAGGACAGGTGGGCGCCCGGGACGTAGGGGAGGTTCGTCACGATGTCGCGGCCGGTGATCGGCACCAGGCCGTCCTGCATGTCCTTGGGGTGGACGAACTTGACCTCGTCGATCAGATCGAGCTCGCGCAGGAGCATGCCGCAGACCAGGCCGTCGAAGTCGCTGCGGGTGACGAGGCGGTGTTTGGGGGTCGTCATGAGAGGGGCACCCATCCGGTTGAGTGCGCCCACCATGACGGGAAAAAGCTAAGGCGGGGTTACGGAGCAGGCGCCCGCGGTACGGTATCGCTCAGATGGTTCGCGTCGGCGGGGCCAGGGAGCAAGGCCAGGGCTCTGTCGATGCTTGAAGGCGGGGACCCGCCGGGAGCGAGCCGCCCCTGGACCCGGCAATTCCTCAGGAGCGGCGCCCGGTTCAGGGGTGGCCTAGCGCTCGGGCTCGTCGGTGTCGGGCTCGACCTCGACGTCGCTGATCGCCTCGGCGTCGTCGTCCTCCTCGAGCTCGGCGGCGTCGTCCAGGACGTCCTCCTCCTCGGTCTCCTCGTCGGCCGCCTCCGCCTCGGCCTCCACGGGGGCGACCTTCTTCGGGCGCTTGTCCTCGATGGCGTTGCCGCCGGACGGGCGGCGGGCGCGGGGCTGCTCGATCGGCTGCTCGGTGTCGCACTTCGGGCAGATCGCGGGCACGCGGCCGAGGTCGTAGAACCGGGCCGCGCAGTTCACGCAGAGACGCTTGGTGCCGAGTTCGGGCTTGACCATGGTGCAGCCTTCGTGACGGAGCAGCGGAGGGCGCGCCCCATGACACCTGCGGGCGGGCAAGTCAAACGGGGGGTGACGGGGCGCAAGCAAGGCTGGGCTCTGCCCAGACCCGCCAGGGGCGAGCCGCCCCTGGACCGGCGCACGGGGCGGCACACGGGTCGGGTCGTGCCGCAGGCCCCGTCGAGGTTCCAAAGGCTCGGCCTTTGGCGGAGTCCAGAGGCAGAGCCTCTGGCCTTGCTGCCCTGCTTCGCGCATCAGTGCCGGGCCCTCACAGGATGGACGCTGCCATGGACGCCCGACCGCTCCGCTCGTCACCGCCCGCGTCGCCGCTGCGGGGCCGCGTCGCCGTGCCGGGCGACAAGTCGATCAGCCATCGCGCGCTGATGTTCGCGGGGCTGGCGGTGGGGGAGACGCGGATCGAGGGGCTGCTGGAGGGCGAGGACGTGCTGCGCACGGCGGACGCGATGCGCGCGCTCGGCGCGGAGGTGGTGCGCGAGGGCGGCGGCGTGTGGCGGGTGTGGGGGCGCGGGATCGGCGGGCTGGTGGAGCCGGCGGACGTGCTGGACATGGGCAACTCGGGGACCGGGGCGCGGCTGCTGGCGGGGATCCTGGCGAGCCATCCGATGTTCTCGGTGATGACGGGGGACGCGAGCCTGCGGGGGCGGCCGATGCGGCGGGTGAGCGAGCCGCTGGCGCTGTGCGGGGCGCGGTTCACGGGGCGTGCGGGGGGGCGGCTGCCGCTGGCGATCGAGGGGACGGGGGATGCGCTGCCGATCGAGTACCGGGTGCCGGTGGCGTCGGCGCAGGTGAAGTCGGCGCTGCTGCTGGCGGGGCTGAACGCGCGGGGGCGGACGCGGGTGGAGGAGCCGGTGGCGACGCGCGACCACACGGAGGCGATGCTGCGCCACTTCGGGGCGGTGGTGCGGTCCGAGGTGTCGGGGGCGGGGCGGGTGATCGAGCTGGAGGGGCAGCCGGAGCTGCGCGGGGCTGACGTGGTGGTGCCGGGGGATCCGTCGTCGGCGGCGTTCGCGGTGGTGGCGGCGCTGGTGGTGCCGGGGTCGCGGCTGGTGGTGGAGGGGGTGGGGCTCAACCCGTTGCGCACCGGGCTTTTCCAGGTGCTGCGGGAGATGGGGGCGGCGCTGGTGGTCGGCGGCGAGCGGGTTGCGGGGGGCGAGGCGGTGGGCGACCTGTCGGTGGCGGCGGGCGAGCTGCGCGGGGTGGATGTCGCGCCGGAGGTGGTGCCGTCGATGGTGGACGAGTTCCCGGTGCTGGCGGTGGCGGCGGCGTGCGCGACCGGGGTGACGCGGATGCGGGGGCTGGGGGAGCTGCGGGTCAAGGAGAGCGACCGGCTGGCGGCGACGGCGGCGTTGCTGGAGGCGAACGGCGTGCGGGTCGAGGTGGAGGGGGACGACCTGGTGGTGCACGGGTGCGGGGGGCCGCCGCCCGGGGGCGGGCTGGTGCGCACGCACATGGACCACCGGCTGGCGATGAGCGCGCTGGTGCTGGGGATGGGGGCGCGCGAGGCGGTGCGGGTGGACGACGGGGCGTTCATCGACACGAGCTTCCCGGGGTTCGTGGCGCTGATGAACTCGGCGGGGGCGGCGATCGAGGGCGTGGGGGAGCGGGGGTGAGCGGGGCGGTGGCCACGGGCGGGGGGGGGGGGGCGGGTGGCACGGGGCCGGGGGGGGGGGCCGCGGGGGGGGGCGGTCGGCGGGCCGGCGGCGGCGGGGAAGGGGACGCTGGCGCGCAGGCTCGCGGGCGTGCTGGGGGTGGCGTACCTGGACACCGGGCTGCTGTATCGCGCGGCGGGGCGGATGGTGCTGGTGGCGGGCGGCGATCCCGCGGACGGGGCGGCGGCGGAGCGGGCGGCGCTGGGGCTGCGCGCGGAGGATCTGGCGCGGGGGGATCTGCGGGGGGCGGAGGCGGATGCGGCGGCGAGCCTGGTTGCCGCGGTGCCGGGGGTGCGGGCGGCGCTGCTGGCGTTCCAGAGGCAGGTGGGGGTGGGGGGCGCTGTGCTGGACGGGCGCGACATCGGGACGGTGGTGTTCCCCGATGCGCGGGTAAAATTGTTCGTCACGGCGAGCCCGAAGGCGCGGGCGCGGCGGCGGTGGCTGGAGGTGACGGCGCGCGGCGAGGCGGCGGTGCTGGGGGAGGTCGCGGCGGAGATGGCGGCGCGGGACGCGCGGGACGCGGCGCGGGCGGTGGCGCCGCTGCGGCCGGCGGAGGGGGCCGTGGTGGTGGACACGACGGAGATGGATGCGGACGCGGTGTTCGCGCGGGCGCTGGAGGTGGTGCGGGCGGCGGGGTGGTGAAGGAAGGCCAGGGGCTCTGCCCCTGGACCCCGCCAAAGGCAAGCCTTTGGAGTCCGATTCTTAAGTCAAGGGATCAAAGGGCCTCGGGCCCTTTGCGGGGTCCAGGGGCAGGGCCCCTGGCCTTGCTTGCTAGGCGAGGCTGATCAGCACGAGGGCGAGGCCCAGGACGGAGATGGCCCAGCAGGCGGTGCGCAGCGGGGCGACCCCGTAGGCGTAGGCGGGGATGTAGGCGACGCGGGCCCAGAAGAAGAGCCCGGCGCCCCAGGCGGTCAGGGTGCCGTCGCGGTCGGACGCGTGGGCGAGCAGCACGGCGGCGGTGAACAGGGGGAGGATCTCGTACAGGTTGCCCTGGGCGCGGGTCATGCGGGCGGCGAGGCCGGTGTAGTGCGGGGGCGCCTCGTCGCGGTTGCTCGACGCCCAGGCCATGGTGTCCTGACGGCGTTTCGCGGCGGAGGTGACGGTGACCTGCACCACGGCGAGCACCAGGGTCCAGGCGAGATAGGCCAAGGCTGTGGTCATGCGTGCGGTTCCTGCAGGGAGGCGGCGAGTTGGGCACGGGGGCGGGGGCGGTGCAATCGGGCTGCTGTCCGGCGCGGGCTGGCGGCCGGCGGCGGGTGCGCGGGCGATGGCGCGGTGCACCATGCTTTCGGCCTGTTCAAGCGGGGTGGGCGAGGCTACGCAGCGGGGCCACCATCACGGGACCAGCGCGGACATGAAGCTCTCGACCGGGCCGCAGGGCCTGTACATGCAGGTTCTGGTCGCTGTCGTTGTCGGGGCGCTGCTCGGGCATTTCGTGCCGGACTTCGCGGTGCTGCTGCAGCCGCTGGGCGACGGGTTCGTCAAGCTGGTGAAGATGCTGATCGCGCCGATCATCTTCGTCACGGTGGTCGTGGGCATCGCCAAGCTGAACGACACGGTCGGCGTGGGCAAGATCGGGCTGCAGGCGATCCTGTACTTCGAGCTGATGACCACGCTGGCGATGGTGGTCGGGCTGGCGGTGGCGTTCCTGGTGCGGCCGGGGGCGGGGATGAACGTCGACCCCGCGCACATCGACGGGGCGGCGGTCGCGAAGTACACGACCGGGGCGCACCTGACGGTGCAGGAGTTCCTGCTCAACATCATCCCCAACACCGTGGTGGAGGCGTTCAGCAAGGGCGAGATCCTGCAGGTGCTGCTGTTCGCGGTGCTGTTCGGCATGGCGCTGGCGCGGCTGGGGCGGCGGGGGCAGGCGATCGTGACCGTGATCGACGAGGCGGGCGCGGCCCTGTTCGTGGTGATTGGGTTCGTGATGCGCCTGGCGCCGATCGGCGCGCTGGGGGCGATGGCGTTCACGGTGGGCAAGTACGGGATCGCGACGCTGGCGCAGCTCGGGCTGCTGATGCTGTGCTTCTACGTCACCTGCGCGGTGTTCATCCTGGGGCTGCTCGCGGTGGTGATGGCGCTGTGCGGGCTCAACCTGTACTCGCTGCTGCGCTACCTGAAGGAGGAGTTCTTCATCGTGCTCGGCACGTCCTCGTCGGAGGCGGCGCTGCCGACGCTGATCGAGAAGCTGGAGGGGCTCGGGCTGCCGCGCTCGCTGGTCGGGCTCGTGGTGCCGCTGGGGTACGCGTTCAACCTGGACGGGACGTCGATCTACTTCACCATGGCCATCGCGTTCATCGCGCAGGCGCTCAACATCGACCTGAGCTGGTTCGACTACGCGGAGATCCTGGGCGTGCTGCTGCTCACGTCGAAGGGGGCGGCGGCCATCACCGGGGGCGGGTTCATCACCCTGGCGGCGACGCTGGCGACGCTGAACGGCAAGGTGCCGGTCAACGCCATCGTGCTGATCCTGGGGATCGACCGGTTCATGAGCGAGGCGCGCGCGATCACCAACCTGTTCGGCAACGCGGTGGCGACCATCGTGGTCGCGAAGTGGCAGGGCACGCTGGACGTGGCGCGGGTGCGCGCGGTGCTGGACGGGACACGGGCGGCGGAGCTGCCGGAGCCGGCGTAGGGCGGGGGGCGGAGGCAGGAAGGCAAGGCAAGGCCAGAGGCTCTGCCTCTGGACTCCGCCGGAGGCAGCGCCTCCGGACCTGCCTCCGAAAGGGTCCGGTTTCCCTTCCGGGTCGTTCGCGGTTCGTTGGGCGGCGGTGATTGAGGGTTCGCCGCGGGCAAACCGAGTCAGAAAATACGCTCTGATTGCAAGGCTGGGTCGGCCAGGTGCGCGACGTCGGTGCGCATGCGTGGCGCGGGCCTGGCCGGGGTGTCTTTCGTGCGCCGGTCCAGGGGCGGCTCGCCCCTGGCGGGTCTGGGCAGAGCCCAGGCTTGCTTGCTGCCGCTTGCCTTGCCTGCGTTCGCGCTACGGAAATCTTGACACTGTGGGTTGTGCGGGAGGATAGGTTGCGGCGCAGGCGCGCCCGTGGGGGCGGGCCTGTTTTCGTTCATCCGGCCCGCTGGGCCAGACGTGTCCCCAGTGCGGGGCGCGCAAGCCAGGTTCGCCGCGTGGCCACAGGCCGCGGCGCCGATCCCAGGAACATATCTGACACATGTCATCTTCTGCTGCTGCCCGCGTTCTTGACCCGTCGAACCCCGAGGAGGATTTCGCCTCCCTTCTAGACGAGACGCTGGGCCGCGACACCGGGTTCGACGGCTCCGTCGTCACCGGGCGCGTCATCCGTCTCACCGAAGAGTTCGCCATCGTCGACGTGGGCCTCAAGAGCGAGGGGCGCGTCGCGCTCAAGGAGTTCGGGGTCCCGGGTGCTCCCGTCGAGGTCAAGCCGGGCGACCTGATCGAGCTGTTCGTCGAGCGCTACGAGGACAAGGACGGCTCGATCGTGCTGTCGCGCGAGAAGGCGCGGCGCGAGGAGGCCTGGACCAACCTCGAGAAGGCGTTCGAGAGCACCACGCGGGTCAACGGCACGATCTACGGGCGCGTCAAGGGCGGCTTCACCGTCGACCTCGGCGGCGCGGTGGCGTTCCTGCCGGGCAGCCAGGTCGACATCCGGCCGGTGCGCGACGTCGGGCCGCTCATGGGCAGCCCGCAGCCGTTCCAGATCCTCAAGATGGACCGCGCGCGCGGCAACATCGTCGTCAGCCGCAGGGCCGTGCTGGAGGAGACGCGCGCGGAGCAGCGCTCCGAGCTGATCCAGGGCCTCAAGGAAGGCATGATCCTCGACGGCGTGGTCAAGAACATCACCGACTACGGTGCGTTCGTCGATCTCGGCGGCGTGGACGGGCTGCTGCACGTGACCGATATCGCGTGGCGCCGGATCAACCATCCGTCCGAGGCGCTGCAGATCGGGCAGGCGGTGCGGGTGCAGGTGATCCGGTTCAACCCGGACACGCAGCGTATTTCCCTCGGCATGAAGCAGCTCGAGGCGGACCCGTGGGAGGGCGTGGCGGCGAAGTATCCGCCGGGCGCCAAGTACAGCGGCCGCGTGACCAACATCACGGACTACGGCGCGTTCGTGGAGCTGGAGCCGGGCGTCGAGGGCCTGGTGCACGTGTCCGAGATGAGCTGGACCAAGAAGAACGTCCATCCGGGCAAGATCGTCGCCACCTCGCAGGAGGTCGACGTGATGGTGCTCGACGTGGACAGCGGCAAGCGGCGCATCTCGCTCGGGCTGAAGCAGGTGCAGCGCAACCCGTGGGAGCAGTTCGCGGACGAGCATCCGGTCGGCGGCGTGGTCGAGGGCGAGATCCGCAACATCACCGAGTTCGGGCTGTTCATCGGGCTGTCGGCGGACATCGACGGCATGGTGCACATGTCCGACCTGTCGTGGAACGAGGCCGGCGAGCTGGCGATCGCGTCGTACGAGAAGGGCCAGGTCGTCAAGGCCAAGGTGCTCGACATCGACGTGGAGAAGGAGCGCATCAGCCTCGGCGTGAAGCAGCTCGAGGAGGATCCGGCGGCGGACACGCTGGCGCGGGTCAACAAGGGCGACATCGTGACGTGCACCGTGACCGCGGTGCAGGCCAACGGCGTCGAGGTCGTGGTCGACGAGGTGCTGACGGGCTTCATCCGCCGGGCCGAGCTGGCGCGCGACAAGAGCGACCAGAGGCCGGACCGCTTCGCCGTCGGCGAGAAGATCGACGCCAAGATCACCGCCATTGACCGCGCCAGCCGCAAGCTGTCGCTCACGGTCAAGGGCAAGGAGGTCGAGGAAGACCGCGTCGCCGTGCAGGACTACGGCTCGTCGGACTCCGGCGCGTCGCTGGGCGACATCCTGGGGGCGGCGATCCGCAGGCGGAACCAGCAGCCGACGGAGTGAGCCAGGAAGGCCAGGGGCGCTGCCCCTGGACCCCGCCAGGGACAGCGCCCCTGGACCGGCACACATTGGGCCTGCGGCACACTTCTTCGGTGGGTGCCGCCGGGCCCAAGTTGTGGTTTCCAAAGGGCTCCGCCCTTTGGCGGGTTCGGGCAGAGCCCGACCTTTCTTGCTGACTGTGGCCGGGAGCGATCCCGGCCTTTTTCTTGTCCGGGGGATGGGCGATGTCGCTGGAGACCGACCTGCTGGTGGACCGCACGCGGCTCAAGCGCGGGCTGATCCTGTGGCGCGTGGTGGCCGTGCTGGCCGTGCTGGCGGCCGTGGCCGCGGTGGCGGG
Organism: uncultured Acetobacteraceae bacterium; assembly: GCA_964236585.1. Classification (GTDB taxonomy): domain Bacteria; phylum Pseudomonadota; class Alphaproteobacteria; order Acetobacterales; family Acetobacteraceae; genus CAXSEF01. The sequence goes on from CAXSFE010000031.1 coordinate 9,098, forward strand.
GCGGGGCCGAGGGGTGGCGGGGCTGTCGGGGCCGCACGTGGCGCGGCTGTCGGTCGACGGGGTGATCACGGACGACCGCAGGCTGGTGGAGGCGGTGGAGCGGCTCGCGAAGGACGACGGCGTCAAGGCGCTGATCGTGGCGGTGGACAGCCCGGGCGGGTCGGTGGCGGGCGGCGAGGCGCTGCACGACGCGATCGCGCGGGTGGCGGCGAAGAAGCCGGTGGTCGCGGTGATGGGCGGGACGGCGGCGTCGGCGGGCTACATGGTCTCGGTGCCGGCGGAGCGGATCTTCGCGCGGCAGAGCACGCTGACGGGGTCGATCGGGGTGATCCTGGAGCAGGGGGACGTCTCGGGGCTGCTGGAGAAGATCGGGGTCAGCGTGGACCCGCTGGTGTCGGGGCCGCTGAAGGGGCAGCCGTCGTTCAGCAAGCCGATCAGCCCGGAGGGGCGGGTGGTGCTGCAGGGGCTGGTGATGGACCTGTACGAGCAGTTCGTGGCGATGGTGGCGGACGGGCGGCACATGGACGCGGCCCGGGTGCGCGAACTGGCGGACGGGCGGGCGTACACGGGGCGCCAGGCGCTGCCGCTGGGGCTCGTGGACCAGATCGGGGGGGAGCCGGAGGCGCGGGCGTGGCTGGCCGAGAAGCACCAGGTGGCGGAGGGGCTGGCGGTGGCCGACGTGGTGCCGGCGCACGGGTTCCTGGGGCGGCAGTTCCAGTCGAGCTGGACGGGGGTGGTGTCGGCAGCGATGAAAGCGGTTCTGTTGCAAGGGGTTAGCCTTGACGGTGCCTGGGCGCTCTGGCAGCCTTCGCGGTTGTGAGGCGCTCCGGCGTGGCGGGGCTTTGGGCCGGGGGCGCATGACCAAGTCGGACCTGATCGCGGAGCTGGCGGCGGCGAACCCGCACCTCACGCGCCACGACATCGAGCTGATCGTGTCCACGGTGTTCGGCGAGATCACGGCGGCGCTGGCGCGCGGCGACCGGGTCGAGCTGCGCGGGTTCGGGGCGTTCACGGTCAAGCAGCGGGAGTCGCGGACCGGGCGCAACCCCCGGACGGGCGAGGCGGTCGCGGTGGACGAGAAGGTCGTGCCGTTCTTCAAGGCGGGCAAGGAGCTGCGCGAGCGGGTGAACCGGGGGAAGCCGGCGGCGCTGCGGGCGCGGGTCGGGGCGGCGGCGGACTGAGGCAGGCCAGCAAGAGTCTTCTTTTTCTGGAGAAAAAGAAGCAAAAAGACTTTCTCCGAAAGGCTTCGGGTGTGCGGGCGGGCCTGAGGCCCAGGTGGCAGAAGTTCTTTGGTTCTTTCTTTCAAGAAAGAACACGCTTTCTTCCTTTCGTGGCGTACGGGGCCGCGCGGATGGCCGCGCTGCGGCGCTGGCCTTCCTGCTTGCGGGCGTGGGCCCGGCGTGGCATCGCGGCGGGGCTGCCTTGATCCGAGGGGGATGTCCGATGCTGCGCCTGATCCTGATGCTGCCGGTCCTGCTGGTGCTGGTGATCTTCGCCCTGTCGAACACGGCGTCGGCGACGTTCGGGTTCTGGCCGACGGACCTGGCGCTGGAGGCGCCGCTGTCAGTGGCGGTGCTGGTGATCGCGGCGGTGTTCTTCGTGGCGGGCGCGCTGATCGCGTGGGTCGGGACGCTGGGGCAGATGCGCAGGGCGCGGCGGGCGGAGACGGAGGTCCGGCGGCTGCAGGAGCAGGTCGACCTGCTGCGGCCGCAGGCGCCGGACCTGGTGGTGCACACGCCGGCGCCGGTGCCGGCGGCTCCGGGCGCGCTCACGCTCACGCATGGCTGACCAAGCGGCCGGGTCCCCGTCCGGGGGCGCCGGGTCGCGGCTGATCGTGGCGCTCGACACCACCGAGGTGGGCGTGGCGGCGGGGTGGGCGGGCGCGGTGGCGCCGCACTGCGGGATGCTGAAGGTCGGGCTGGAGTTCTTCCTGGCGAACGGGGCGGAGGGGGTGCGCGCGGTGGCGCGGGCGGGGCGGCCGCTGTTCCTGGACCTCAAGTTGCACGACATCCCGAACACGGTGGCGGGCGCGGTGCGCGCGGTGCTGCCGCTGCGGCCGGCGATGCTGACGGTGCACGCGTCCGGCGGGGGCGCGATGGTGGAGGCGGCGCGGCGGGCGGCGGAGGACGGCGGGAACGCGCGGCCGGCGCTGCTGGCGGTGACGGTGCTGACGAGCCTGGACGCGGCGGCGCTGTATGCGGTGGGCGTGTCGGGCGGGCCGCGGCAGCAGGTGCTGCGGCTGGCGCGGCTGGCGGTCGAGGCGGGGGCGGACGGGCTGGTGTGCAGCGCGCACGAAGTTGCGGCGGTGCGCGACGCGCTCGGGGCGGGGCCGGTGCTGGTGGTGCCGGGGATCCGGCCGGCGGGGGCGGCGGCGGGGGACCAGGCGCGGGTGATGACGCCGGGCGAGGCGGTGGCGGCGGGAGCGGACTGGATCGTGGTCGGGCGGCCGGTCACGGGGGCGGGCGATCCGGGGGAGGCGGCGCGGGGGATCGCGGCGGAGGCGGGGGGCTAGTCAAGAAAGGTCGGGCTCTGCCCGAACCCGCCAGGGGCGAGCCGCCCCTGGACCGGCGGTTTTAGGACTTTGGTGCTGGGGATGGCTGTTCCGGGGCGAGAGTGGATGTGATGGCGGGCTGGGTTGACGGCTTCGTCGAGGGTGGGGTGGTGCGCCTCGCGGTGCGGTCGTGCGGCGACCAGGGCTCGCCCGTGCTGCTGCTGCATGGCGCGGGCTGCTCGCTGTCGTATTGGGGGGCGATGCTGCCCGATCTGGCGGCCCGGCACCGGGTCGTTGCGATGGACATCCGGGGACATGGCCGTTCGGGGGAAGGGCCGTGGGATGTCGCGGCGCTGCTGTCGGACATCGAGGCGGTGCGCAGGGAGCATGGGCTGGGGGGCGGCGCGATCGTGGGGCACTCGATGGGCGCGGTGCTGGCCCATCTGTTCGCCGAGGCGCATGCGGACGTGCGGGCCGTGGTCAACCTCGACGGCTTCAGCCTGCGGCCTTCGGAGTACGTCGGGCTGGATGCCGATGTCGCGGCGGAGCGCAGGCGGCGGCATGATGCGGAGGACGACCGGCCGGAGAGCCACTCCGCCGAGGAGATTGCCGAGCGCGTGACGGCGTCGGTGGCCCAGTACGGCCTGAATGCGGAACTGGCCCGCGAGATCGTGCACAGCGGCGTCCGGATGGATGCGGGCGGTCGCTACGTCTCGAGGGTTTCGGACGAGACCGGGCGGGGGATCAGGGCGTTCTACGACGGGTACATGGGGGAGCGAAGCCTGTTCGATCTGGTCGGCTCGGCGAGGTGCCGGTCGCTGGTGTTCCGGGCCACGACGCATTCGTTTGACGGGCTGGAAGACTGGCAGAGGGAGCTGTTCGCCGCCTACTTCGCCGGGGTGGAGCAGGGCCTGTCGCGGGTCGCGGCCGCTCCCAGGGTGAGGGTCCGCCCGGTGGAGGCGAGCCACGGCCTCATCTTCGAGCAGCCCGCCTTGCTGGCGCAGGAGATACGGGAGTTCCTGGCGGAGGTCTGAGGGTGGTCGGGCAGGACGGCGCCGTGCCGGCCTAGCCGGGAGGCGGCAGATCGGGCCGATGGCCCCGCTTCAAAGGGGATTCTCAAGGCAATTGCCTTGAGCGGAGTCCAGAGGCAGAGCCTCTGGCCTTGCTTGCTTCTCTTCGGGAGGTGTCGCCGTGCGCGTGAAGATCTGCGGGGTGCGGACGGTCGAGGCGCTGGAGGCGGCGGCGGGGGCGGACTGGGTGGGGTTCGTGTTCTTCGCGCGCTCGCCGCGCTGTGTCACGGGCGAGGAGGTGGCGGCGCTGGTGGCCGGGCGGGAGACGCCGCGCAGGGTGGGGCTGTTCGTGGACCCCGCGGACGCCGAGGTGATGGGCGTGCTCGCGCGGGTGGAGCTCGACGTGCTGCAGGTGCATGCGTCGGAGGAGCGGGTGGCGGCGCTGCGGGCGCTGAGCGGGCTGGAGGTCTGGCGGGCGGTGGGGGTCGTGGAGCGGGGGGATCTGCCAGGGTCGAGCGGGGCGGACGGGCTGCTGGTGGAGTCGCGGGCGCCGGCGGGGGCGGGGCGGCCGGGGGGCAACGGGGTGGCGATGGACTGGGGGCTGCTGGCGGGGTGGGCGGCGCCGGTGCCGTGGCTGCTGGCGGGGGGGCTGCACGCGGGCAACGTGAGCGAGGCGGTGGCGCGGTCCGGGGCGGAAGCGGTGGACGTGTCGTCCGGGGTAGAGTCGGCGCCGGGGGTCAAGGATGCGGGGATGATCCGGGCCTTCATCGCGGCGGCGCATCGGGTGGGTCGGGAGCGATAGGCTCTGCCTATGGCGGCGATAGGAAATACGTAGTTTGATCGATGGGCCGGCGGGTCTATCTAGGGTGCATACGAAGGAGACGATGTCGCATGACCGATCAGAGGTACATCACCACGACCGGCGGCAACCGGGTCGCGGACAACCAGAACAGCGAGACGGTTGGCAAGTTCGGGCCGATCGTGCTGCAGGACTACAAGCTGCTCGAGAAGCTGGCGCACCAGAACCGCGAGCGGATCCCGGAGCGGACCGTGCATGCGAAGGGCTCGGCGGCGTTCGGCACGCTGACGGTCACGCACGACATTTCCAAGTACACGCGGGCCAAGGTGTTCACGCCGGGCAGCAAGACGGACCTGCTGCTGCGGTTCTCGACGGTTGCGGGCGAGTCGGGCGCGGGCGACGCCGAGCGCGACGTGCGCGGCTTCGCGCTGAAGTTCTACACCGAGGAAGGCAACTGGGACGTCGTCGGCAACAACACGCCGGTGTTCTTCGTGCGCGACCCGATGAAGTTCCCGGACTTCATCCACACGCAGAAGCGCCACCCGCGCACCAACATGCGCTCGGCCACCGCGATGTGGGACTTCTGGTCGCAGTCGCCGGAGAGCCTGCACCAGATCACCATCCTGTTCAGCGACCGCGGGCTGCCGCAGGGCTACCGCAACGTCAATGGGTATGGCAGCCACACCTTCTCGCTGTGGAACAACGAGGGCGAGCGCTACTGGGTGAAGTTCCACTTCAAGACCCAGCAGGGCCACGCGTTCTGGACCAACGACGAGGGCAACGCGGTCATCGGCCGTGACCGCGAGAGCAGCCAGCGCGACCTGTACGACGCGATCGAGCGCGGCGACTTCCCGAAGTGGACCATGTTCGTGCAGATCATGCCGGAGATGGATGCGGGCAAGCAGTCGTACAACCCGTTCGACCTCACCAAGGTGTGGCCGCACGGCGAGTATCCGCTGATCGAGGTCGGCGAGTTCGAGTTGAACCGCAACCCGCAGAACTACTTCGCCGAGGTCGAGCAGGCGTCGTTCTCGCCGAGCAACGTGGTGCCGGGGATCGGCTTCAGCCCCGACAAGATGCTGCAGGCGCGGGTGTTCGCGTATGCGGACGCGCACCGCTACCGCGTGGGGACGCACTACGAGATGCTGCCGGTGAACCGGCCGCGGAACCAGGTGAACACCTACCATCGCGACGGGTCGATGCGCTTCGACCAGCCGAACATCGGCGACGCGTACTATGAGCCGAACCGCTTCGGCGGGCCGGTCGAGGACAGCTCGGCGGCAGAGCCGCCGTTCCGCCTCGAGGAAGCCGTGGTTGCGCGCTATGACCATCGCGCGGGCAACGACGACTACACGCAGCCTGGCGATCTGTTCCGCATGTTCGATGCGGGTCAGCGTCAGCGTTTGTTCGGCAACATCGCGGCTGCGATGCAGGGCGTGCCGGCGAACATCGTCGTCGCCCAGATCGAGCATTTCCGGAAGTGCGACCCGGCGTACGGCGAGGGGGTCGCGGCCGCGATCGCCCGCGTGAGCACGCCGGCGAACAGCGATCCGGTGTCGGCGGGCGGGGAACTGCGCGCGGCAGAGTGACCTGACGCGGTTCGGCAGAACCGGTCGGCAGGGGCCGGGGGAGCAGAATGCTCCCCCGGCTTTTTTTTATGTCCGGCGTACAAGGAAGCAAGGCCGGGCTCTGCCCGGACCCGCAAAGGGCCGGAGGCCCTTTGATCCCGGTACTTAGGGTCAGGGACTTCCTTTCATGTGCCGGTCCAGGGCGGCTCGCCCTGGCGGGGTCCAGGGGCAGGGCCCCTGGCCTTGCTTCGCTGCCGTTTGCCTGGACACAGTGCGTCTTCGGCACGAGGAGGGTTTGATGGACTTCCGCTCGCCGCACAGCCACGGGTTCGTCCGTGTGGCCGCGTGCGTGCCGCCGGTCGTGGTGGCCGACCCGGCGGCCAACGTCGCCGCGGTGCTGGCGCTGGCGGGGGCGTGTGCGGCGCAGGGGGTGGCGCTGGCGGTGTTCCCGGAGCTGGCGCTGTCGGGGTACTCGGTCGAGGATCTGCTGCTGCAGGATGTGCTGCTGGACGCGGTGGAGCGGGCGGTTGCCGTGCTGGTGGAGGGATCGCGCGGGTCGGGGGTGGTGATCGTGGCGGGGGCGCCGCTGCGGTGGGGCGGGCGGGTCGCCAACTGCGCGGTCGTGGTGCACGGGGGGCGGCTGCTGGGGGTGGTGCCGAAGAGCTACCTGCCGAACTACCGGGAGTTCTACGAACGCCGGCATTTCGCGGCGGGCGAGGGGCTCGCGGGGGAGATTGCGCTGGCGGGGCAGGTGGTGCCGTTCGGGGCGGATCTGCTGTTCGGCGCCGAGGACGTGGCAGGGTTCGTGCTGCACGTGGAGGTTTGCGAAGATTTGTGGGTGCCGGTGCCGCCGTCGAGCGAGGCGGCGCTGGCGGGGGCGAGCGTGCTGGCGAACCTGTCCGGAAGCCCGATCACGGTGGGGCGGGCGGAGACGCGTCGGATGCTGTGCCGGGCGCAGTCGGCGCGGTGCATCGCGGCGTACGTGTATGCGGCCGCGGGTGAGGGGGAGAGCACGACGGACCTGGCGTGGGACGGGCAGGCGATGGTGTGGGAGGCGGGCGAGGCGCTGGCGGAGGGGGAGCGGTTCGCGCGCGACGCGCATGCGGTGGTGGCGGACGTGGACCTGGACCTGCTGCGGCAGGAGCGGGCGCGGACGGGGACGTTCGACGACAACCGGCGGCACGTGCGGCCGCAGTTCCGGAGGGTGGGGTTCCGGCTGGGGCTGGACGGTTCGGCGAGGGGGTTGCGGCGGCGGGTGGAGCGGTTCCCGTTCGTGCCGGCGGACGCGGCGCGGCTGGGGGAGGACTGCTACGAGGCGTACTCCATCCAGGTGGCGGGGCTGGCGCAGCGGCTGCGGGCGACGGGGCTGGAGCGCGTGGTGATCGGGGTGTCGGGGGGGCTGGACTCGACGCACGCGCTGCTGGTGGCGGCGCGTGCGTTCGACCGGCTGGGGCTGCCGCGGGCGGGGATCCTGGGGTACTCGCTGCCGGGGTTCGCGACGGGGGAGGCGAGCCGGGCGCGCGGGGCGGCGCTGATGGCGGCGCTGGGGGTGAGCGCCGCGGAGGTGGATATCCGGCCGGCGGCGCGGCAGATGCTGGGCGATCTTGGGCATCTGTATGCGGCGGGGGAGGCTGCCTACGACGTGACGTTCGAGAACGTGCAGGCGGGGCTGCGGACGGACTACCTGTTCCGGATCGCGAACCACCGCGGCGCGCTGGTGGTGGGGACGGGGGACCTGTCGGAGCTGGCGCTGGGGTGGTGCACCTACGGGGTGGGCGACCAGATGTCGCACTACGGGGTCAACTCCGGGGTGCCGAAGACGCTGATCCAGCACCTGATCCGGTGGGTGGCGGCGAGCGGAGAGCTGCCGGAGGCGGCCGGCGTGCTGCGCGAGATCGTGGGGGCGGAGATCTCGCCGGAGCTGGTGCCGGGCGACGCGGTGCAGAGCACGGAGGCGGTGATCGGGCCGTACGAGCTGCAGGACTTCTCGCTGTTCTACCTGCTGCGATACGGGTTCAGGCCGTCGAAGATCGCGTTCCTGGCGCTGGAGGCGTGGGGGGACGTGGGCGCGGGGGCGTGGCCGGCGGGGTATCCGGAGGAGCGGCGGCGGGCGTACTCGCTGGGCGAGATCCGGGGGTGGCTGGGGGTGTTCCTGCGCAGGTTCTTCGCGAGCCAGTTCAAGCGGTCGGCGATGCCGAACGGGCCGAAGGTGGTGGCGGGGGGGTCGCTGTCGCCGCGGGGGGACTGGCGGATGCCGTCGGACGCGAGCGTGGCGGCGTGGGTTGCGGAGCTGGAGGCGGGGGTGCCGGGAGGCGAGGAAGGTTGAGGCTCTGCCTCAAACTCCGCCAAGGGCTGGGCCCTTGGATCGCCCTCCTTAAGTCAAGGGATCAAAGGGTCCTCGGACCCTTTGCGGGTCCGGGCAGAGCCCGGCCTTGCTTGCTGATGGGGAGCGATGGATGGCGTTCGTCGGCGGGTGCCAGTGCAGGGCGGTTCGGTATCGCGCGGAGGCGCCGCGGGACCGGTCGAGCGTGTGCTTCTGCCGGATGTGCCAGAGGGCGGCGGGCGCGCCGTTCATGGCGTTCGTGCGCTTCGCGGCGGCGCAGGTGCGGTGGTCACGGGCGCCTGCGACATTTGCGAGTTCCGAAGAGGTGGAGCGGGGGTTCTGCGCGTCGTGCGGCACGCCGCTGTCGTGGCGGCAGGTGGCCGGGCCGTATGTCAGCCTGACGATCCACAGCCTGGACGACCCGTGGCTCGTGGTTCCGGAGGTGTGCTTCTCGGAGGGGACGCGGGCGGGGTGGTGCCTGCGGCTTGGGGCGCTGCCGGAGACCGGGATGTAAGCCGGAGCGCGCCCGGGCTGTCCGGTGGGTGGCACGGTGCGTGCTACGGCGGGGGCGACGGCAGGCGGGTGCGGGAATGGCGGACGGGGCGGGGATCGGGCGGGGTGCGGGGGGCTTGCCCGTGGGGCCGGTCGCGGCGGCAGGGGGCGGGCGGGCGGTGAGCGCGCCGCGGCCGCACAGCGTGGTCGAGGACCTGCTGGCGCTGCTGATCGGCACGCTGATGATCGGGCTGGGGCTGCTGCTGCTGCAGTCGGCGCGGCTGTTCACCGGGGGGGTCGCGGGGATCGCGCTGATCCTGCACTACCTCACGGGGTATGCGGTCGGGCCGCTGTTCGTGGTGGCGAACCTGCCGTTCATGCTGTTCGCCTGGCACAGGATGGGGGCCGCGTTCACGCTGAAGACGCTGGCGGTGAATCTGCTGCTGGCGGCGACCTCGCTGGGGCTGCCGCGGGTGATCCGGGTCGAGGTCGAGCCGTGGTTCGCGGCGGTGGCGGGGGGCGTGCTGCTGGGGCTGGGGCTGCTGACGCTGGTGCGGCACCGGGCGAGCGTAGGGGGCATCGGCGTCGTGGCGATCTGGGCGCAGGAGCGGCACGGGCTCAGCGCCGGGCAGGTGCAGATGGCGGCGGACGGGGTCATCCTGCTGGCGGCGCTGCTGGTGCTGCCGGCCGGCGGGCTGCCGCTGTCAGTGGCGAGCGCGTTCCTGCTGGACCTGATCGTGCTGATGAATCACAGGCCGGGACGGTACGTGGGGTTCTAGGAAGCAAAGCCGGGCTCTGCCCGGACCCGCCAGGGGCGAGCCGCCCCTGGACCGGCATGACTTAAGGAGGGCGATCCAAGGGCCCAGCCCTTGGCGGAGTTTGAGGCAGAGCCTCAACCTTGCCTGCTTCGCGCTACCGGGACGCTTCGACCTCGTCCCAGAATGCGGCCTTGCGGGCGTGGGCCGAGCGGAGCGCGCGCTCGTAGGCGGCGTGGTCCGGGGCGTCGCCGAAGTCGGGCAGGCGCTGCGCGAGGTGCGCACAGTCGTTCAGGAGGCGGGCGACGGCCCGGTAGCGGGGTGCGTGTGACCCGGCCAGGGTGGCGCCGATCATGGCGCGGCGCAGGAGCGTGGCGGCGAGGGGGTGGCGGGCGTCCAGGACGTCGGCGGCGGGGGTCAGCGCCTCGTGCAGGGTGCCGTTCAGCGCGCGGGCGCGGTCGAGCACGAGGCGGGCCGCGCGCGCCAGGTCGGGCCAGGCGACGAGGAAGGCCAGGGCCCGGTGGACGTCGGGGAAGGCGAGGGCGTGGGCCAGGGCGCGCTGCTCGGCGTCGAAGTCCTCGAAGTCGGGGAGGTGGCGCAGGTGGGCGCGCAGCTGGGCCGCGTCGAGGGTCGCCTCGAAGCGCTGCCAGCGGAGCGCCTGCGCGTCCTGGCCGCGGCCGAAGGCGTCGAGGGTGTCGATGCGGGCCTGGGCCCACTCGGCAGCGGCCGGGTCGTGGGGGCGGGGCGGGGCGGCTTCCAGCGCGTCCCAGGCGTCCTGGGGACGGCCTGCGGCCAGCAGGCGGCGGGCAAGGCCGGCGGCGACGCCGGGCACCCTGCGCGCGGCGGGGTCGAGCTGGGCGATGTAGCCGTCCACGTCGCCGAGGGCGTCGGCGACCTGGCGGAGGAGGAGCCTGGCCGCGCCGCGACGGCGGCTGGCCTCGGCCTGGTCGGCGTGGGTGCTGTCCGGCCGGGGCCAGCCGGTCGCCCGGCGTTCGTGTGCCGGGGGCGTGGCGGCCGGCTCGTCGTGCCAGGCCTGTGCGAGGGTGCGGAGCGCGTCGAGGCCGGGCGTGCCGAGCGGCGGCGCGAGGGTCGCGACCAGCGCGTCCCAGGTGCCGTGGCGGTCGGCGCGCAGGGCGTCGAAGGCGCGTCGGGCGAGGTCCGCAGGCGGCGGGCGGGCGGCCAGGGCGAGGGGGCCGAGGTCGCGCATCGCGGCCTGGAAGGCGGCGGCGAGGTGGCCGCTGGCGTCGTTGCTGCGCGACAGCACGGGCCGCGCGCAGGCGGCGAGGCGCCAAGCCAGCTCGAACGCCTCGCGCGGGTCGGCGGGGGCGACGAGGTCGAGGATGGCGCGGCGCTGCACCTCCAGCTCGGCGGCGAGCGGCCTGACCTTGCGCCAGTCGAGGAAGCCTCTTGCCCCGGCGATGGCGGTCAGGCGCTTGGTGACCTGGCGGGCGACGTCGGCGGGGCCGGCGCTGCCGGCGAGCTCCAGGCGCAGGCGGCGGCGGGCGGCGGCGTTGCCGGTCGTGACTTCGATGAGGAGGGCGGCCAGGCGGGCGGTGCCGAGCGCCTCGAGGTTCGCGGCGTTCACCGCCTTGCCGGGGGCCATGCGGTGTTGTGGGGCGAACGCGTTGGGGGTGCAACGGGGCGGGCGGGACGGCGGTCCGGTACGACCGGGTCCAGGGCTGGGCGAGCCGCGGTGTCGGCGGAGCGTGGAGCGCCGCCGGGCGCGCGGGTGTCAGACCAGGAAGATCGCCATCAGCACGAGCAGCACGACGAGGGCGATCACGGCGTAGACGACGGTGCGGGTGAAGGTGCCCCAGAACATCTCGCGGTCGGCGGTGAACGCCTCGTTGGTGGTCGGGCCGCTGGGTTTGGTGGATACGGGGTGGTCGGCCATGGCGTCGCCCTTCCGGTCAGTCAAGTTCGCGTGTGGGTTCTAGGGCGCAGGGGGCGGGTCGGGCAAGGGGTTGAGCAGGGCGGCGCCGGGCAGGGGAAGGCCGGGCGCGGCGGCGGGCGGGGCGCCGAGCACGAAGCGGCGCAGGGCGGCGGGATAGAGGCGGTGCTCCTGGGCGAGGACGCGGGCGGCGAGCGTGTCGCCGGTGTCGCCGGGGAGGACGGGGACGCAGGCCTGGGCGAGGATCGGGCCCTTGTCCATCGCGTCGGTGACCAGGTGGACGGTGCAGCCGTGCAGCCGCACACCGCGGGCGAGGGCACGGGCGTGGGTGTCCAGGCCGGGGAAGGCGGGGAGCAGGCTCGGGTGGATGTTGAGCATCCGGCCGGACCAGCGGCCCACGAGGAACGGGGTCAGCAGGCGGAGATAGCCGGCGAGGCAGACGACGTGGATGTCGCGGGCCTCCAGCTCGGCCTGGATGGCGCGCTCGTGGGCGGGGCGGTCGCGGCCGAAGGCGCGGTGGTCGAGGCAGAGGGCCTCGACGCCGGCGGCGCGGGCGGTGGCGAGGCCGGGGGCGTCGGGGCGGTTGGAGAGGACGAGGGCGACGTGCAGGGGGGGCGCGGTGGCGCGGAGGAGGGCCTCCATGTTGGAGCCGCGGCCGCTGATGAGGATGGCGATGCGGGTGGGGGAAGGAAGGCCAGGGCTCTGCCCTGGACCCGCCTCGCTGGAGCTTTGTTGTGCCGGTCCAGGGGCGCTGCCCCTGGCGGAGTCCAGAGGCAGAGCCTCTGGCCTTGCCTGCTGCATCGTCAGGTCCGGATCGTCGCCGGGCCGGAGCCGGCCTCGACGCGGCCGATGACGTGGACGCTCTCGCCCAGCTCGGACAGCAGCGCGGTGGCGGTCACGACGTTGGAGACGACCAGGACCATGCCGATGCCGCAGTTGAACACGCGCAGCATCTCGTCCTCCGCCACGCCGCCGGTGCGGGCGAGCCAGTCGAACACGGGGGGGCGGGGCCAGGACGCGAGGTCGAGGACGGCGGTGGTGTCATCGGGGAGGACGCGGGGGAGGTTGCCGGGCAGGCCGCCGCCGGTGATGTGGGCGGCGGCGCGCAGCAGGCCGGCTCGGTGCAGGGCGAGCACGGCGCGGACGTAGAGGCGGGTGGGCGTCATCAGCGCGCGGGCGAGCGTGGTGCCGGGGGCGAAGGGGGCGTCGTCGTGCCAGCCGAGGCCGCTGGTCTCGACGATGCGGCGGACGAGGGAGAAGCCGTTGGCGTGGATGCCGTCGGAGGCGAGGCCGAGGATGGTGTCGCCGGGGGCGATGTCGCGGGGGAGGAGGTGGCCGCGCTCGGCGGCGCCGACGGCGAAGCCGGCGAGGTCGTAGTGGCCGGGGGCGTAGAGGCCGGGCATCTCCGCGGTCTCGCCGCCGACGAGGGCGCAGCCGGAGTCGGCGCAGCCGCGGGCGATGCCGGCGACGATGCGGGCGGCCTGGGCGACGTCGAGCTTTCCGGTTGCGAAGTAGTCGAGGAAGAACAGGGGCTCGGCGCCCTGGCAGACCAGGTCGTTGACGCACATGGCGACGAGGTCGACGCCGAGGGTGTCGTGGAGCGTGGGGTCGGCGGCGCCGGCCTCGATGGCGACGAGGAGCTTGGTGCCGACGCCGTCGGTGGCGGAGACGAGGACGGGGTCGTGGAAGCCGGCGGCGCGCAGGTCGAACAGGGCGCCGAAGCCGCCGAGGCCGCCCATCGTGCCGGGGCGGTCGGTGGCGCGGGCGGCGGGCCTGATCGCGTCGACCAGGGCGTCGCCGGCGGCGATGTCGACGCCGGCGTCGCGGTAGGTGGCGCCGTTCGGCGGCGTGGGGTCGGTCATGCGGGGCCTGGGTTCGTGGGCGTGGGGACAGGAACCATGCGGGGGGCGGGCAGGCAAGCAAGGTTGGGCCCTGCCCAAACCCGCCAGGGGCGAGCCGCCCCTGGACCGGCCTTACTTAAAAGAGGGCGATCCAAGGGCCCAGCCCTTGGCGGAGTTTGAGGCAGAGCCTCAACCTTGCTTGCTGCCCTGCGGTGCCGTTGATTGCGCGCGTGATGTCAGAGCAGCCCAGGCCGGAGTCGGGTGCGCGTCAGCTTGCGCTGCCGTTCGCGCACGAGGCGCATTTCGACGACGACTTCCTGCCGGGCGAGGCGAACGCGGCGGCGCGGGCGTGGGTGGCGCGCGGGGCGTGGCCGGGGCGGCGGCTGGCGCTGTGGGGCGGGGCGGGGAGCGGCAAGACGCACCTGCTGCACCTGTGGGCGCGGCGGGCGGGGGCGGTGCGGGTGGACGGGGCAGCGGTGCGGGGGGCGTTCGAGGGGCTGGGGGGTGGGGCGGGCGGGGTGGCGGTGGATGATGCGGAGCTGGCGGGGGAGGAGGCGCTGCTGCACCTGCTGAACGCGGCGCAGGAGGCGGGGAGGCCGGTGCTGCTGGCGGCGCGGGGGGCGCCGGGGCGGTGGGGAACGGGGCTCGCGGATCTGCGCAGCCGGCTGCGGGCGGTGGTGGCGGTGGAGCTGGGGGCGCCGGACGATGCGCTGCTGCGGGCGCTGCTGGGGCGGCTGCTGGCGGAGCGGCAGCTGGTGGTGGGCGAGGGGGTGCGGGAGTGGCTGCTGGCGCGGCTGCCGCGGACGGGGGAGGCGCTGCGGGAGGCGGCGGCGCGGCTGGACCGGGCGTCGCTGGGGGAGCGGCGGGTGACGCGGGCGCTGGCGGCGCGGGTGCTGGAGGGGGTGGAGGCGGAGGAGGCGGAGGAACGGGGGGCTGTGCTGCTGTGAGAGGGAGGCCAGGGGCGCCGCCCTCCATGCCTGAGGGCGGAGCCTGCGGAAACCTGGACCGGAGTCCTCCTTTCGGATGCCGGTCCAGGGGCGCTGCCCCTGGCGGGTCCAGGGCGGAGCCCTGGCCTTGCCTTGCCGTCGCCGCGGCACCGCTGACAGCGGTTGCGGCTTCGGGCTAGGTTCGGCGGATGACCGACACGATGGCTGCAGAGACCGCTTCCCCGCCCCGTCCGCGCCGGGCGCGGGCCGCGCCCGAGGGCGATCCGGCGGGGGCGTCGGCCGCGGGGGCGGCGATCGGGCCCGGCGACCCGGAGCGGTTCATCAACCGCGAGCTGTCGTGGCTCGACTTCAACGGGCGGGTGGTGGAGGAGGCGGAGAACGCGCGCCATCCGCTGCTGGAGCGGCTGCGGTTCCTGTCGATCAGCGCGGCGAACCTGGACGAGTTCTTCTCGGTGCGGGTGGCGGGGCTGATCGGCATGGCGCGCGAGGGGGTGGTGTCGCTCTCGCCGGACGGGCGGACGCCGGTGCAGCAGCTCGCGGTGGTCAACGAGCGGGCGAAGCGGCTGGTGGACGCGCAGGGGGCGGGGTGGGTGGCGCTGCGCCGCCAGCTCGGGGACGCGGGGATCGTGGTGTGCGAGCCGGACGCGCTGTCGGACGCGGACCGGGCGTGGCTGGACACCTGGTTCATGGAGCGGGTGTTTCCGGTGCTGACGCCGATGGCGATCGACCCGGCGCACCCGTTCCCGTTCGTGCCGAACGGCGGGCTGGTGATGGCGCTCAAGCTGGTGCGCGACGAGGACGGGCAGCCGATGCGCGGGCTGGTGCCGCTGCCGTCGCTGATCGGGCGGTTCATCCGGCTGCCGGCGCAGGCCGTCGCCGGGCGGGAGGGCGGCCTGCGCGACGGCGTGGGGCGCGACGGTGTTGGCCGCGATGGTGTTGGGCGCGATGGAGGGGTGCGCGAGGGCGGGGCGCGGGAGGAGGCGGCGCAGATCCGCTTCGTGATGCTCGAGGAGCTGGTCGCGCTGTCGATCGGGCTGCTGTTCCCGGGGTTCCATATCGCGGGGCGCGGGCTGTTCCGGCTGATCCGGGACACGGACGTGGAGTTCGAGGACGAGGCGCAGGACCTGGTGCGGTCGTACGAGACGGCGCTGAAGCGGCGCAGGCGCGGGGTGGTGATCCATCTCGCGGTGGACGCGGCGATGCCGGACGACCTGATGGAGCTGGTGGCGGGCGAGCTTCACGTCCCGCGCGACGAGCTGGTGGTGCAGGGCGGGCTGCTCGGCGTGAGCGACCTCAAGCAGATGATCGTGGACGACCGGCCGGACCTGCTGTTCAAGCCGTACACGCCGCGGTTTCCGGAGCGGGTGCGGGACTTCGCGGGCGACTGCTTCGCGGCGATCCGGGCGAAGGACTTCGTGGTCCACCATCCGTTCGAGAGCTTCGACGTCGTCGTGCAGTTCCTGCGGCAGGCGGCGCAGGACCCGGCGGTGGTGGCCGTCAAGCAGACGCTGTACCGGACGTCGCGGGACAGCCCGATCGTCAAGGCGCTGATCGAGGCGGCGGAGTCGGGCAAGTCGGTGACCGCGATGGTCGAGCTGCGGGCGCGGTTCGACGAGGAGGCGAACATCACGCTGGCGCGGCTGCTGGAGGCCGCCGGCGTGCAGGTGGTGTACGGGTTCGCGGAGCTGAAGACGCACGCCAAGCTGAGCCTGGTGGTGCGGCGCGAGGGGGGCGCGATGCGGTCGTACGCGCATTTCGGGACGGGGAACTACCATCCGATCACGGCGCGGATCTACACGGACCTGAGCTTCTTCACCTGCGACCCGGCGCTGACGCGCGATGCGGCGCGGCTGTTCAACTACATGACGGGGTATGCGCGGCCGGACCGCATGGAGCAGGTGGCGTTCAGCCCGCTGACCACGCGGCCGACGCTGATGGCGCTGATCGGGGCGGAGGTCGCGCACGTGGCGGCGGGGCGGCCGGGGACGATCTGGCTCAAGCTGAACAGCCTGGTCGATCCGGAGCTGATCGACGCGCTGTACGGTGCGTCGCGGGCGGGGGTCACGGTGATGGCGGTGGTGCGCGGGATCTGCTGCCTGCGGCCGGGGGTGGCGGAGCTGTCGGAGAACATCCGGGTTAAGTCGATCGTGGGGCGGTTCCTCGAGCACAGCCGGATCTGCGCGTTCGGCGGCGGGCACAGGCTGCCGAGCCGGCAGGCGCGGGTGTTCATCTCGTCGGCGGACTGGATGGCGCGCAACATGGACTGGCGGGTCGAGACGCTGGTGCCGATCCACAATGCCACCGTGCACGCGCAGGTGCTGGACCAGGTGATGGTGACGAACCTCAAGGACACGCTGCAGTCGTGGGAGCTGACGAGCGAGGGGGAGTGGCGCCGGCTCGAGGCGGGTCCGAAGCCGGTGTCGGCGCACGAGTACTTCATGACGAACCCGTCGCTGTCGGGGCGGGGGTCTGCGCTGCACGGGCCGGTGGTGAGCGTGCCGCGGCCGCTGCCGAAGCGAGCGGACCGGGTGACGCAGGACTGAGGAACGGGCCGAAGCAAGGAAGGCCAGGGGCTCTGCCCCTGTACCCCGCCAGGGGCAGCGCCCCTGGACCGGCACAACAAGGACCGCTTTCCAGGAGGCCGGTCAGGGGCGCTGCCCCTTGGCGGTCGCGACGCGCGGACGTCGCTGCGTCGCGCACCGGTGCGGGCCTGCGACGCGGCCAGGCCGCGAGGTCGCCCACAACAGAGGATACGACATGACCAGCACGATCATCGGCGCCGGCCAGACCAGCAGCGGCGCCATGCTCGGATCGGGCGATCGCGAGACCGTGGTCGACGGCGGGACGTCGTTCGGGACCACGATCGACTTCGCCGGTGCCGAGGTCGTCTCGGCCGGCGGCGCCGCATCGGGGACGGTCGTGGACGAGGGCGACGTGGCGGTCTACGCCGGCGGCACCGCCTCGGCGACCACGATCGACGACGGATACCTTTTCGTCTACGCGGGCGGCGTCGCCGACGGCACGGTCGTCAATCAGGTCGGGCAGCTGGTCGTGTCGTCCGGGGGCACGGCGGCGGGTGTCGTGACCAGCGGGTTCGGGTCCGTCTCCGTGGCCGCCGGCGGCATGATCTCGGGGGTCACGCTGGACGGCGGCCAGCTGACGCTCGGCGACGGCGGCTCCGTGGCCGGAACCATCATCCTGAGCGGATTGATCAACACTGTCACGGTCCGGGATGCCACGCCGGCCGGCGCCACGATCGTGGGGCTCGGGCCGGAGGACACGATCGTGCTCGGCAACCTGCCGTTCGGCGCGGGCGACACGATCGCCGTGTTCGGCGACCTGGTCAGCGTGACCGCGCCGGGCGCGGGCACGGACGTCCTCGACATCGCCGGCGCGGTGGCCGGCAGCTTCGTCCTCGGCAGGGCGGCCGGGCTGGATAGCGGACAGGTGCAGCTCACGGTTCTTCCGACGCTGTCGGGCGGCTCGGGTGGCGGCGCGACCGCCGGCGGTGGCGTCAGCAGCGTCAGCCTCGTGGGGCCTGCCGACACCATCACCGCGGGCCCGGGCACGACGGTCGTGTACGCGTCCGGCGCCTCGGCCGAGGTCGACGGCGGCAGCGGCAGGCTGGTGTTCGTGGCCGGCGGCGGCAGCTACGACGCCGGCGGCGGGGCGGGCACCGGCCTGCTGTATGGCGGCTCCGGCAGCGACCTGCTGCGAGGCGGTGCCGGAGCGGGGAGCGTCCTCGTCGCGGGGAGCGGCAACACCACGCTTCTCGGGGGGCAGGGGAGCGCCGTGGCGATGTTCGGCGGCGCGGGCGGCGACATGTTCTACGGCAGCAACAGCGGCGGGGACACCATGGTCGGCGGCGCAGGCGGCAACAGCTTCGCCCTGACAGACCGGGACCTCGCGTATGGCGGCGCGGGCAGCACCGACACCTTCGATGCCGCGGGCGTCTCGTCGCTCGTCGTTGAGGGGGCTGGCGCCACGCGGGTCAACCTGGTCGGCGGCAGCGTGACCGTCTTCGCCGGAGCGGGGGCGGACAGCTACACTCTGACCAAGTATGACGAGGTGCACGCCGCCGTGGTCGGCTTCAAGGCCGGCGACCTGATCAGCCTGGATGGCGTCTTCACCGCCGCCGACGCGAAGGCGGCGCTGGCGGGCGCGACCACCGGCGCATTCGGGACGACGCTGGCGTTCGGCGACGGCTCAAGCCTCACCCTGTTCGGCGTCACGCCGGCCGGCGTAAGGATCAGCGCCGGCTAGGCCGGACCACGCTGCAATCGTGTGCCGGTCCAGGGCGGCTCGCCCTGGCGGGGTCCAGGGGCAGGGCCCCTGGCCTTCCTTCCGGCGTTCCGCCACGGTGCGGCCCAACAGCGTCGGAACCCAGTGCCATGCCCTCGCGGTGCGCCGTCGTCGATCTCGGGTCCAACTCGGTCCGCCTCGTGGTGTTCGAGGGGCGGGGGCGCAACCCGCAGGCGATCTTCAACGAGAAGGCGGTGCTCAGGCTCGGGCGCGGGCTGCAGACAACGGGGCGCCTGAACGAGGAGGGCGTGGTGCAGGCGCTCGACGTGATGCGGCGCTACCACGCGGTGGCGCGCGCGATGCACGCAGCCCCGTTCGAGGTGCTGGCGACGGCGGCGGTGCGCGACGCGAGCAACGGGGCGGCGTTCGTGGCCAGCCTGGAGGCGATCATGCCCGGCGTCGCGATCCGGGTGCTGTCGGGCGAGCAGGAGGCGGCGTTCTCGGCGGCGGGCGTGCTGTGCGGCATCCCGGAGGCGGACGGGGTTCTCGGCGACATCGGCGGGGGGTCGGTGGAGCTGGTGCGGCTGGAGAGCGGGCGGGCGGTGCGGGCGAAGACGCTGCCGCTGGGCGTGATCCGGCTGTCGGACCGGGCGGGGGGCGACCTTGCGCGGGCGCGGGCGATCGTGGACTCCGATCTCGCGGGGGTGGACTGGCTGGCGGGGCGCGACCTGTACCTGGTGGGGGGCGCGTGGCGGGCGCTGGCGCGGGCGCACATGGCGCAGACCGGCTATCCGCTGGCGATCGTGCACCACTACACGATCTCGCGCGATGCGGCGTGGGGGCTGGCGGAGATGGCGGGCGGGCCGCGGCGGATGCTTGAGCGGCTGGCCGGGGTGCCGAGGCGGCGCGTCGAGGACCTGCCGTTCGCAGGCCTGGTGCTGCGCAGGCTGCTGCAGATGATGCCGGCGGAGCGGGTGGTGTTCACGGCAAACGGGCTGCGCGAGGGGTGGTACATGCAGCACGTCGCGGAGTCCGTGCGCGCGGAGGACCCGATGCTGGCGGCGTCGCGCGCGCTGGGCGAGCAGCTGGGGCGCGATCCGGAGCTGCCGCGGGCGCTGTTCGGGTGGACGGCGCCGCTGTTCGCGCAGGAGGGGCGGGACGGGCGCAGGCTGCGGTTCTGCGCGTGCTGGCTGAGCGACATCGGCAGCCACGACCATCCGGAGTACCGGGCGCAGCAGAGCTTTCTCCGCGTGCTGGAGCAGCCGGGGGTGGCGCTCGACCACCGGGCGCGGGCGTTCCTGGCGCTGGCGGTGGCGGGGCGTTACGACGCAGCGCCGGGGATGGCGCTGCTGTCGCCGGCGCGGGGGCTGCTGGACCACGACGACCTGCGGACGGCGGAGGCGCTGGGGGCGGCGCTGCGGCTGGCGTACGTGCTGTCGGCGGGGACGCCCGACCTGCTGGCGCGCACAGCGCTGCGGGTGGAGGGCGGGCGGCTGGTGCTGACGCTGGCCGGTGGCGGGGTGTTCGCGGGGGAGAGCGTCACGCGCAGGCTGGAGATGCTGGCGGGGGCGCTGGGGCTCGTGGCGGCGACGGAGATGGCGGGGTAGGAGCCCCGAGGCAGCAGGCACGGACACCGCGGGGCCGGCCGGAGGCACCCGGCCGCTTTCGCGACGGCCTGGCACCGGGGCCTACGCCCTTGCCGACGGCGTTCGTGTCTCCGATGCTCCTGCGCGGCATTTCCGCGACGTCTCGACCGGTCCGGCCGGCTCGGCTTCCTCCGGAGCTCGGCCACCCGCTCACGTCGGGTTCTTGGTCCGCGCGGTTCCGCGTCCGCGTGGCGGCAGGTCCACCTGCCGGCCTGTCCGTGCCCACGCCGGAGGCCGCTGTCAGCGGGCGCCGGACAGGTTTTTCCTCTTATCATTCGCGCAGATCGTTTCTAGTCTGGATAGGTGCAGGGCGCCGTTGCGGGGACGGCGGGGCACCACGCCGGGCGTCCAGGCGGCGTGCGCGCGAACAGGAATGCCTGACGAATGACGACCAGCCGCGAACGCCGCCTGCCCCGCCGCGACTGTCTCATCCTGCCTCTGCTCAGCCTGGCGACCGTTCTGCTGCTGGCGGCCGGCGGGGAGCTTGCGTCACGGTGGTTCTTCGAGGAGGGCTCCGCGGATGCGTGCCTCCTGCACGACCCCGTGCTCGGCGTGCGCCACAAGCCCGACTGCGCCGGACTGGTCAAGGTTCCGGAAAGCGAGTAGGTCACCAACCGCTACAACTCTTGCGGATACAGAACGACCGAGGACTGCCGCACTGCCCCGCCGGGCACGCTGCGCATCGCGCTGGTCGGCTCCTCCATCGCCTTCGGCCTCTACGTGCCGTATCCGCAGTCGATCGCAGCCGCCCTCGGCGACGCGCTCACCCGGGCCTGCGGGCAGCCGGTGCAGGTGCAGAACCTCGCCTCGGAGTTCGAGTTCTGGTCGGTGCTGCGCAGGCGCTTCGACCTCGCCCTGGCGTTGAAGCCCGACGCGGTCATCGCCGTGGCCGGGCCGACCGACATCGAGACGCCGGACCCTGACCTGGCGGAGACGCAGAACGCGCTGCCGCCGGAGGAACTGCTCACCCGCATCAGGAACATGTTCACGAACAGCCGGCTGCGCGTGGTCGCGCAGCACTTCCTGTATCGCGACCCCGGGTTCTACCTGTCGCTGTACCGCAACTCGATCGCCAAGACGCTCTACATGCGCGCGCCCCTGGCGCCGACGCTGCAGACCCATGTGAAGGCCTATGGCGAGCTGCTCGGCCAGCTCGCCGTGCGTGCCCGCGCCGCGGACGTTCCGGTGATGCTGGCCTACGTGCCGCAGCGGGCGCAGATCGGCTTTGCCGCCGATGCCGCACGGCCGGCCTACATCGACCCGTTCGCGCTCGACAACGCGCTCCGCCAGGCGGCGGCGGACAGCAGCGTGTCGTTCGACGACACCACGCCGGACTTCGTGCGCGATCCGCGGCAGATGGACCTGTTCCTGCGCTCCGACGGGCATCTGGATGCGCAGGGCGACGGCGTCATCGCGCGCAGCCTGGCGCGCGCGGCGGTGCGCGAGTTCGCCGCGTTCAGGCACTGCGCCGCGGGCGGCCAGGACCTGTCGGGCTCCTGAGCCGGGCGGCGTGGTCCGCGCGCCTCCCGGGACGGAGCCCGGACGCAGGGCCTCCTGCCTCGCCCGCCGCCCTCAGTCGGCGGTCTTGCCGAGGCCGGCGCCGGGCTGCCACAGGACGTCGCCGCCGGCGTTGAGGCGGCGGCCGAGGACGAACAGGTGGTCGGACAGGCGGTTGAGGAAGCGCAGGACGCAGGGGTTGACGGCCTCCTCCTGGGAGAGGTGGACGACCAGGCGCTCGGCGCGGCGGGCGACGGTGCGGGCGAGGTGGGCGTGGGCGGCGGCGGGGGTGCCGCCGGGGAGCACGAAGGAGGTGAGCGGGGGCAGCGCGTCGTTCATGGCGGCGACCTCGGCCTCGAGGCGGAGCGAGGGGGTGTCGGTCAGGCGGAGGCGGTCGCCCTGCTCGCCCGGGACGCAGAGGTCGGCGCCGGTGTCGAACAGGTCGTTCTGGATGCGGGCGAGCATGGCGTCGGCGTCGGGGTCGTGGGCGGTGTGGAGGCGGAGGAGGCCGATGGTGGCGTTGGCCTCGTCGACGGTGCCGTAGGCCTCGACGCGCAGCGCGTGCTTGCGCACGCGGGTGCCGTTGCCGAGCGAGGTCTCGCCGCCGTCGCCGCCGCGGGTCACCACCCTGTCGATCCGTACCACCATGGCCGCGTGCTCCCTGCTGCGTCGTGCTGGGGAGGAGAAGGTCGGGGGGCGGGGGAGTGCAAGGGCGGAGTTGAAGGAAGCAAGGCCAGGGGCTCTGCCCCTGGACCCCGCCAAGGGAAGCCCCTTGGATGGCTTCCCTCAAGTCAAGGGATCAAAGGGTCCTCGGACCCTTTGCGGGTCCGGGCAGAGCCCGGCCTTGCTTGCTTCCTGCGGTGCCGTGCGGCATCCGGGCGCCTGGATTGTGGTGGGACGCGGTGTCATGAGCCCTGGGTATCTTCCGTTCGCGGGCGCGCTGGAGCTGCCGGCGTTCCTTTGCGACAACTGCGGCTACTGGCAGCGGCACTTCGCCCCGCCGCCGTCGTGCCCGATGTGCCTGGATGCGCGGCATGTGGTGCCGCAGGACGGGTGGCGGTTCTGGACGCTGCCGGAGGCGCAGGCGCGGTTCCCGTGCCACTGGGCGGAGCTGGAGCCGGGGGTGTGGCGGTTCTGGAACGAGCCGGTGGGGGGGATCGGGCCGAGCGCGTACCTGATCCGGACGCCGGCGGGGAACATGGGGTTCGAGGGGTGCCCGGTGTTCAGCGAGGCGGCGCTGGACCACATCGCGTCGCTGGGGGGGATGGCGGTGCTGTCGGCGTCGCACCCGCACGCGTACGGGGCGCTGTGGCAGCTGCAGGACCGGTTCGACCCGGAGCTGGCGCTGCATCCGGGCGACCTGCAATGGTCGGGGGCGCTGCGGGTGAGCTGGCCGTGGGACGAGACGCTGGAGCCGCTGCCGGGGCTGGCGCTGCACCTGACGGCGGGGCACTTCGCGGGGCA
The DNA here is from genome assembly GCA_964236585.1 of uncultured Acetobacteraceae bacterium. Taxonomy (GTDB): domain Bacteria; phylum Pseudomonadota; class Alphaproteobacteria; order Acetobacterales; family Acetobacteraceae; genus CAXSEF01. The sequence goes on from CAXSFE010000031.1 coordinate 32,064, forward strand.
TTCGGTGCTGTTCGACGCGGCGAGGGGCATCCTGTTCTGCGGGGACGCGCTGAAGTTCGAGATGGCGGCGGGCGATGCGCGGGAGGCGGTGACGATCTCGGCGCACAAGGCGTTCGTGCGGGGCATCCCGCTGACGCCCGGCGAGCTGCGGCGGTACCGCACGGTGTTCGCGGCGCTGGATTTCACGCAGACGTGGACGCCGTTCGAGCAGGCGCGCAACAGCGGGCGGGCGGAGGCGCTGGCGCTGATCGAC
>CAXSFE010000032.1:0-32216 GCA_964236585.1 uncultured Acetobacteraceae bacterium
CCGGCGGCAAGGCCGGCCGCGCATCCGCGACCACCGCCGCCTCGTCGGTCGCGGCCGGCGCCGCGGACGGCACGGCCACCGCCGGCAGCCGCTGCGCCAGCTCGCCCGCCGGCACGAACTGCGCGGGCGACATCGCGTGCAGCGCCAGGAACCGGTCGGCCAGGTCCTGCAGCCGCCCCGGCTCGTTGAGCAGCGCCCACTCCGCGCGCAGCAGCCCGGTGCGCTCGTGCGCCGCCTCGCTCGCGTGGATTGTGCGGGTGATCTCGCGGTCGAGCAGCGAGGTCCTGTGCTTCTCCTGGTAGAGATACAGGCCGGAGCCGCCGGCCAGCAGCATGCACAGGCAGGTCAGGGGACGGATCATCACGCTCTGGCCTCGAAGGGTTGCGTCAGGCGCCGCTCCAGGGTCCGCAGGCGCGCGCTGCGGCTCCTCGGGTTGCGGTCGGTCTCCGAGGCCGACGGCCGGCGCGCCCGCGTGCCCACCAGCGCGAACCCGCTGTCCGGCCGCGCCGCCAGCCCGCCCGGGTCGTGGCGCGACGGCGCCGGCAGCCGCCCGGCCGCCTCCGTCATGAACCGCTTCACGATGCGGTCCTCAAGCGAGTGGAACGCCACCACGACCAGCCGCCCGCCCGGCGCCAGCAGCCGCACCGCCTGCTCCAGCGCGCGCTCGATCTGCCCCAGCTCGTCGTTGACCCGGATGCGCAGCGCCTGGAACGAGCGCGTCGCCGGGTCGATGGCGTGGCGCCCGGCCACCGGCCGCACCTTGGGCACCGCCGCGCGGATCACCGCCGCGAGCTGCCCCGTGGTCTCGATCGGCGACAGCGCGCGCGCCGCCACGATCGCCTTGGCAATGCGCCGCGACAGGCGCTCCTCGCCCAGCTCGTACAGCGTGTCGGCCAGCTCGGCCTCGCCCAGCCCCGCCACCACGTCGGCGGCCGTCGGCCCGAAGCGCGCCATGCGCATGTCGAGCGGCCCGTCGGCGCGGAAGCTGAAGCCGCGCGCCGGGTCGTCGATCTGGAACGAGGACACGCCCAGGTCGAGCACCACGCCGTCCAGCGCGTCCACGCCGCGCCCCGCCAGCAGCGCCATCATGTCGCCGAACCCGCCCTCGACCAGCTGCAGCCGCCCGGGGTGGCGCTGCGCCAGCACCGCGCCGCGCGCGATCGCGTCCGGGTCGCGGTCGATCGCCCACAGCGTGCAGGGCGCGGCCTCGAGGATCGCCCCCGCGTAGCCGCCGCCGCCGAACGTCGCGTCGAGGTAGACGCCGCCCGCCTGCGGGGCGAGCTGCTCGAGCACCTCGTCCAGCATCACCGGCACATGGCTCAGGACGGCCCCGCTCACGCGACGAGCCCCCCGCCGTTGACCGGCGGCCGGCCCGGCAGGGTCAGCCCGCGCTGCCGGGCCCGCTCGCGCGCCTCCGCGCGCCGCCGCTCGGCGGCCTCCGGCTCCCAAAGCTGGAAGATCCGCCCCAGCCCCATGAACACGACCACCTCGCCCAGCCCCGCGAATGCAACCATAGGTTCGGGCAGGACGATGCGCCCCTCGCGGTCCGGGTCGGTCGGGAAGGCGTCGGCATACAGCAGCGACGCCATGTCCTCCTGGTCCTCGCTGAACACGTCCAGCGTGGCGAGCGGCGCCTCCAGGGTGGCGAACACCTCGGCCGGCCAGCCCTCGATGCAGGGGTGGTTCTGCGACGGACGCAGGACCAGGCTGGGCTCGCTGCCGGGGGCGCGCAGGCAGGCGCGGAACGAGGCCGGGATCGAGACCCGCCCCTTCGCGTCCAGCCGATTGCGGTGCGTGCCCATGAAGTTGGCCATTCCCGTCCGGTCAACCTCCCCACCCTGTCCGCCACCGCTCGCGGCGTCCCGGGCTCCGGCGACCGTGCCGGCGCACCCCATGGGATGACATGGGATACCATGGGCATTCGTGGGGCGTCAAAGGGAATACCACGCAAAGGCATGCGCGGACCGGAGATTTTATTGTCTGCCTCAAAGGCTTACGGCACGTTCCGTAGAACCGGTCTCGAAACAATATACGGTCGGCAGGTTCGTGGTTCGTTCCGGTTCGGCAGCCACGAGGCGCCCCGACTCCGCGCGCCCCGAACCCTGCCGACCTCGCGCGAGGGCCGGTGCCAGACGGCCTGTAAGCCGGGTTCTGTCCGCGCCCGCCCGCGACATGCGGCCGGACGCGGGACGGCCATTCCTCTGGGACGCGCATCGCTGCGCGCCTCGCGCGACCAACCCGGGCGACGGGACGGGAATGTCCCCGCGGACCAGGAACCGGAGTCCCTGCCGCCGGCCGCCCCTATTCGGTCTTGCTCCCGGTGGGGTTTGCCCTGCCGCCCCTGTTGCCAGGGGCGCGGTGCGCTCTTGCCGCACCGTTTCACCCTTGCCCGCCGGCGACCCCCGATCCTGGAGCCGCAGCCGGGCGGTTTGTTTTCTGTGGCACTGTCCCTGGGGTCGCCCCCGCCGGCCGTTGACCGGCACCGTATTCCCGTGGAGCCCGGACTTTCCTCTACCGCAGGTTGTGCGACAGCGGCCGTCCAGCCGTCTGGCCCCCGCCTTCTGCGGGGCGCGGCCGCACAGGTCAAGGTCCGGCCGAAATGAAAGTTCGGCGACCAAAGGGGCGGCACCGAAACGACAGTCGCCGTCGAGGCAAGCAAGGCCGGGCTCTGCCCGGACCCGCCAGGGGCGAGCCGCCCCTGGACCGGCCTCCGAAAAGGCGATCGCGACCCCTGGCGGCGCGCCGCCTGCTTTGCCGCTGCGCCCCGCGATGTGGTAGGACCGCTGCATGGCATACTGGGGCAAGATGCTGGGCGGCGCCGCCGGCTTCGCGATGGGCGGCCCCTTCGGCGCGATGATGGGCGTCGCCCTCGGCCACGCCGCCGACCAGGGCACGCTGCCCGGCCTGAACCGCGCCGGCATGCTCGGCGCCGGCGCCCAGGCCGGCGCGCGCATGGGCTCGCTGCTCGGCCCCGCCCGCCTCGCCGCCATGTTCGGGCGCCGCGACCAGCTCTTCGCCATCGCCGTCGTCGTCCTCTCCGCCAAGCTTGCCAAGTGCGACGGCAACGTCAGCCGCGAGGAGATCGACGCCTTCAAGCGCCACTTCCGCATCCCCCCCGAATCCGTGCGCGACGTCGGCCGCCTGTTCGACCAGGCCCGCGCCAGCACCGACCCCTTCGAGCCCTATGCCCGCCAGCTCGGCGAGGCCTTCGCCGACAGCCCCTCCGTGCTGGAGGACGTCCTCGCCGCCCTGTTCGGCATCGCCCGCGCCGACGGCCCGCTCACCGCCGGCGAGACCGACTATCTCCGCCAGGTCCACCGCGCCTTCCGCCTCGACCGCCTCGCCTGGGACCGCGCCAGCGGCGCCTCCCCCCGCCGCGCCGAGGACACCGGCGCCGACCCCTACGCCGAGCTGGGCGTCACCCGCGCCACCGGCGACGACGAGCTGCGCGCCACCTGGAAGCGCCTGATGCGCGAGAACCACCCGGACAGCCTCGCCTCGCGCGGCGTGCCGCAGGAATTCATCGACCGCGCCGGCGACAAGGTCGCCCGCATCAACGCCGCCTGGGACCGCATCAAGCGGGAACGGGGCCTCTAGGAAGAAAGCCTGGGCTCTGCCCAGACCCGCCAGGGGCGAGCCGCCCCTGGACCGGCCTCACTTAAGCAAAGCCATCCAAGGGGCTTCCCTTGGCGGGGTCCAGGGGCAGAGCCCCTGGCCTTCCTTGCTACCCCAGCCGCCCCAGCGCCGCCCCCAGCCGGTCCTCCTCCAGCCGCGCCGCCTCCATCCGCGCCCGCGTCTCCTCGACCACCTCCGGCTTCGCCCCCGCCGTGAACCCGGCGTTGCCCAGCTTGCGCTCCAGCTTCTCCCGCTCTCCCTGCGCCCGCCCGCGCTCCTTCTCCAGCCGCGCCCGCTCCGCGCCGAGGTCGATCAGCCCCGCCATCGGCATCGCCAGCACCGCCTCGTCGAGCACCGCCTGCGCCGCCCCCTGCGGCACCGGCCCGTCGAGCACGGCGAACTCCCCCAGCCGCGCCATCCGACGCACCGTCTCCCCCCACGCCGCCACCCGCGCCCGCGTCGCCGGCGACGCGTCGCACACCAGCACGCCCGCCCGCACGCCCGGCGCCACGCCCATCTCCGCGCGCACCGCCCGCACCGCGCCCACGCACCGGATCACCCACTCCACCGCCTCGCGCGCCTCCGCCGCATCGCCGACCCCGGACGCCACCGGCCACGCCGCCCCGATCAGGCTCCCCGGCGCGCCATACCCCAGCCCGTCCCACAGCTCCTCCGTGACGAACGGCATCGCCGGATGCAGCAGCCGCAGCACCACGCCCAGCACGTAGCCCGCCGTCGCCCGCAGCTCGTCGCCCTCCGGACCCTCCTGGGCCAGCCCCGGCTTGGCGATCTCGACGAACCAGTCGCACACCGTGTTCCACGTGAACCGATAGCCGGCGCCCGCGTAGTCCGCGATCCGGAACGCGTCGAGCGCCGCCGTCGCCTCCGCCACCGCCACATCCGCCGCATCGAGCACCCACCGGCACAGCGGCGAACGCACCGCTGCCGGATCGAACCCCGTCACCGGCCCCGCGCCGTTCATCTCGAAGAACCGCGCCGCGTTCCACAGCTTGGTGACGAAGCTGCGCTGCGACTCCACCGCCGCCGCCCCAAGCTTGACGTCGCGCCCCGGCCCGGTCAGCGACGCGATGGTGAAGCGCAGCGCGTCCGTCCCGTAGGCGTCCACCAGCTCCAGCGGATCGAGCACGTTGCCGCGCGACTTGCTCATCTTCTGGCCCGCCTCGTCGCGCACCAGCCCGTGGATGTAGATCGTGCGGAACGGCACCTCGCCCATGAAGTGCGTCCCCATCATCAGCATCCGCGCCACCCAGAAGAAGATGATGTCGAACCCCGTGACCAGCACGTCCGTCGGATAGTAGCGCGCCAGGTCCGCGGTCTTCTCCGGCCACCCCAGCGTCGAGAACGGCCACAGCGCCGAGGAGAACCAGGTGTCGAGCACGTCCTCGTCGCGCACCAGCACGACGCCTGGGCCGAACCTCGCCTCCGCCGCCGCCTGGGCTTCCGCCTCCGTCCGCTCGACGAACACGCTCCCGTCCGGCGCGTACCACGCGGGGATGCGGTGCCCCCACCACAGCTGCCGGCTGATGCACCACGGCTGGATGTCGCGCATCCACGCGAAGAACGTGTTCTCCCACTGCTGCGGCACGAAGCGCGCCGCCCCGCTCTCCACCGCCGCGATCGCCGGCCCCGCCATCGCCGCCGCGTCCACGTACCACTGCGTCGTCAGCCGCGGCTCGACCACGGCAGCCCCGCGCTCCGCGTGCGGCACCTGCAGCGTGTGCGGCTCGACCCGCTCCAGCACGCCCAGCCGCTCCAGCTCCGCCACCACCGCCCGCCGCGCGTCGTCCCGGTGCAGCCCCACGAGGTTGCGCGTGAAGTCCGGGTCCGCCAGCCCCGCCACCGCCACCAGCTCGACCTCGTCCAGCGTGACCCGCGCCTGCTCGTCGAGCACGCTCGGCATCCCCAGCCCGTGCCGCTTCCCGACCGCAAAGTCGTTGAAGTCGTGCGCCGGCGTGATCTTGACCGCGCCCGTGCCCTTCTCCGGATCGGAGTAAGCGTCCGCGATGATCGGCACCCGCCGCCCCGTCAGCGGCAGCACCACCTCCCGCCCGACCAGCGCCGCGTAGCGCGCATCCTCCGGGTTCACCGCCACCGCCGTGTCGCCCAGCATCGTCTCCGGCCGCGTCGTCGCCACCACGATCGAGCGCCCCTGCGCGTCGTCCGCCAGCGGGTAGCGCAGGAACCACATCGACCCCCGCACCTCCCGGCTCTCCACCTCCAGGTCCGAGATCGCCGAGCGGAACGCCGGGTCCCAGTTCACCAGCCGCCGGTCGCGGTAGATCAGCCCGTCCCTGTGCAGGCTGACGAACACCTCGCGCACCGCCTCCGACAGCCCCTCGTCCATGGTGAAGCGCTCGCGCTCCCAGTCCAGCGACGCCCCCAGCCGGCGCAGCTGCCGCGAGATGCTCCCCCCCGACTCCGCCTTCCACTGCCACACCCGCTCGGTGAACGCGTCCCGCCCGATCGCGCGCCGCTCCACGCCCTCGGCCGCCAGCATCCGCTCGACCACCATCTGCGTGGCGATCCCGGCGTGGTCCGTCCCCGGCTGCCACAGCGCGTCGCGCCCCTGCATCCGCCGCCAGCGGACCAGGATGTCCTGCACCGTGAAGTTCAGCGCGTGCCCGACGTGCAGGCTCCCCGTGACGTTGGGTGGCGGCACCATGATCGTGTACGGCGCCGCGTTGGAGCCCGGCTGCGCCGTGAACGACGCGCCGGCCTCCCACAGGGCATAAAGACGGGCTTCCGCGCTCGCGGGGTCGAAGTTCTTTTCCAGCATGGCCCATTCCTAGCAGGCCGCGCAGAACCCCGAACAGCCCGCAGCAAGCAAGGCTGGGCTCTGCCCAGACCCGCAAAGGGTCCGAGGACCCTTTGATCCCTTGACTTAAGGAAGCCATCCAAGGGGCTTCCCTTGGCGGGGTCCCCGCTTTCAAGCATTGGGGGCAGCGCCCCTGGCCTTGCCTTTACCCCGCCCCGCTCAGGCCCAGTTCATCAGGCGCTGGCCTTGATCACCCGCTCGATCTCCGCCTGCACCAGCCGCTCGACCAGGGCCGGCAGGTTGGCGTCCAGCCACTCCTTGAGCAGCGGCCGCATCTCGTCGCGCACCATGTCCTCGAGCGTCGGGCCGCCACGGTGCACCGCCGTGCTCCTGGCCGTGTTCAGCGTGCGCACCAGGTGCCCGACGGCCGAGCTCGCCGCCGCATGGGTGGCGGTGTCGACCAGCGGCGCCGGCCCGGGCGCGGCGTCGGACAGCGCCGCGCCGACATGGACGGACTCGGACATCGGCGTCGTCTCCGCTTGGGCCGGCGTCTCCTGCCCGTGGTCAGGCTCGTGCACCATCATCGCCGGCTCGAGCAGCAGCACGCCCGGGTCGGCAGCGCCGCCGGACGGCACCGAGGCCGCCTCCGCCGCCTCGTCCTCGCTGAGGATGCGGCGGATCGAGGCGAGGATGTCGTCCATCGACGGGTCCGGCGCCGCACCGCCCGCGCCCTCGCCCGCCTGGCCCTCTCCCAGGCGCGTCTCGTCCGGATGCCCCTCTCCCGGATACCCGTGGGAGGACTCGCCCACCTCAGCGCGCCGGCTGGCTGGTGGCGTAGTCGCCGGTGCCCCACAGCCGGTCGCGCACCGCGTTGTAGTAGGCGGTGTCGTCGTAGAGCGGGACGTTGAGCCCGAGGTCGCGCGCGGTGAGCCGCCCGATCGCCGAGGCGACGCCGTACGAGGCGGTGACGACGCTCGACAGGTTCTGCACCAGCGTGGTCTGCGAGCCGAGCAGCAGCTGCTGCGCGTTGAGCACGTCGAGCGTGGTGCGGCTGCCCACGATCGCCTCGCGCTCCACCCCGTTCAGCGCGATGCGGTTGGCCTTGATCTGCGCGCGCGTGCTCTCGATGGTGGACTTCGCGGCGACATACGTCTCGTACGCCTGCGTCGCCTGCTCCAGCGCCTGACGCTTGGCGTCGTCGACGGCGCGCTGCGAGGCCACCGCGGTCTGCCGCGCCTGGCGCACCGCGGCGTACTCCGAGCCGCCCTGGTAGATCGGGATCGACGCGTTGATCGTCACCTGCCCGCCGGAGCTGTTGGTGTTCGACACGGCCTGGTTGATCTGGTCGAAACCGGTGCCCTGCAGGCTGAGCTGCGGCAGCAGCGCCGAGAACGCCACGTCCACCGCGTCCTTGGCCGCCGCCTCGTTGAACTGCGCCTGCAACACCGAGGGATTGTTGATCAGCGCCAGGTCGAACGTCTCCTGCTCGGTCTTGGTGGGCAGCTTGATCGGCTGCGGCTCGGTCAGGTTGTCGGCCGGCAGGCTGCCGATGTAGCGCACGTACGCCGCGCGCGCGGACTGCAGCGTGCCCTCCGACGTCTCGCGCGTGGCGCTGGCGCCGGACAGCGCCGACTCCGCCTGCGCCACGTCGGTGCGGGTGATCTCGCCGACGCGGAAGCGGTCGTTGGTCGCCTGCAGCTGCCGCTTGAGCACCTGCTCGTTGTTGACGTTGAGCTGCAGCAGGTTGAAGTCCTGGATCACCGTGACGTAGGCGTTGATCACGTTGGCGAACACGGTCTCCTCGGTCGACAGCAGGTTTGCCCGCTCCGCCAGCACGTTGTTCACCGCCTGGTGGGTGCCGGCCGTGGTGCGCCCGCCGCGGTAGATCGGCTGGATGATCGTGCCCTGCACCGACGAGGTGGTGTGGTTGTTCGGTGTCGAGAACACGCCGCCGGTGACCACGCCGGTGGGCGCGGAGTAGGTGCCCGCGGCATAGCCCGTGCTGCCGGTGAAGCTGATCTGCGGCCGCCAGCCAGCCAGCGCGGTCGGCACGTTCTCGTCGATGGAGCGCAGATGGGCGCGCTCCTGCAGCAGGGTCGGGTTGGAGGTGTAGGCGTTCGCCAGCGCCTCCTGCAGCGTGTGCGGCACCTGGGGCGCGGTCTGCGCCGCGGCGGGCCCCGCCCCCAGAACCGACCACAGCGCGACGGACCACAGCCCGGCGGCACGCAGCCCGGGCAGGGCGCGCGAGCCCGCCGCCCACGCCGCCCGGCCGCCCGAAGCCGAACCGGCCGCGGCCATGCCGCGCGGGCGGGCGCCGCCATCCCGGGACCGCCGGCTGCCGTCCGCGTCCGGGCTGCCCGACGCCGCAATTCCAGCCATGCCGTCCGCCCTGTCGCAGCCGCGCGTCATCTGGTCACTCCCCGAAGGCGCCCAAGGCGCGCAACCGCCTGCAATGTGACACGAAATCACCTCCCGCGCCACCGAGACAGGCAGGTGGAGCCCGGGGTGATGCCGCCGCGACACGCTCGCACCAGGGAGGCTGTCATGAGCGCGCCGACCCTGCCCCCGGGGCAGGAAGGAAGCGAGTTCTTTCTTGAAAGAAAGAACCAAAGAACTTTTGCCCGTTGGGGTCTGGAGTGCGGGTGGAGTCCAGTCTCCAGGGAGCAAAGTCTTTTTGCTTCTTTTTCTTCAGAAAAAGAAGACTCTTGCCTGCCTTGCCAGCACCCGAAAAGAAAGCCCGTGCCGCAGGTCGATGACGGTCCCGGGTCCGCAACCCGACCGCCTCGACAGGCCGGACGCGCCCGGACCCCTCAACCGCGCCGTCAGAACCGGAAGGCGGACGCAGCCCGCAGCCCCGGCAGCATCGGCGTTGCGCAGTCGAACTGGGGCAGGGCGCGCAGCCCCGCGGAGGTGCGCTCGGCCAGCACCGCGCGGGTCATGCCGTCCGCCGCGGTGACGAAGCCCGCGATGCGCCCGCCCGCGCCCAGCTGCGCCGCATACTCCGCCGGGATCGCCGCCGCCGAGCCCTCGACCACGATCAGGTCGAACGGCGCCCCCCCGGGCAGCCCCGCGCGCAGGTCGCCCTCGAAGAAGCGGATCGCGGGAACCTCACCCGCGCAGGCCACCCGCGCGATCGCCAGCAACGCCGGGTCGTCGTCCAGCACGCTCACCGACACGCCGCAGCGCGACAGGATCGCCGCCACGTAGCCGGTGCCCCCGCCCACCAGCATCGCCCGCTCCCCGCCGCGCGGCTTGGCCACCTGCAGCAGCCGCGCCGCCACCATCGGCTCCAGCAGCACCCGCCCGCCGCCCAGCTCGACGTTGGTGTCCAGATACGCGAGCGGCCGCAGCGCCTCGGGCAGGAACGCCTCGCGCGCCAGCAGCCGCATCGCGCCGATGATGCGCGGGTCGGTGACCTTGTTCGGCCGGACCTGCCCGTCAACCATCGTGGCCCGCGCCCGGTCGAAGTCCAGCGCGATCGAGCGCTGCGGGGAGGCGGCGGAGGCGGTGAGTGCGGTCATGCGGCGCGCATCCTGCGGCGTGGATCGGAGCGCGGTGTATACGGGCGCGGCGACCCCGCGCAAAGCCGGGGGTCGCCCCGGCGCGAAGTCAGCAAGCAAGGCCGGGCTCTGCCCAGACCCGTCAAAGGCCGGAGGCCTTTGGAAACCATGACTCCGGGTCGGAGTCCCGGCACCCTCCTTCGTGCCGCAGGCCCCATCGGAGGCTGGTCCAGGGGCGCTGCCCCTGGCGGGTCCAGGGCAGAGCCCTGGCCTTCCTGAACCGCGACACCCCCCGAAGCCGCTTGACCGCCGCACTGCGCGCGCGGATACAGCCTGCCTGCGCGCCGCGGCACTCCGCCCGCGCGGCACGGCGCCCGGTCCGGTGGCAGAGTGGTGATGCAGCGGACTGCAAATCCGCGAATGTGGGTTCGATTCCCGCCCGGACCTCCAGCGCGCCAGCTCAGGCAGCCTCGACCACACAGTCGATTTCTCCGCCAGCGCCCGCCGCCCTCACGCACTGCCCAGGTCCCCGGCGCGACGCACGTCCCCCCGACCAGACGCGCCGCCGCCACACCCGCACCACCCCAGCCCCGCCGCCAATGGCTGCGCGCGACGCGCCCTCAGGCCGCCAGCGCAACCGGCGCGCACCCCGCAACGGCCGCCTGCGCCGCGGCCAGCGCCCTGGCCGCCGCGCGCCGCTGGACGCGGGCGCGGTTGATGAGGCGCATCGCACTCGCCTTGGCCGCCGTGCGCTGCCAGGGCCGGCAGGCATTGGCCTTGCCCAGCTCCGTGCGGCACGCGGCGTGGTGGCGGTCGAGCGCGGCGACGTCGCGCACCGCGATGGCCAGTGCCCACTCCGCCCGGTCCCGCTCGCTAGGGCCGAACACCCTGTCTCTCGACCGGACCAGCGGCCTGGCGGACGTCGGGCCGGAGGGCCTGGAGGAAGCGGGGGCCGCGAAGGTGAAGCCACGGGACATGATGCCGACCATTGATGTCTGAAACGTCTTATACTACGCACCAGATATAATGATCGCGCTCCTGCTTTCAACCATGGAACATCAGGAATGATGCCTCAGACATGATTTCTGCCAAGCAGATCAAGGCGGCCCGGGTGTTCCTGGACTGGGAGCAGCGGGTCCTGGCGGAGAGATCCGACCTGTCCCTGCCGACGATCCAGCGCATGGAGAAGTTCGGCGTCGAGCGCAGCTCCGCCGGCAACGCCGCCAAGGTGCGCAAGGCCCTGGAGGACGGCGGGGTCGAGTTCATCGCGGAGAACGGCGGCGGCGCCGGGCTGCGGCTGCGGGACCGCCGTGGCTGACGCCCCCCGCAGCCGCGCGACCAGGGCGGCAGCCGCCGACCCCCGGCTCCGTCACCCCGGACGCCGCCGCCCGGACGGTCGCGGCATGGCGGGCCCCGCTGCAGGACGGCGGCCCGCCGGCGTGACAGTCTGAAACACTTTTGCCGCTGGCGGGCCACAATCCTGCCCTCTACCAGGGCGCAGCAAACCAGGGAGCGGACATGGACAAACCCGATCGGAGGCGGCTGGTCACCCTGCTGGCCGTGCTCCTCGCCAGCGGCGCCCTGTCCGGCTGCGGCCTGTTCGCGGCCCCGTGCCGGATCGCGTCGGCAGGCCTGAAGATCGTCCCCCTGGTCGGCCAGGTCGCGGCAGCGCCGACGGACGGCTGCGCGAACGTGATCGACCCGACGCCGACCAAGAGCTGACCGCACCGGCCGCCGACGCCGCGTCCGCCCCGGCCTCCGCCCCGATCCCCGAAACGCGCCACCTCCGCCATCGACAGCCCGGGCCGCGCTTCGCATAGTGCGGCGCACAAGTCGGAGCGTGGACATGGCGGTCATCATCCCGGTCGAGATCTTCGACTGCATCGTGTTCGGCGCCACCGGCGACCTGACGCTGCGCAAGCTCCTCCCCGCGCTCTACTTCCGCTACCGCGACGGCCAGGTGCCCGACGGCAGCCGCATCATCGGCGCCGCCCGCTCCGAGCTCGACGACGGCGCCTACCGCGAGCGCGCCCGCGCCGCCCTGCAGCGCCACATCAAGCCGCACGAGCTCGACGAGGACGTCCTCGCCCGCTTCCTCGCCATGGTGCACTACGCCCCCGTCAACGGCGCGCGCGACGAGGGCTGGCCCAACCTCATCGCCCTGCTCGACAACCCCGACCGCGTCCGCGTGTTCTACCTCGCGACCTCGCCCGAGCTGTACGGCCCGACCTGCGACAACCTCGACAGCCACGGCCTGATCACCGCGAAGTCCCGCGTCGTGCTGGAGAAGCCGATCGGCCACGACCTCGAATCCGCCCGCGAGATCAACGACGCCGTCGGCCGCGTCTTCCGCGAGCCGCAGATCTTCCGCATCGACCACTACCTCGGCAAGGAGACGGTGCAGAACCTCCTCGCGCTCCGTTTCGCCAACACGATCTTCGAGCGCCTGTGGAACGCCGACGTGATCGACCACGTGCAGATCACCGTGGGCGAGACCGTCGGCGTGGAAAGCCGCGGCCCCTACTACGACCAGTCCGGCGCCCTGCGCGACATGGTGCAGAACCACCTGCTCCAGCTCCTCTGCATGGTCGCGATGGAGCCCCCGATCCAGCTCGACGGCGACGACGTCCGCGACGAGAAGCTCAAGGTCTTGCGCGCACTGCGCCCCATCGCGCCCCACGACATCAGCCACACCACCGTGCGCGGCCAGTACGCCGCCGGCGCCGTGGGCGGCCAGGGCGTGGACAGCTACGCCCACGACCTCAAGGCCGGCGGCGGCCGCGACAACAGCGACACCGAGACCTTCGTGGCGCTCAAGATCGAGGTGAACTCCTACCGCTGGGCCGGCGTGCCCTTCTACCTGCGCACCGGCAAGCGCCTGCCACAGAAGGTCTCCGAGATCGTCATCCAGTTCCGCGACGTCCCCTTCAGCCTGTTCCCCCGTGAGGCCGCCGAGCTCGCCCCCAACCGCCTGATCATCCGCCTCCAGCCCGAGGAGGGCATGCGCCTGGGCATGATGACCAAGGACCCCGGCCCCGGCGGCATGCGCCTGCGCGAGGCCGAGCTGGCCATCGGCTTCGAGGAGGCCTTCTCCACCCGCTTCCCCGACGCCTACGAGCGCCTGCTGATGGACACCGTGCGCGGCAACCCGACGCTGTTCATGCGCCGCGACGAGGTCGAGGCCGCCTGGTCCTGGGTCGAGCCGATCCTGGAGGCCTGGCGCGACAGCCCCGAGCGCCCCCGCCCCTACGCCGCCGGCAGCTGGGGACCCACCGCCGCCATCGCCCTGATCGAGCGCGACGGCCGCACCTGGCACGAGGAGCTCGGGTGAGCCTCGGCCGCCCTCTACCCGCCCCCTGGGCCGCCCCGCGCCCGCACCGCCTGCGCCGCAAGCTCGCGGTGATGGGCGTCTTCGCTGCCGCCGCCCTGTGCGTCGAGGGCTGGTTCGCCTGGACCCACCGCGCCCCGCCCCCCTCGCTCAACTTGGCCAGCGACATGGCCATGGTGCTCGCCGTGCGCGACCGCGTCCTCGCCGCCGGCCTCGCCCACGCGCCCAAGCCCTGCCTCGCCTTCTTCATCCACGAGCCCCCGCCCGGCGAGCCGACGCTGCTCGACGTCTACCAGAAGCACAACGACACCTGCACCGCCGACCCCGGCGCGGCCCCCCGCCTGTTCGGCGTGCGCGTCGACCGCACGGACGGCCGCATGTGGGACGACGCCGCGCAGCCGGGCACGTTCGCGCCTCTGCCGAACTAAGCCAGGAAGGCCGGGGCTCTGCCCTGGACCCGCCGGGGGCGAGCGCCCCCGGACCCGCGCAAATTAAGACGCGCCACGCCCACGCACCGAACCCAAGTAGGGGTTTCCAAAGGCTCAGCCTTTGGCGGAGTCCAGAGGCAGAGCCTCTGGCCTTCCTTCCTTCTTTGAGCGAGGCCCGCCCATGCCCTACCGTGTCGCCGTCGTCGGAGCCGTGGGCGCCGTGGGCCGCGAGATCCTCCGCGCCCTGGCCGACCGCGAGTTCCCCGCCTCCCAGGTCACCGCCCTGGCCTCCGGCCGCGCTGTCGGCGCCCAGGTCAGCTTCGGCGAGCGCAACCTCAAGGTCGCCGCCGTCGAGCGCTTCGACTTCGCGCAGTGCGACCTCGCCCTCATGGCCGCCGCCCCCGCGATCGCCGCCGCCCAGGCCCCCCGCGCCGCCGCCGCCGGCTGCCAGGTCATCGACGCCAGCGGCCAGTTCAGCCTGGAGCCCGACGTCGCCCTCGTGGTCCCCGAGGTGAACCCGCTCTCGCTGGCCCGCCACACCCGCCGCGGCATCGCCGCCAGCCCCCACAGCACCACGATCCAGCTCGCCACCGTCCTCAAGCCCCTGCACGACCGCTTCGGCGTCCGCCGCGCCGTCGTCACCACCTTCCAGGCCGTCTCCGACCTCGGCCGCGAGGGCATGGACGAGCTGTTCACCGCGACCAAGGGCAGCTTCGTCAACGACCCCGCGAAGTCCGAGCAGTTCACCAAGCCGATCACCTTCAACCTGATCCCCCACATCGACCGCTTCCTCGACGACGGCCAGACCCGCGAGGAGTGGCGGCTCGCCGTGGAGATGCGCAAGGTCCTCGACCCCGACGTCGCCATCTTCGCGACCGCAGTCCGCGTCCCCGTCTTCATCGGCCACGCCCTCTCCGTCAGCGTCGAGCTGCGCGACCCCGCCAACGCCGGCGAGGCCCGCGACCTCCTGCGCAGCGCCCCCGGCGTCGTCGTCCAGGACACCCGCGAGGACGGCGGCTACACCACCCCCATCGACTGCGTCGGCGAGGACGCCGTCTACGTCAGCCGCGTGCGCCGCGACCCGACCGTGCCGAACGGCCTCGGCTTCTGGTGCGTGACCGACAACCTGCGCAAGGGCGGCGCGCTCAACGCCGTGCAGATCGCGGAAAGCCTGGTGGGGCAGGGGTTGCTTGCCGAGCGAAGCCAGTAAGCAAGGCCGGGCTCTGCCCGGACCCGCCAGGGGCGAGCCGCCCCTGGACCGGCGCACATGAGAAAGAACAGGGAGGCCGGTCCAGGGCGGCTCGCCCTGGCGGGGTCCAGGGGCAGAGCCCCTGGCCTTGCGTCCTGCCTTTCATTGACGACCTACAGTCCCACGCATAGAGACATGCGGACCAGTTCGGAGGCTTCGGGGGAACGATGAAGACGCTGCAGGACCCCCGGATGGTCGGGCACGCGAGCGACGGCCGCCTGGTGCGCCGCCCCCTCTCGCCCCACCTCCAGGTCTACCGCTGGCCCGTCACCATGGCCGGCTCAATCCTCAACCGCATGACCGGCGTCGCCCTCTCCGTCGGCGCCCTGATGCTGGTATGGTGGCTGGCCGCCGCCGCCGCCGGCCCCCAGGCCTTCGCCACCATGCAGGGCTTCGCCGGCTCCTGGCTCGGCCTGCTGCTCCTGCTCGGCTGGACCGCGTCGCTGTTCTACCACCTGTTCGCCGGCCTGCGGCACCTCGCCTGGGACACCGGCCACGGCTTCGAGAAGAACACCCTGAACCCCATGACCTGGGTGGTGTTCGCCCTGACCGCCGCCTCGACTGCCCTGACCTGGATCGTCGGGCTGTCGGTGTGGTGAGCGCGGCCGACCTGACGTGAAGCGCGAGGGACCGACGATGGACAACGCCACCATCCAGATCAGGCGCTCGGAGCTGGGCCGCGCCCGCGGCCTGGGCAGCGCGAAGTCCGGCGTCGAGCACTGGTGGGCAGAGCGCCTGACCTCCGTCGCCCTGGTGCCGCTCACCGTGTGGTTCGTGGTCTCCGTCCTGCGCCTGCTCGGCGCCGACCAGCCGACGGTCGCCCACTTCATCGGCCGCCCCTGGAACGCGACCCTGATGATCCTGCTGGTGGTGATGACCTTCCACCATACCCAACTAGGCCTGCAGGTGATCTACGAGGACTACATCCACCAGCGCGGCACCCTGATCGCATCGCTCGCCACCAAGGCGGCGTGCCTGGTCCTGGGCCTGCTCGCGGTGCTGTCGGTCCTCAGGCTCGCGCTCTGACCCCCGCCGGGCGCGTCCCGGCGACCCCTGCCGGACATCCTCCGGCCCACTGCCCGATGGACCCGACATGAACGCGATCAGCAAGCCGGCCGGCGCCTACCCGATCATCGACCACACCTACGACGTCGTCGTCGTCGGCGCAGGCGGCGCGGGCCTGCGCGCAACCCTGGGCATGGTCGCCGCCGGCCTGAAGACCGCCTGCATCACCAAGGTCTTCCCCACCCGCTCCCACACCGTGGCCGCCCAGGGCGGCATCGGCGCGGCGCTGGGCAACATGGGCGAGGACGACTGGCGCTGGCACATGTACGACACCGTCAAGGGCTCCGACTGGCTCGGCGACCAGGACGCGATCGAGTTCATGTGCCGCGAGGCCGTCCCCGCCGTCCACGAGCTGGAGCACTTCGGCGTCCCCTTCAGCCGCACCGACGCAGGCACCATCTACCAGCGCCCCTTCGGCGGCCACATGAAGGAGTACGGCAAGGAGCCGGCGATGCGCGCCTGCGCCGCCGCCGACCGCACCGGCCACGCCATCCTGCACACGCTCTACCAGCAGAGCCTCAAGCACAACGCCGAGTTCTTCGTCGAATACTTCGCCCTCGACCTCATCATGGACGAGGGCGCCTGCCGCGGCGTCATGGCATGGAACCTCGAGGACGGCTCCATGCACCGCTTCCGCGCCCAGGAGGTTGTCCTCGCCACCGGCGGCTACGGCCGCGCCTACCTGTCCTGCACGTCCGCGCACACCTGCACCGGCGACGGCGGCGGCATGGCCATCCGCGCCGGCCTGCCGACCCAGGACATGGAGTTCGTGCAGTTCCACCCGACCGGCATCTTCCCCGCCGGCTGCCTGCTCACCGAGGGCTGCCGCGGCGAGGGCGGATACCTCACCAACTCAGAGGGCGAGCGCTTCATGGAGCGCTACGCCCCCACCGCCAAGGACCTCGCCTCGCGCGACGTCGTCTCCCGCTCCATGACCGTCGAGATCAACGAGGGCAGGGGCTGCGGCCCCAACAAGGACCACATCATGCTCCACCTGGAGCACCTCGGCGCCGACCTGCTGCACGAGCGCCTGCCCGGCATCAGCGAGACCGCCCGCGTCTTCGCCGGCCGCGACGTCACCAAGGAGCCCGTCCCCGTGCTCCCCACCGTCCACTACAA
The DNA here is from genome assembly GCA_964236585.1 of uncultured Acetobacteraceae bacterium. Lineage (GTDB taxonomy): Bacteria > Pseudomonadota > Alphaproteobacteria > Acetobacterales > Acetobacteraceae > CAXSEF01. The sequence goes on from CAXSFE010000032.1 coordinate 17,081, forward strand.
CATGGGCGGCATCCCTACCAACCTGCACGGCGAGGTGCTCAGCCCGACCCGCGAGGACCCCGACCGCGTCGTGCGCGGCCTCATGGCCATCGGCGAGGCCGCCTGCGTCTCCGTCCACGGCGCCAACCGCCTCGGCACCAACTCCCTCCTCGACCTCGTCGTCTTCGGCCGCGCCGCCGCCCAGCGCGCCGCCGCCATCATCAAGCCAGGCGAGGGCCAGGCGCCCCTGCCACCCCGCGCCGGCGAGGCCTCGCTCGACCGCTTCGACCGCACCCGCCACGCCACCGGCGGCACCAAGGTCGCCGAGCTGCGCGAGGGCCTCCAGCGCGCCATGCAGGCCCACGCCGCCGTCTTCCGCGACAGCCAGAGCCTCACCACCGGCGTCGACAAGGTGCGCAACCTCTGGGCTGGCATGTCCGACATGAACGTCACCGACCGCGGCCTCATCTGGAACAGCGACCTCGTCGAGGCCCTGGAGCTCCAGAACCTCATGGGCAATGCGACTGCCACCATGGTCAGCGCCGAGGCCCGCAAGGAGAGCCGCGGCGCCCAGGCCCACGACGACTTCCCCGACCGCGACGACGAGAACTGGATGAAGCACTCCCTCGCCTGGGTCGGCGAGAAGGGCGACGTCTCCCTCGACTACCGCCCGGTGCGCATGCGCACCCTGACCAACGAGGTCAGCGTCTTCCCGCCCAAGAAGCGCGTGTACTAAGCAAGGCAAGGCCTTCTTTTTCTGAAGAAAAAGAAGCAAAAAGACTTTCTCCATAAGGACCCGGTGCCACGGCGGGTGGCACCGGACCCAATTTGCAGAAGTTCTTTGGTTCTTTCTTTCAAGAAAGAACACGCTTCCTTCCTTCGCCAGGCTTCGCGGCGGAAGGCTCGAAACAGGCTCCAGGGATACCGAGACAATGGCCGAGTTCAGGCTTCCGAAGAACAGCCGCGTGGCCAAGGGCCGGACCCACAAGGCCGCCCCCGGCGCCACCAACGTCAAGGAGTTCCAGATCTACCGCTGGAACCCCGACGACGGCCAGAACCCGCGCATGGACACCTACGAGGTCGACCTCGACCACGTCGGCCCCATGGTCCTCGACGCGCTCATCCACATCAAGAACGACATTGACCCGACGCTGACCTTCCGCCGCTCCTGCCGCGAGGGCATCTGCGGCTCCTGCGCCATGAACATCGACGGCGGCAACACGCTCGCCTGCCTCAAGCCCACCGGCGAGTGCAGCGGCTCCGTGAAGATCAACCCGCTCCCCCACATGCCCGTGGTCAAGGACCTGGTCCCCGACCTCAGCCAGGCCTACGCCCAGCTCCGCTCCATCGAGCCCTGGCTCAAGTCCGACACCGCCCCCCCGCCCGACGCCGAGCGCCCCCAGAGCAAGGAGGAGCGCGCCAAGCTCGACGGCATGTGGGAGTGCATCCTCTGCTTCTGCTGCACCACCTCCTGCCCGAGCTACTGGTGGAATGGCGACAAGTACCTCGGCCCGGCCACGCTCCTCGCCGCCTACCGCTTCATCGCCGACTCCCGCGACGAGCACACCGGCGAGCGCCTCGACGCGCTGGAGGACCCGTTCAAGCTCTACCGCTGCCACACCATCATGAACTGCACCCAGTCCTGCCCGAAGGGCCTCAACCCCGCCAAGGCCATCGCCGAGATCAAGCAGCTCATCGTCGATCGCCGCGGCTAGCAGCCATCATGGGGACCGCGAGCGAAGCAAGCCAGCAAGGCCTTCTTTTTCTGAAGAAAAAGAAGCAAAAAGACTCTGCCCATAAAGCTCGGTGCCACTCGGCTGGCACACCCCAAATGGGCAAAAGTTTTTTGGTTCTTTTTTTCAAAAAAGAACTCGCTTCCTTCCTTCCTCCTCCCGTTCACCTCTAGCCCGATGTTCGAGGGCACCCTCCCGCTCGACCGAGGCCGCGCCTGGTCCGACAGCCTCCTCGTCGACCACGCGATCTTCCGCCTTGCTTGGCACAACTGGGCAACCGTCGTCCCCGGCCGCCTCTACCGCTCCAACCACCCGACCCCCGCCCGCCTGCGCGCCGCCGCCGAGCGACACGGCCTGCGCACCCTGATCAACCTGCGCGGCCACCGCCGCTGCGGCTCCGACGCCCTCTCGCGCGGCGCCGCCGCCTCGCTCGGCCTGCACCACGTCGACATGGCCTTCGAGAGCCGCGGCGCCCCCCACCGCGACCGCATCCTGCGCTTCGCCGACCTGTACCGCTCGGTGGAAACGCCTGCCCTGATGCACTGCAAGTCCGGCGCCGACCGCGCCGGCCTCGCCGCCGGCCTCGTCGTCCTGTTCGAGGGCGGCACCGCGGCCCAGGCCCTGCGCCAGCTCTCCTGGCGCTACGGCCACTTCAACCGCTCGCGCACCGGCGTCCTCGACGCCTTCTTCGTCCGCTTCGCCGAGCAGGCAGAGGGCCGGACCCCCTTCCTCGACTGGGTCGCGAACGACTACGACGAGGCCGCCCTCAAGCGCGACTTCGTCGCCGGCGGCTTGTCCAGCTTCATCACCGACCGCGTGCTGCGCCGGGAATAGCCTGGCCCCCGCCGCCACAGCAGGAGACCACGCCCATGACCACGCTCTCCCGTCGCTCCGTCCTCGCCACCCTGGGCGCCCTGGCCGCGGCGCCCAGCCGCTTGCAGGCCGCCGACGCCCCCCTCGCCTGGGGCTTCACCTTCCCCTCGATCGAGGGCGGCACGCTCGACCTGTCCAGCTTCCGCGGCCGCGCCCTGCTGGTCGCCAACACCGCCTCGTTCTGCGGCTACACCCCGCAGTACAAGGGCCTCGAAGCCCTCCACAAGGAGTTCTCCCCCGCCGGCCTGACCGTCATCGGCATCCCCAGCGAGGACTTCGGCCAGGAATCCAACACCAACGCCAAGGTGAAGACCTTCTGCGAGGCCACCTTCGACGTGCAGTTCCCGATGGGCGGCCTGTCCCACGTCAAGGGCCCCGACGCCGCCCCCTTCTACCGCTGGGTCAGCGACACCCGCCACTGGGAGCCGAGTTGGAACTTCTGCAAGGTCCTGATCGGCCGCGACGGCAACATCCGCGGCACCTTCTCGTCCAACGACCTGCCCGACGGCGACAGGATGCGCGGGGAACTGCGCGGCGCGCTCGACGCCACGGCATAGAAAGCAAGGTTGAGGCTCTGCCTCAAACTCCGCCAGGGGGAAGGCCCCCTGGACCGCCTTCCCGAAGTGAAGCCGGTCCAGGGGGGGGGCTCCCCCCTGGCGGGTCCGGGCAGAGCCCGGCCTTGCTTACTTCCGCTCCACCCGCGCCGTGCCATACGCCTCGCCCGGCACCAGCTCGAACAGCAGCAGCGACCGCCCGGTGACGTCGTACGCCGTCCCCGTCTCCAGCGTGGTGGCGCTTCCCGCCCCGAGGCTGAGGTCGTCGACCTTGCCCAGGTTGGTGTCGATCAGCCGGTGCCACGAGGTCCCGCCCACCACGTCGGGGAGCTTGAACGGCACCATGTCGTGGTACGAGTTGACCACCAGCAGCAGCGTCTGGTCGTCGCCGCGCCGCGCGATGCCCGTTGCCTGCGCCCGCCCGTCCAGCAGCACGCCCATGCAGTGCGCCGACGCCTCGTCCCACTGCTCGGACGTCATCTCCGTGCCGCTGGGGCTGAGCCAGGTCACGTCCTTGACGCCCGTCTCGTCATTCCACTCGGCCGTCAGGAACCGCGTGCGGTGCAGCACCGGCAGCCGCCTGCGCAGCGAGGCCACGTCGGACACGAAGCGGACCAGCGCCGCCCCCTTCTCCTTGATGTCCCAGTTGACCCAGGAGATCTCGCTGTCCTGGCAGTAGGCGTTGTTGTTGCCCTCCTGCGTGCGGCCGAACTCGTCGCCCGCCAGGATCATCGGCGTCCCGCGCGACAGCAGCAGCGTCGCCATCATGTTGCGCAGCTGGCGCTCGCGCACCGCGTTGATCGCCTCGTCGTCCGTCGGCCCCTCCACCCCGTAGTTCGAGCTGTGGTTGTTCGAGTTGCCGTCCTTGTTGTCCTCGCCGTTCGCCTCGTTGTGCTTCTCGTCGTAGCTGACCGCGTCGTTGAGCGTGAACCCGTCGTGCGCCGTCAGGAAGTTGACCCCCGCCCAGGTCTGGCGCCCGCGGTGATTGAAGAAATCGGCACTCCCGGTGAGCCGCTTCGCGAGCTTCGGCAGCGTGCCCTCGTCCCCCTTCCAGAACGAGCGCACGTCGTCGCGGTAGCGGTCGTTCCACTCCGCCCACCCCGGCGGGAACCCGCCCACCTGGTAGCCGCCCGGCCCGCAGTCCCACGGCTCGGCGACCAGCTTGACCTGGCTCAGGATCGGATCCTGCCCGCACGCCTTGAGGAAGCCCGACTGCTCGTCGAACCCGTGCGGCTCGCGCGCCAGGATCGTGCCGAGATCGAAACGGAACCCGTCGACGTGCATCTCGCTGACCCAGTAGCGCAGGCTGTCGGTGACCATCTGGATCACCCGCGGGTGCGACAGGTTGACCGTGTTCCCGGTGCCCGTGTCATTGATGTAGTAGCGCTTCTGGTCGGGCAGCAGCCGGTAGTACGACGCGTTGTCGATCCCCTTGAACGACAGCGTGGCGCCGCGCTCGTTGCCCTCTGCCGTGTGGTTGTACACCACGTCCAGGATCACCTCGAGCCCGGCATCGTGCAGCCGCGCCACCATCTCCTTGAACTCGAGCGAGGCATACCCGTGGTTGGTCGCGTACCGCCGCGCCGGCGCGAAGAAGCTGATGGAGTTGTAGCCCCAGAAGTTCACCATCCCCTTGTCCTGGAGATAGTCGTCGTCGATGAACATGTGCACCGGCAGCAGCTCGACCGACGTCACGCCGAGCGACTTGATGTGCTTGACGACCTCCGGCACGGCCAGCCCCCGGAAGGTGCCGCGCAGCGCCTCCGGCACATCGGGATGCTTCATGGTGAAGCCGCGCACGTGGGTCTCGTAGAACACGGTCTTGTCCCACGGCACCATCGGGCTGCGGTCGTCGCCCCAGGTGAACGCGGGGTCGATCACCCGGCTCTTCGGCATGAAGGCTGCGCTGTCGCGCTCGTCGAACGACAGGTCGCCGTCCGCATGGCCGATCGTGTAGCCGAACACCGCCGGGTCCCACTTGAGCTGGCCGACCACCGCCTTGGCGTAGGGATCGAGCACCAGCTTGTTCGGGTTGAACCGATGCCCCTGCTCCGGCTCGTACGGCCCGTGCACGCGATAGCCGTACACCGTCCCCGGATGCGCGTCGGGCAGGAAGCCGTGGAAGATCTCGTCCGTGTACTCCGGCAGCCTGACCCGGGCGAGCTCTGTCTCGCCCTCGGCGTCGAACAGGCACAGCTCGACGGAGGTCGCGTTGGCGGAGAACAGCGCGAAGTTCACGCCTCGCCCGTTCCACGTGGCACCCAGCGGATAGGGACGGCCCTCGGTGACCCGCGGCGTCGTGGAACTGGACATCAGCAGGTTCTCCCGAAACACCCGAGCAGAACGCGCCGGGCGTGAATGGTTGCGCGCACGAAGGCAGGCAAGCAAGGTTGAGGCTCTGCCTCAAACTCCGCCAAAGGCAAGCCTTTGGAATCCAGTTCTTAAGAGAAGCCGGTCCAGGGGCGGCTCGCCCCTGGCGGGTCCAGGGCAGAGCCCTGGCCTTGCCTTCAGCCCAGAACCAGCTCGCGGATCCGCGCCGGGTCGCTCTGCTCCATGACCCTGCGGCTGAACCGGATGCACTCGTCGACCGACGCCCCGCGGACCACCTGCTTGACCCGCGGCACCGCCGACGCGTTCATGCTGAAGCAGCGCAGGCCCAGCCCCAGCAGCAGCGGCGTGAACTTCGGGTTGCCCGCCATCTCCCCGCACACCGACACCGGCTTGCGCACGCGCAGCGCCGCCTCGATGGCGAACTGCACCAGGCGCAGCACGGCGGGATGCAGCGGGTCGTAGATCGCAGCGACCTCCGACAGCGAGCGGTCCACGGCCAGCGTGTACATCGCGAGGTCGTTGGTGCCGATCGCGAAGAAGTCCGCCTCCAGCGCCAGCGCGTCCGCGGACAGCGCCGCGCCCGGCGTCTCGATCATCACGCCCAGCGGCGGCAGCCTCTCGGAGACCTTCTCCCCCCGGCGCCGCAGCCTGCGCGCCACGCGCTCCAGGACCTCGCGCCCCTGGCGCAGCTCCGCGACGTTGGTCACCATCGGCAGCAGGATGCGCACCGGCCCGAACGCCGCAGCCCGCAGGATCGCCGCCAGCTGCGTCTCGAACAGCACGGGGTGGCGCAGCAGCAGCCGGATGCCGCGCACGCCCAGCGCCGGGTTGCGGTCCGAGCCCGCGCCGAGGCTCTCCGCCGACAGCGAGTCGAGCTGCTTCTCGCCGCCCCAGTCGAGCACCCGGATCGTGACGCCGTCCCCGCCCATCGCCTCGACGACGCTGCGGTAGGTCTCGAACTGGTCCTGCTCGTCGGGCACCGTGTCGCGGTTCATGAACAGGAACTCGGAGCGCAGCAGCCCGATGCCGGTCGCGCCGGACTGCGCGATCAGCGCCAGCTCGGCGGGGATCTCGAAGTTGGCGTGCAGGTCGACCTCGGCCTCGTCGGTGGTGCGCGCGGGCAGGCGGCGCAGCCGGGCGAGCTTCTGCCGCTCCCGAGTGAACGCCGCGACCCCCGCGTGGGCACGGGCCAGCGTGTCCGCCCCCGGGTTGACCACCACGGTGCCGGCGCTGCCGTCCACGATCATCTGGCAGCCCGCGCGCGCCGCCGCCGCCAGCCCCGCGGCCCCCAGCACCGACGGGATGCCGAGCGCCCGGAGCATGATCGCCGTGTGCCCGTCGCTGCCGCCCTCCTCCGTGGCCACCCCCGCGATGCGCGCCGGGTCGATCAGCGCCGCATCCGCCGGGCGCAGCGACTCCGCGACCAGCACCGAGCCCGCCGGCACCCCGCCCAGCGAGCGGAACGGCGCCTGCGCCAGGTTGCGGATCAGACGCCGCCCGATCTCGCGCACCTCGTCGGCGCGCCGCTGCAGCCCGGCCGGATCGTCGCCCGGCAGCGCCAGCAGCGCGCGCGCCACCTGCTCCGCCTCGTCGGCGACCGCGGTCTCCGCCGACAGGAGCTTGTCGCGGATGCGCAGCCGCGCGCCGCGGATCAGCCGCGACGGCCCGAGCATCTGCATGTAGGCGTCGAGCAGCGGCGCCAGCTCCGCCTGGCTGTCCTCCGGCAGGATCAGCAGCTTCTGCCGCAGCTTGGCCACCTGCTTGCGCGAGCGCAGGATTGCCTGCTCCAGCCGCTCGCCCTCCGCCGCCACGCCAGCCGCCGGGATGACGCCGCGGGTGAACTCGGCCGGCGCCTCGCGGGCGGGAAACGCCGGCCCGATCGCGATCCCGGCCCCGATGGGAATGCCGGACAGTCGCCGCTCCGCCCTGGACGCCGCCGGGGAAGTCAACGCGGGCGCCGCCCCGGTCCACGCGGCCGCGTCCTCACTCCTGCTCATCGAAGCCGGACTCCACCAGGGCCGCGAGCGCCTCGATCGCCTCCTTGGCGTCCCAGCCCTGCGCCCGCAGCGACAGGCCCGACCCCTGGCCCACGCCGAGCATCATCAGCCCCATGATCGACCGGGCGGACACGCTCTGCTCCGCGCTCTCCGCGCGCGCGACCTCGACGGAGGCCGCGAATCGCTCCGCCAGGGCGACGAAGCGGGCCGCCGCGCGGGCATGCAGGCCGCGCCGGTTGCACACCACGACGATGCGGCCGATCACCGGGTCGGCGGCGGGGTCGCTCACGGACGCAGGACCATCGCCGCGATCACGCCGTCCATGTCCCCACCCTTGCAGCCCTCCCCCTCAAGCCGGCCCGCCGCAGCCGGCCGCACGCGGCATCCCCACCCGCGCCTCAGCCCTGCGCCTTGCGCAGCGGCACGGCCGGTGGCGGCGGCGCCGGCTGCGTGTTCTTGCGGCACTGCTCGGCCAGCGCCGTCGGCCCGTGCGCCGGCGCGTGCGAGGCGGCGCAGATGTACTTGCGCCCGGCCAGCTCCGCGCAGTCCACGCATTCCGACAGCGTCTGCAGCGAGCGCACCTTGGCCAGCTTGACCAGCATCGGCAGGTTGACCCCGCCGATCACCTCCACGCCCTCGCGGTCCATCATCGAGATCGCCAGGTTGCTCGGCGTGCCCCCGAACATGTCGGTCAGCAGCACCACCCCGTCGCCCTGGTCGACGTCGGCGATCCTGGCCTGGATCTCCTCGCGGCAGCGGTCGATGTCGTCGTCGGCGCCGATGCACATCGTCGCGACGTTGCGTTGCTCGCCGACGACATGCTCCATCGCGGAGCGCAGTTCCACGGCGAGCCTGCCGTGCGTCACCAGCACAATTCCGATCATGGGTCCTGCTCAGGCCTCCTGCGCCTGATCTGTCGGATCGAGCCCGACCTCGGTGCCGCTTGTCGCGGATGAATCCGGCAACCCGCCATGGCCCCGCCGGGACCACGCGGCCTCTCCCGCCACGACGAGACATCCCCCACGGCACAATCGTGCCGCGACGCGCGACGCCCGAACCTCCTGTCCGCACCCCGGCGCCACGATCCCGCGCCAGGCCCTGCGCCCCCGCCAGGCCGGCATGCCCGCGGCGCAGGCAGCGCACCTGGCCGGGCAGCCCCGGCCGACGCCGCCTATACGGCGCCCCAGCGCTCTTTGCCAGATCGCGCCCGGCCTCACATGGCGGCAGCGCGCCCGCGCGTCCAGCACCCCGCCCATCCTGCGCACGGAAGATGAACAATCCCCCTCCGCGCCGCCGGCTGCTCCACCCGTCCCGCCCCGCGACGCCGCCGCCAGGCCCGCCTTCGTCATGGCCCTGCAACACTTCGAAATCCAGGAAATCCGCCGTCCCGCCCGGGAAGGCCCGGCACCAACGGCACCATCCGCGCGCCCCGCCGCCTGCTCCGCCCCGGAACCCACCCGGCGCCGCAAGCGGATCTGCCCCGCACGAGACGCATGCGCCACAGCGTTCCGCGTCCCTGCCGCCACCGGAGCGTCAAGGAGCCCGCCACCCACCGGCGTGCGCGCTCCGGCGTCGCCCGCCCGCGCGCGCCATCACGCGAAGGCACCCGCCAGCTGCGTGACGTGCCCCAGCGCACAGTCCAGTGCCAAGCCGACGCGCCGGGCCGCCGAGGCGCGGTCCGGGTCCACCGCCACCAGCGGCAGGCCGAGCGCGGGATGGCGCCGCGGCAGCGGCAGGCGCGGCCCGCCACCCCCGGCGGCAACCAGCTCGACCGCGAGGCGCAGCGTCGCAGCCATGCAGTACGGCAGCCTGACGATGCCGAACCCGCGCACCTCCAGCAGCCCGGCCAGCGTCGCCGGCGCGCGGGCCTCGCCGGAATCGATCTCCACCCGGTCGTCGGCGACCAGCGCGAAGCCCTCCCCCAGGAGCCGGAGCAGCAGGTCGGACTTCCCGCAGCCCGAGGGCCCGAGCAGAAGAACGCCTGCGCCGTCGCGCGCCGCGCAGCTTGCATGGATCTGCATCGGCCGGACTGTGGATCGCGCCGCCGGCGAAAGGAAGCGCCATCTCGCCCGGGGCACCGGGCCTGCCCGCAGGAAGGCTCACGCCGGCGGCCGGGTTGGTCGACCCGGAAGCAAGCAAGATTGGGCTCTCCCTCCGCTGCCCCTTCCAACGACCCAAGCGGGTCGTCGGAACCTTTGGGCAGCTACGCCCAGGCCCGCCAGGGGCGAGCCGCCCCTAGACCGGCCTCACTTGAGGATTGGATTCCAAAGGCTCGGCCTTTGGCGGGGTCCAGGGGCAGAGCCCTTGGCCTTCCTTCCTTCCTCCGACCCCGCCGGACTCACATCCCCATCGCCCGCGCCATGAACGCCCGCTTGAGCCCCGGCAGCCTCTGCACTCCCGCGATCCCCAGGTCGCGCACCCCGCGCAGCACCCGGCTGTCGCTGCTGAACAGCCGGTCGAGCCCGTCGGTGGCCGCCAGCATCAGCAGGTTGTCCCCCCGCCGCGCCCGCTGGTAGCGCGCCAGCAGCGCCGCATCGCCCGGATCGCCACCCCCCGCCACCGCCCCGATCACCAGCTCGGACAGCGCGATGACGTCGCGAAAACCGAGGTTCAGCCCCTGGCCCGCGATCGGATGGATGCCGTGCGCCGCATCCCCCACCAGCGCCAGCCGCCGGTCGACATACCGGTGCGCGTGCATCGCCGACAGCGGATACAGCCACCGCCGCCCGATCAGCCGCACCTCCCCCAGATGCCCGCCCAGCCTGCGCGCCACCTCGCGCCCGTACGCCGTGTCGTCAAGCCGCATCATCCGCTCGCCCAGCTCGCTGCGCTCCGTCCACACCACCGCCGACACGTGCTCCGCGCCCTCCGTCGCGCACATCGGCAGCTGCGCGAACGGCCCGCCCGGCAGGAAGTGCTCCAGCGCCGTGTTGTGGTGCGGCAGCGCGTGGGCGATCGCGCACACCATGCCGACCTGGCGGTAGGGCAGGCGGGTGACGCGGATGCCCGCCGCCTCGCGCAGCCGGCTCGACCGCCCCTCCGCCGACACCACGAGCCGCGCCCGCAACACGCCCCCCGGCAGCCGCACCCGCGCGTGCCCCCCCGCCGGCTCGACCACGGCCTCCGCCGGCGCATGCAGGCTCAGCCCCGCCCGCCCGCGCATCGCCCGGTTCAGCGCGACCCGCAGGCTGCGCGCCTCCACCATCCAGCCCATCGCGCCGGCCTCCGCGGCACCGCCTTGCGCCCTGTCCTCCACGTCGAAGTGCAGGAACAGCCGCGACGCCGGCCGCCCGACACGGCCGTCGGAGATGCGGATGTCGGTGATCGGGCACGTCGGCTGCGGCAGCTCCGCCCAGAGCCCGGCCGCCTCCAGCAGCCGGCGCGACCCTGCGGCAACCGCGTAGGCCCGCCCGTCGAAGTCCGGATGCTCCATCGGCGGCAGCTCGGCCCGGTCGACGATCGCCACCGACACGCCGGCGGCCTGCAGCCGGCAGGCCAGCGTCCCCCCCACCGGACCTGCGCCGACCACGCACACGTCCACGTCGCCGAGGTCGCGCGCCGCCGCCACGCCGGCAGGCTGCGCAGGCCGCGAGGGCCGCGCCGCGCCCGAACCGGGGGCGGGGGCCGCCGGCCTCTGCCCGCCACCCGCACCGCCGGTCGGACCGGCAGGGCCGGACAAGGTGTCACCTGGGATCGTCGTCACTCCTGCCTGTTTCCTGTGCATACCATCGCGGCCGTCCCGATGCCCTCTTCCGACACCGGCTGCCCTCTGCACAGGCATGTGGACACCGCCGCACGCGCCGCCACCGCCGCAGCGCCCCGGCAACCGGCACGCCCCCGGACGCCGTGCCGGGCCGCGCCCCACGCCTGCGCCGGCCGCCACGGGACTGCGGACGCCCAGACCGGTCGTTCCGCGGTCCGGCATGGTTCTTGAAAGAACGCCGCGGACACCGCCGACCCGGCGGACGGGTGGAGGACACACAAGTGAAGCTGGTGATCGCGATCATCAAGCCGTTCAAGCTCGACGACGTGCGCGAGGCGCTGACCCCGCTGGGCGTGCAGGGCCTGACGGTGTCCGAGGTCAAGGGCTTCGGCCGGCAGAAGGGCCAGACCGAGATCTACCGCGGCGCGGAGTACCACGTCAGCTTCCTGCCCAAGGTGAAGGTCGAGGTCGCCGTCCCGTCCGAGCTGGCCGAGCAGGTCGTCGAGGCGATCATGAAGGCCGCCCACACCGGCAAGATCGGCGACGGCAAGATCTTCGTCATGGACCTCGACCGCGCCGTGCGCATCCGCACCGGCGAGCTCGACGGAGAGGCGCTTTGAACGCAGGCCCGGTGCGCCGGCAGCCCGCCGCCAGGCCGCACGCCGCCCTGGCGCGCCGCCTCCGCCTCGGCCTCGCCGGCATCCTGACGCTCGCCGCGGTGTCCCTGGCCGCAGCCGCGCCCGCCGCCGCCCAGCCCGCCTCGACCACCTCGTCGATGGCCCCCACCACCCCCGGCAGCGGCGTCCAGCCCGCGCCCAACGCCTCGCCCGCCGCCACCGCGCCCGCCGCGCCGGCCTCGACCGACCCGCCCAAGATCGACTCCGGCGACACCGCCTGGATGCTCACCAGCACCGCGCTCGTGCTGATGATGACCATCCCCGGCCTCGCCCTGTTCTACGCCGGCATGGTGCGCAAGAAGAACATCCTCGCCACCCTGATGCAGTCCTTCGCGATCTGCTGCCTCATCACCATCACCTGGATGGTCGCCGGCTACAGCCTCGCCTTCACCAACGGCACCGGCGCCACCGCCGGCTACTTCGGCGACATGTCGCGCTTTTTCCTCGACGGCATCGCGGCCCACATCACCAAGGGCGCCGACGTCGGCTTCGTGCTCGGCGCAGGCACGGACGCGGCCTCGCCGCAGACGATCCCCGAGAGCGTCTACATGATGTACCAGATGACCTTCGCGATCATCACCCCCGCCCTCATCTGCGGCGCCTTCGCCGACCGGATGAAGTTCTCGGCGATGTGCGTGTTCATGGTGCTCTGGTCGCTCATCGTCTACAGCCCGATCGCCCACTGGGTCTGGGCGCCCACCGGCTGGCTCTCCAAGGCCGGCACCCTCGACTTCGCCGGCGGCACCGTCGTCCACATCAACGCGGGCGTCGCTGGCCTCGTCTGCTGCCTCGTCCTCGGCAAGCGCGTCGGCTACGGCCAGGACAACATGGCCCCGCACAACCTGACGCTCGCCGTGATCGGCGCCTCGCTCCTCTGGGTCGGCTGGTTCGGCTTCAACGCCGGCTCCGCGGTCGGCGCCAATGGCCGCGCCGGCATGGCCATGGCCGTCACCCAGATCGCCACCGCCGCCGCAGCACTCGGCTGGATGTTCGCCGAGTGGATCACCAAGGGGAAGCCTTCGGTGCTCGGCATCATCTCCGGCGCCGTCGCCGGCCTCGTCGCCATCACCCCCGCCTCCGGCTTCGTCCTCCCCGGCGCCGCGATCATCATCGGCGTCGCCGCCGGCGTGATCTGCTTCTGGTCCGCGACCTGGCTCAAGCACGTGCTCGGCTACGACGACAGCCTCGACACCTGGGGCGTCCACGGCGTCGGCGGCATCGTCGGCGCCCTGCTGACCGGCGTCTTCGCCTACGGCCCGCTCTCCGCCACCGACGCCTCCCCCGACGGCACCACCGGCAGCATCGCCCAGCTGCTGATCCAGGCCGAGGCCGTCGCCGTCACCCTGGTCTGGAGCGGCGTCGTCTCCTTCGTCCTGCTCATGCTCATCAAGGTCACGATCGGCCTGCGCGTCGACCGCGACCAGGAGATGGAAGGCCTCGACCTGGTCCTCCACGGCGAGCAGCTCTTCTAGGCCCGCCGCCACCGCGACACGGGAAAGGCCGGGAGCAATCCCGGCCTTTTCATTATACAGCAGAAGAAAGCAAGGCTGGGCTCTGCCCAGACCCGCCAGGGGCGAGCCGCCCCTGGACAGGCATCACTTAAGAAAGCCATCCAAGGGGCTTCCCTTGGCGGGGTCCAGGGGCAGAGCCCCTGGCCTTCCTTCCCCTACCGCCTCAGCTCCATCTCGATCGGCCCCTCGCGCCGCCCGTGGGTGAACTGCTCCACCATCGGGTTGCCGCTCTCCAGCAGCGCCTGCGCCTCGCCCTCCCAGATGATCCGCCCCGCGAACAGCATCGCCGCGCGGTCGCCGATCCGCGTGGCGCTCGCCATGTCGTGGGTGATCGCGATCGCCGTCGAGCCCAGCCGCCGGACGCAGTCCAGGATCAGCCCGTCGATCACCGCCCCCATGATCGGGTCGAGCCCGGTGGTCGGCTCGTCGAAGAACAGGATGTCCGGCCGCGCCGCGATCGCGCGCGCGAGCCCCACGCGCTTCTGCATGCCCCCCGACAGCTCCGCCGGCGACAGCGCGCCCACCGACGGCGACAGCCCCACCTGCGCCAGGATGTCCGACGCCCTCGCCCGCGCCGCCTCGCGGCTGATGCGCGGCCGCCCCGGCGCACGCGCCAGCAGCCCGAACGCCACGTTCTCCCAGACCGGCAGGCTGTCGAACAGCGCCGCGTTCTGGAACAGCATCCCGATGCGCGCCCGCGCCGCCTCCCGCTCAGAGCGGGGCAGGGCGAGGATGTCGCGCCCGTCGATCTCGATCGTGCCCTCGTCCGGCTCGACGAGCCCCAGGATCGACTTGATCAGCACCGACTTGCCCGACCCGGAGCCGCCGATCACCACCATCGAGGTGCCGGCCGCCACGTCGAGATCCACGCCGTCGAGCACCTGCTTGTCGCCGAACCGCTTGCGCAGGCCCCGCACCCGGATCTTGGGCACCCCAGCCACCACCGGGCCGCGGGCCGCGGGCGCCACGACCGCGCTCATCGCGCGAAGAACAGCTCGGTGAGCACGTAGTCGAACGCCAGGATCAGGATCGACGCGCTCACCACGGCCGACGTCGTCGCCGACCCCACGCCCTCCGCGCCGCCGCGGCTGTTGTAGCCGTGGTAGCAGCCCATCAGCGCGATCAGGAAGCCGAACACCGCCGCCTTCGCCAGGCCCACCACCACGTCCGCCGTGGTCATGAACGACGCCGTGGCGTGCAGGTAGGCCTGCGGGTTGAACCCCAGCTTGACCACCGCGATGACGAAGCCGCCGAACACGCCGATCACGTCGGCGACCAGCACCAGCAGCGGCAGCGCGATCGTCGCTGCCAGGAGCCGCGGCGCCACGAGGTACTTCATCGGGCTGGTCGACAGCGTGCCCAGCGCGTCGATCTGGTCTGTCACCCGCATGGTGCCCAGCTCCGCCGCCATCGCGGCGCCCACGCGCCCGGCCACCATCAGCCCGCCCAGCACCGGCGCCAGCTCGCGCACCACCGACAGCACCACGATGTTGGCGATGGCGCTCTCCGCGCCGAAGCGGGCGAAGCCGGTGTAGGACTGCAGCGCGATCACCATGCCCGCGAACACCGCCGTCAGCGCGACCACCGGCAGGCTGAAATACGCGAACTCGACGAACACGCCGAGGAAGATGCGGCCGTAGAACGGCGGGCGCAGCAGGTGCGACACGCCGGACGCCGCGAACAGCGCCACCCGCCCGGCCGACGCGCAGGCGGCGAGCACCCCCGCGCCGAGCGCGCCCACCCCGCCGGCCACGCCCGCGCCGACGGTGCGCCCCCCC
>CAXSFE010000033.1:0-32098 GCA_964236585.1 uncultured Acetobacteraceae bacterium
CTGCCCAGACCCGCCAGGGGCGAGCCGCCCCTGGACCGGCATGACTTAAGGGAGGGCGGTCCAGGGGGCCTCCCCCTGGCGGAGTTTGAGGCAGAGCCTCAACCTTGCTTGCCTTCCGCCGCGTGCGCCTCAAGATCCGCCAGCGTGCTGTACTGCAGCGCCGCCCGGTGCGTCGCCTCCAGCACGACCTGCGGCGCGCACCCTGCGTCCAGCGCCTCCTGCCACCGCGGCGCGCACAGGCACCAGCGGTCGCCGGGCTTCAGCCCCGGGAACCCGAACGCCTCGTGCGGCGTGGACAGGTCGTTGCCCCGCGAGCGGCTGAACGCCAGGAACTCCGCCGTCACCACCGCGCACACGGTGTGGCTGCCCGCGTCGTCCGGCCCGGTGCTGCAGCACCCGTTGCGGTGGAACCCGGTCAGCGGGTCGACCGAGCACTCCTGCAGCGGCCTCCCGAACACGTTGAGCGACGGCTCGCGCCCGCCCCCGCTGTCGTCAAGCGGCATCCCACCCCTCCCGCAACCGCGCGCGACGCCCCGGCGCCGCACCAAGAGTGGGACGGTGCCCGAAGGCACCGCCCCGCGCGCTTCACATCGGCGGCACGACGCCCTCGGTGCCGACGGCCACGAAGCCGCCGGTGACCTTGCCCGCGTCCTCCATGCCGTTGACGAACACCACCGCGCCCGGCTTGACGGCCGACATCTCGGCGGCGTCGAACATCACGATCGGCGCGGTCGGCGGCACCACGATGGTCTGCTTGCCGCCCTTGTAGGACACGACGATCTGCTTGGCGCCCGACTTGCTCGTCGCGGTGTCGACGTTGCCGTTGGTCATCGCCGAGCTGACCGTCTTCGCCCCGCCCGCCGGCGCCGCCATGTCAACGTTGCCGTTGGTCATCGACGAGGCCGTCGAGTGCCCCGACATCGTGGAGTCGCTGATCGGATCCCAGTCGTAGTGCCCGTCGCCGGCGCCGCGCATCGCCGCGGGGAAGATCACCACCTCGAGCGCCACCAGCTGCTCGCCGACCTTCTTGGTCGCGGTGCCGATGTAGCTGTCCTTGTCCACCTTCGACAGGTCGGACTTGACCACGGTCGCGTACTTCGTGTCCGGCCCGATCGCCACGCTCACGTCGCTGCCGGTGGCCGGGTGCACGACCAGCGTGGTGGGGCTGACCGAGACCACGGTGCCGCGCACCCTGTGGTGCTCCGGCGCCGCCTGGGCCGCCGAGAGCCCGGCAAGGCCCAGCGCCGTGGTGGCGAACAAGGCAAGGCGGGGAAGACGGTTCATCATATTCTCACTCCGCTGTGGCGGCGCCGCTGCGCCGAGCCCTATATGACGCCGGACAGCGGCACAGGATAGCACACGCGATGTCAGGAATGCGGCACGCCGGCCCCGCCCACGCCACGGCGCACCACACGGCCCACCCCGTGGCGATCCGGATCATGCACTGGATCGGCGCCTACGCCATCATCTGCATGATCCTGAGCGGCTGGCAGATCTACGACGCCTCGCCGATCCTGCCCTTCACCTTCCCCGCCTGGATGACGCTCGGCGGCTGGCTCGGCGGCGCCATCGCCTGGCACCTGTCCGCCATGTGGCTGCTCGTGTTCGACGGCCTGTGCTACCTGACCTACGGCCTCGTCTCCGGCCACTTCCGACGCGACATGCTCCCCGTCGGCCCCCGCGCCGTCGCCCGCGACCTGGTCGCCGCCCTGCGCTTCCGCCTGGTCCACACGCTCGGCCACTACAACGCCGTCCAGCGCCTGCTCTACCTCGGCGCAATGGCCCTGGCCGTGCTGATGGTGGCGAGCGGCCTGGCGATCTGGAAGCCGGTGCAGCTCTCCTGGCTGACCGCGCTCCTCGGCGGCTACCCGGCCGCGCGCGTCGTCCACTTCGTCCTGATGAGCCTCATGGTCGCCTTCCTCGTGGTCCACGTGGTCCTCGTCGCCCTCTTCCCGCGCACCCTGGTCTCCATGACCATCGGCCTGCGCCGCCGCCCCGACGCCGAGGTCAGCCTGTGAGCCCCAGCGACCCCGCGCCCACGCGCGCGCCCCCCGCCGTCCCGCTCGCCGACGTCCGCCCCGAGCTCGCCCGCCTGGAGCGCCGCCTGCTGCTGCGCAACACCCTCTCGCTCGGCGCCCTCGCCCTGCTCAGCGGCTGCGACCTCGGCGGCGAGGGCCCCGTCGACCGTGCCCTGCGCGCCGTCTCGCGCTTCAACGACCGCGTCCAGGCCGCGCTGTTCGACCCCAACCGCCTCGCCCCCACCTTCGCCGCCTCCGAGATCACCGACCCCTTCCGCTTCAACGCCTACTACCCCGAGTGGCAGATCCGCACCGTCGAGGAGTCCGACTGGCGCCTGGAGGTCGCGGGCCTCGTCGACCGCAAGACCCCCTGGACGCTCGCCGACCTGCGCGCCATGCCGCAGGAGGAGCAGATCACCCGCCACGTCTGCGTCGAGGGCTGGAGCCAGATCGGCCAGTGGAGCGGCGTGCCGTTCCGCACCTTCCTCCAGCGCGTCGGCGCCGACACCCGCGCCGGATACGTCAACGTCCGCTGCTTCGACGACTACTGGTGCGGCCTGGACATGGCGAGCTGCCTGCACCCCCAGACCATCCTCGCCATCGACTTCGAGCAGAAGCCGCTCTCGCCGCAGTGGGGCGCGCCGCTCCGCCTGCGCCTGCCCACCAAGCTCGGCTTCAAGAACCCGAAGTACATCCAGGCCATCGAGGTCACCAACACCAACCCGGGCGGATACTGGGAGAAGCAGGGCTACAACTGGTACAGCGGCCTATAAGGAGAGACAGGCCAGGGGCCCTGCCCCTGGACCCCGCCAAGGGAAGCCCCTTGGATGGCTTTGCTTAAGTCAAGGGATCAAAGGGCCTCACGGCCCTTTGCGGGGTCCAGGGGCAGAGCCCCTGGCCTTCCTTACGCCGGCCCCGCGCACGCCTCGCAGACCCCCTCGGCCTCCACCGTCGACTGGCTGACGGCGAACCCCCACCCCCGCGCCGCCCTGAGCAGCGCCCGCCCGATCTCGCGGTCGTTCAGCTCCGTGACCTGCCCGCACTTGCGGCAGATCAGGAACTGCGCCGCGTGGTGGTGCACCTCGTCGTCGTCGTGCTCCTCGACGCCGTGCAGGCACCCCACGAACGCCGACAGCCGCTCGACCTTGTGGATCAGCCCCTGCTCCAGCAGGAAGTCGAGCGCGCGATACACCGTGGGCGGCGCCGCCCCCTGGTGATGCGGCCGCAGCTTCTCCAGCAGGTCGTACGCCCCCGACGGCCTGGCGCTGTCGAGCACCAGACCCAGCACCTGGCGGCGCAGCTCCGTGAGCCGCACGCCGCGCCGCCCGCACGCCGCCGCCACGCGCTCCAGCGACGCCGTGGTGCGCGGCGTGAACTCGGCTGACGTCACGACCCACCCCCGACCTGATTGCCGTTACGATATAACACAAATCTCTCGTCGTTCAAGGCTGCGCGCCCCGGACCGGCCCCCACACGCCCGCATGCCGCCCGCTTCGCCCGCAGGACGCAGCCCCGCCGTCGCACCCCGCCGCCAAGGGCCGCCCGCCGCCCTGGACGCCGGAAGGACGTTACAGTATTGCCGCAACCACCCGCCCCGGGCGTACCAGGAGCCTGAATGGTCCACCCGATCCTGCGCGCCGCGACCCTCGCGGCCGCCCTGCTGGCCACCTCGCCCACCCTGGCGCAGACCCGCGCCACGCCGATCCGCATCGTGGCGGCGGAGAACTTCTACGGCGACATCGCCGGCCAGCTCGCCGGCCCGGACGCCGTCGTCAGCAGCGTTGTGTCCCACGCCGACGAGGAGCCGCACTGGTTCGAGCCCAACCCCGCCATCGCCCGCGACCTCGACGCCGCGGACATCGCCGTCTCCAACGGCCTGGACTACGACCCCTGGATGGCCCGCCTCCTGGCCGCCTCGCCGCGCTCCACCCGCCAATCGATCGTGGTCGCCGACCTGCTCGCCCGCCACCCCGGCGACAACCCGCACCTGTGGTACGACCCCGCCGCCATGCCCGCCTTCGCCCGCGCCCTCGCCGCCGCCCTGGCCCGCCTCGACCCCGCCCACGCCCCCGACACCGCCGCGCGCCTCGACCGCCTCCTCGCCTCGCTCGAACCCCTCGCCGCCCGGGTCGCCGCCCTGCGCGCCCGCTACGCCGGCCTGCCCGTCACCGCCACCGAGCCCGTGTTCGGCAACATGGCCGACGCCCTCGGCCTCTGCATGCGCAACGCCCGCCTCCAGCGCGCCGTGATGAACGACACCGAGCCCGACGCCGCCGACGTCGCCGCCTTCGAGGACGACCTCCGCCAGCACCGCGTCCGCCTGCTCGTCTACAACCGCCAGGCCACCGGCACCGCTGCCCGCCGCCTGCTCGACATCGCCCGCGACGCAGGCGTCCCCGTGCTCGGCGTCACGGAAACCGAGCCCGCCCGCACCCCCTACCAGGCCTGGATGCTCGCCCAGCTCGACGCCCTGGACCAGGCGCTGTCCCGCCCCGCACCCTGAGCCCGCGCCCCACGCCCCGAGCCGCCCGACCCGGCGCCGCCGTCACGCCTGCGGTATCCCTTGCAACCGCACAACGATCTCGTTACGAAGACATAATATCATCCGGAGGCACGTTCCATGCAAAACGACCTTCAGCGTCGCCTGCTCGCCGAGTTCATCGGCACCTTCTGGCTCGTCTTCGGCGGCTGCGGCAGCGCGGTCCTGGCCGCGGCCTTCCCGCAGCTCGGCATCGGCTTCGTCGGCGTGTCCGTCGCCTTCGGCCTGACCGTGCTGACCATGGCCTACGCGGTCGGCCACATCTCCGGCGGCCACTTCAACCCGGCCGTCACCCTCGGCCTGTGGTCCGCCGGCCGCTGCGCCGACCGCCACGTCATGCCCTACATCGGCGTCCAGCTCCTCGGCGCCATCCTCGCCTCCGCCACCCTGTGGGTCATCGCCTCGGGCCGCCCCGGCTGGGACCCCGGCGGCTTCGCGTCCAACGGCTACGGCGCGCTCAGCCCAGGCGGCTACTCCGCGGGCGCCTGCTTCCTCGCCGAGCTGCTGCTGACCTTCTTCTTCCTGACCATCATCATCGGCACCACCTCCAAGGGCGCCGCGACCGGGTTCGCCGGCATCCCGATCGGCCTGGCGCTCACCCTGATCCACCTGATCTCGATCCCGGTCACCAACACCTCGGTCAACCCCGCCCGCTCCACCGCGCCCGCCCTGTTCGCCGGCGGCGCGCACATCGCCCAGCTCTGGATGTTCTGGCTGGCCCCCATCGCCGGCGCGATGGCCGCAGGCTACCTCGCCCGCATGCTCTACGAGCGCACCGACGTCGTCGACACCGTGGTCGTGGAGGACGGCAGGGCCGTCTGACCGCGCCCGCAGACACGGCCGCTCCCCGGGGCGCCGGCATTGCCTACGCTCGCCGCCAAGGCAGGCAAGACCCTTCTTTTTCTGAAGAAAAAGAAGCAAAAAGACTTTGCCCGGGGAGACCGAACCTCGCCCACGCTCCGAGCCCAATTAGCAAAAGTTCTTTGGTTCTTTCTTTCAAGAAAGAACGCGCTTCCTTCCCGTCCAGCCCTCGGTCCCTGACACGCCCTAGGCACCGACCCCGCCGCGCCCCTACGATGCGCCCTCCCACACCGGCGAGGACCATCCCGCGTGGACACCCAACCCCAGGCCATCATGTCCGCCTCGCCCGACCCGGCCGCCGCCGGGCCGCACGCCCGGCCCGCCAGGCTGCCCTTCTCCGGGCAGTTCCGCCGCAGCGCCGACGTCATCCAGGGCGCCGAGCGGGTCGTCTACGCGATCATCGGCATCATGCTCGTGGTCGCCCTGCTCATCGCCCTGGCCGGCGCCGGCGATACCCTGTGGACCGGCCTGCAGGACTGGACCGGCACCGACGCCACCGTGCACATCATCGACCGCCTGCTGTTCGTGCTGATGCTCGTCGAGATCCTGCACACCGTCCACGCCTCGCTGCGCGCCGGCACCCTGGTGTGCGAGCCGTTCCTGATCGTCGGCCTGATCGCCTGCATCCGCCGCATGCTCGTCATCACCCTGGAGACCTCGCGGATCACCCAGCCCGGCCAGTGGAGCCAGGACGCCCTGCCGCTGTTCCACGCCTCGATGCTGGAGCTGGGCGTGCTGGCGCTGCTGATCGTGGTGCTGGTGGGCTCGATCCGGGTGATCCGCGCCGCCGCGCAGCCACCGGACAGGGAAAAGCTCGACGCCGGCGGCTCGAAGGCCTGAGCAGGCAGGCAAGGTTGAGGCTCTGCCTCAAACTCCGCCAGGGGCGAGCCGCCCCTGGACCTGCCCAAACTAAGCAAGGCCAGCCCGGGGGAGGCTCGGCCTTGGCGGGTCCGGGCGCAGCTGGCCAAAGGTTCCGACGGCCCGCTTGAACCATTGAAATGGCCAGCGAAGGCAGAGCCCGGCCCTGCCTGCCCATCGGCCGGCCGACCCCGCCGTCCACACAGGCACTCTTCGCCATTTGAACGTGGAACTTCCTGAACCACGAATGTTTGACGCTAGGCGCCACCGTATCTGCGAATATACACGCCCTGATACCGTGGAAACGAGACCAGCAGCCGAAACGACCTGCCGCGGCCCGACACGCGCAAGCCACTCCCCGCACCGCCGGTCCGACCCGGCCAGCCCATCCAGGAACACCTCGAATGCCGGACCGGATTCACAGGCGCGGCGCGCTCGGCGTGGGGCTCGGCCTGACCGCGCTGGCGGCCGGGCTGCGGCGGGCGAAGGCCGACGCCACGCCCCCCGGGATCCCGGAATGGACCCGCGAGCCCGGCGCCCCCCTCCTCTCCCCGCCCTACGGCGTCCCCGCCGCGTCGGAAAAAGGCGTGGTGCGCCGCCTGTGGCACAGGACGTCCCAGCCCGGCATCGGCGTGAGCGTCACCCCCCTGCAGGACCTGCACGGCATCATCACCCCCGCCGGCCTGCACTACGAGCGCCACCACGCCGGCGTGCCCACGATCGACCCCGACCAGCACCGCCTCCTGGTGCACGGCCTGGTGCGCCAGCCGCTCGTCCTCACCATGGACGACCTCCTGCGCCTGCCCTCGGTGTCGCGCACCCACTTCCTCGAGTGCTCCGGCAACTCGTCGCAGCTCTGGAAAGGCGCCCCGCCGAACGCCACCGCGCAGGACACCCACGGCCTGCTGAGCTGCTCGGAATGGACCGGCGTGCGCCTCGCCGACCTGCTGGACCAGGCCGGCGTGCAGCCCGACGCCCGCTGGATGCTCGCCGAGGGTGCCGACAGCGCGGCGATGACCCGCTCCATCCCGGTCGCCAAGGCCATGGACGACGCGATCCTCGCCTACGCCCAGAACGGCGAGCGCCTGCGCCCCGAGCAGGGCTACCCGCTGCGCCTGCTGCTCCCCGGCTTCGAGGGCAACACCAGCGTCAAGTGGCTGCGCCGCCTCAAGCTCGGCGCCGAGCCCTAGATGACCCGCGAGGAAACCTCGCGCTACACCGACCTCCTGCCCGGCGGCAAGGCGCGCCAGTTCGCCTTCGTGATGGAGGTCAAGTCCGTCGTCACCTCGCCCTCCGGCGGCCAAGCGCTGCGCGAGCCCGGCTTCCACGAGATCCGCGGCCTCGCCTGGTCCGGCCGCGGCGCCATCCGCCGCGTGGAGGTCTCCGCCGACGCCGGCGCCTCCTGGCGCGACGCCGAGCTGCAGGGCCCGGTGCTGCCGCTCTGCCTGACCCGGTTCCGCCTGCCCTGGCGCTGGGACGGCGGCCCGGCCACCCTGCAGAGCCGCGCCACCGACGACCGGGGCCACGTCCAGCCCACCCGCGACGCCCTCGTCGCCGAGCGCGGCCCCGCCGCCTACTACCATTACAACGCGATCCACCCCTGGCACGTCGCCGCCACCGGCGAGGTGACCTGTGCGGCGTAGGACCCTCCTCGCCGCGCTGCTGGCCGGCGAGCAGTACGGCATCGGCCGCCCCCCCACCGCGCAGGAGATCGCCGGCTGGGACATCGACATCGCCCCGGACGGCACCGGCCTGCCCCCCGGCAGCGGCAGCGTCCAGGCCGGCGCGGACCTGTTCGCCCAGGCCTGCGCCGCCTGCCACGGCGCCGACGGCCGCGGCGGCGACGGCGCACCCGTGCCCAAGCTCGCGGGCGGCGCCGGAACGCTGGGCACCGACAAGCCCGTGCGCACGGTCGGCAGCTACTGGCCCTACGCCACCACCCTGTTCGACTACATCCGCCGCGCCATGCCGCTCGGCGCCGCCCAGACGCTCGCCCCGGACCAGGTCTACGCGGTGAGCGCCTACGTCCTGAGCCTGAACGGCATCGTCGCCCCCGACGCGACCCTGGACGCGCACAGCCTCGCCGCCATCAGGATGCCGAACCGCGACGGCTTCGTCCGAACCCCGGACCAGCCGGGCAACCCCTGAGCCAGGCCTGTGCCCGCCACCTCCCGCCCCCTCATGGCAACGGCCCTTGAGCGTGACCGGTCAGGCAGGCAAGGAAGGTTGAGGCTCTGCCTCAAACTCCGCCAGGGGCGAGCCGCCCCTGGACCGGCCTTGCTGAAAGGCTACCTCCCATTGATGCGGAAATGGTTGCTTCCGAACAAAGTTGTTTGCCCCAGTTGCTACCAGGACGTTTCCGGTGCGGCGCCGAGGCAAGCCCTTGCATGTTCCGGAAAGGTCAGCGTGGGGAAGTCCAGGGTGATTGCTCTGGCACCCGGCGGCCGAAGGCGCAGGCAGCGACGATGGTCGCTGCAAATCCCGAAGCTGCGCCGATGCCAAGCGCCCAGCGCGGTCCGCAATGGTCGGCCACCCAGCCCACGATCGGCGCCCCGATCGGCGTGCCCCCGAGCGCCACGCCCACGCGCAGCGCCATCACCCGACCCCGCATGGCGGCCTCGGTCGAGAGCTGCATCAGGCTGTTCGTCGCGTTGGTGAAGGTCAGTGCCGCCACGCCGATGACGACGAGCGCGCCCGCGAAGAACCAGTAGCCCGGCGCCAGCGCGGCCAGCGTGCAGCCAAGACCGAAAAGCGCCGCACCGATCAGCAGCAGCCGGAGACCGGGTCTCTCGCGACGTGCGCCGAGAAGCGCTCCCGCCACCGTGCCGATCGCCATGATCGACGACAACAGGCCGTAACCGCGTGCATCCGTGTGGAAGACGCCGACCGCCATGGTCGAAATGAAGATCGGGAAGTTCAGGCCGAAGGTCCCGATCAGGAACAGCATGACCAGGATCGCCTTCAGATCGGGGCGCTTCCAGACGTAGCCGAGCCCCGCGGCGAAGCCGCCGCCGGACCGGGGTGCCCTGGCCGTCGGATGAAGCTCGGCGACGCGCAGCGACATCAGCGAGACCAGCACGGCAGCGAACGAGGCACCGTTGATCACGAAGGCCCAGCCGGTGCCGATCGCGCCGATCGCCACGCCCGAGACGGCGGGTCCGACCATGCGTGCGGCGTTGAACGAGGTCGAGTTGAGCGCCACCGCGCCGTGCAGGTCCTCGTCCCCGACCAGCTCGGCCACGAAGGTCTGGCGCACCGGCGCATCGAACGCCGCGGCACTCCCGAACAGGAAGGCGAAGACGCAGACGTGCCAGAGCCGGACGACTCCTGCGACGGTGAGTGCCCCTAGGGCGAGTGCCAGGGCGCCCATCGTGGCCTGCGTGACGATCAGCATCCTGCGCTGGTTGAAATGGTCGGCCGCGACGCCGGTCCAGGGCAGCAGCAGGAACTGCGGCCCGAACTGCAGGGCCATCACCAGGCCCACGGCAGAGGCGTCGTGCCGGGTCAGCTGGGTGAACACCAGCCAGTCCTGGGCCGTCCGTTGCACCCAGGTGCCGACGTTGGACACGAAGGCACCGCCGATCCAGACCCGGTAGTTGAAGCCTCGAAGGGACCGGAAGGCACCCGGGGACGCCGTCACGGAGGGTCCGGCCGATTGCCACCGTTGAAGCGGCCGAAATGACGCGCCAGAAGAAGCGCGATCAGGAAGGCGCCGACGCCGAGAGCCACGACGTCGTCCGTATTCCTCAGCCCGAAGTCGCCGACGCGGCAGACGAGCACGTAGGCCACGGCAAGGTTGAGGAAGCCCCAGACGACGTTGAGGGTCGAGGACGACAGCCCTTCGCCCGGCGGTCTGGCGAACGGGCTCTGGAACGGCCTGCCCATCAGGCCGCTGACGACATGGGGCATCGCATTCGCGAGGAAGGCGCCGCCAAGGAAGTGGGACAGCAGGAGGACCCAGGCCATCTCATGCGCGTCTTGCCGCCAGGAGATCGATGATCTCCTGACACGTGCCGCTCTCTCCGAGCCGCGGAAAGACATGCCTGAGGCTGAACTCATGGGCCTCGGGGCGCGGGTCGGTCATCGCGTCGAGCGCCAGGGTGACGTTCAATCCCGCTTCGTAGGCCTGCCGCGCGGTCGACTCCACGCCGATCCCGGTCGCGACACCGGCGATCACCACCTGGGTGACGCTGCGTGCCGTCAGCCTCGCGTGGAGATCGGTCGTGGCGAAGGCGCCCCAGCTCCGCTTCGTCACGACGATGTCGCCGGGCTGCTGGCCGAGCTCGGGAACCAACTCGGTGAAGTCGGCAGGAAGCGGACCGTCGTGGCGCCGCGGCTGTTCCGTGCGGCCCGGAGCGCCCCCCGCGACGTTGACGAGCACGACCGGCAGCTGCCGTGCGCGGAAGCTGTCGATCAGCGCACGCGAGCGCTCCACGACCACGCCGACGGGTTGGGAGAAGGGGGAGCCGACGAGGCCTTTCTGCAGGTCGACGACGATGAGCGCCGTGTTCGGGTCGAGCGTGGTCAGTGCCATGGAAGCTCCTGTGGAATGCAGCCGGGTTCAATCGGCCGCAAGGCCGTCGAACCGCGTTCAGTCGTCGACAAGCCTCTTGAGCAGCTCGATGGCGTTTGCAACCTCGTCCTGTTCCTGCGGCGAGAGCCGTGCCTGGAGCGTGCGGGTCAGCCAGTCCTGGCGTGCTGCTCGCGCCTCCTCGACCCATGCGCGACAGGCCTCCGTCAGCGACAGGAGCGTCTGTCGTCCGTCCGCCGGGTCCGGCGCGCTGTGCACGAGGCCTGCGTCTTCCAGTGCCGCGACGAGCGGGGCCACGGACTGGGGACGCATCCCCTCGGCCCGGGCAAGGCTTGATGCCGTGGCGGCGCCATCCTTCTCCAGGCGCAACAGAATCGATGCCTGCGAGGGTGTGAGATCATTCGAATGCGTCTTGTCGCGCAACCGGCGCTTCAGCTTGCCCACGAGAGCCCGCAGCTCCTGCGCCAGGGCCGAGGCCCGGGTACCCTGCTGATTGTCCTGTGCCGTAGCCATGCCGAACGGCTACCATAAAGACAGATAAACTGTAAAGCTTTCCTGTAGGACTGCACAGCCCTTGGCGACCCCGGCGCAGTCGGATCGCATCCTCAGCCTGAACCTCGGCTTTCGGCCAGATCAAGCCGATGTGGGAACGTCACCCATCTCGCCATCCGTCCTGAAGCGGACGGGCCGCTTGCCACCAATCCCGCTCATTCCGAACCCGACCCACGACAGCCTCCTCGCCACGCCGGTCCAGGGGCGGCTCGCCCCCGCCTTCAAGCAGGGGCGGGTCTGGGCAGAGCCCAGCCTTGCCTTGCTACGTCGCGCCCCCCGCCCCCGCATGCGGCCGCGCCAGCGCCGCGATGTGCATCGCCAGCGCCTCGCACTGCCGCCGGATGTCGGGCACCGCCGTGATCTCCCAGAACGCCCCCCGCGTCGCCGGCCCCGCCGCGAACAGCCGACGCGAGATCGCCCCGCCGCGGTCCAGCACCGCGCAGCTCCCGGTCACGTCCAGCCCGAGGCGCAGTGCGTCCGGCCGCACCAGCCCGTCGCGCAGCAGCGAGCGCAGCAGCGGGTGCTGCACGCGCCCGTAGTCCGCCGCCGGCCCCGCGCAGTTGATCACCCGCGCCGCCAGCACCCGCTCCGCCCGCCCGTCGCCGCGCGCCAGGTAGGTCGCCTCCGCCTCCCCGCCCGCCAGCGCCACCAGCGCGCGCAGCCGCCCGGCGTGCACCCTGAGCTGCCCGGCCTCGCGCGCCGCCGCCACACGCTCGGCAACCGACGGCGCCATGCGGTGGCGGTGCACGTCCCACCAGCGCCGCAGGTGGCGCAGGAAGCGCAGCCGGTCCTCCACCGGCAGCGCGTGCCACAGGTCCACCGTGAACGGCCGCAGCCCGTCGATCACCCCGTGCCAGCCCTGCGGCCCCGCGCGTCGGGCCGCCTGCCGCACGGACCGCAGCAGCGGCACCAGCCGCGTCGGCAGCGCCGGCGCCTCGACAGGCACCGTCCCGGAGGCGACCCCCGGCGCCGACCCATGCCGCTGCGGCAGCAGCCCCCGGCGCGACAGCGCGTGGATCGGCCCGCGGTGCCCGCAATCCAGCAGCGACACCACCGTGTCGACCATCGTCAGCCCCGTGCCGATCAGCAGCAGCGGCGCGTCCGGATCGAGCCCGCCCAGCGCCTCGGGCGCCCACGGATCCGGACGGTACAGCGGCCCGTCGTAGAAGCCCGGATCGGCCAGCGGCGGCGGCTCCGGCGGCAGGTTGCCCACCGCCAGCACGACGATCCCCGCCTCCACCGTGCGCCCGCGGTCCAGCGCCAGCCGCAGCGGCCCCGCGCCCGCCGCGAGCCCCGTCGCCTCGCCCCGCACCAGGGTCAGCCGGTTGCCCGGCCCGTCCCGCCGCAGCTCGCGCTTCAGCAGGTCGCGCACGTACGCGCCATACGCGCTGCGCGACACGAAGCACCCCGCCGTCGAGGGCGCGTCGCCCTGCAGCCCCGCCGGCTGCGCGCGCAGCCAGTCCAGGAAGTCGAGCGGGCTGTCGTGGAATGCGCTCATCCGCCCCGCCGGCACGTTCAGCAGGTGGCTGGCGTTGCCCGTGGAATACGCCTGCCCGCCGCCGAAGCGCGCGGTGCGCTCGATCAGCACGACCCGCGTCGGCGGCGGACAGTGCCGCAGCAGGTGCAGCGCGAGCAGCGTGCCTGTGAACCCTGCCCCCACGATCGCCACGGTCGACTCGCTCATGCGTGTACCCCCTCTGGCGGCGTCGACCCGCAGGCAAGCAAGGCTGGGCTCTGCCCAGACCCGCCAGGGGCGAGCCGCCCCTGGACCGGCCTCACTTAAGCAGCGGATTCCAAAGGCTCCGCCTTTGGCGGGGTCCAGGGGCAGAGCCCCTGGCCTTGCCTTCCTTCAGCTCGCCGGGTGCCACAGCGCGTCGGCGATCGCGATCGGCGAGGGGATCAGGCCCAGGCGGCGGAACCGGTCCGCGATCGCCTGCTGCTGCGCCACGATCCCCGCGTCCATCGCCACGAAGCCGTAGTGCGCGCGCCCGACCACCAGGCGCATCATGTCGAGCGCCACGCCAGTGCCCTCGGCCAGCCCCTGCGCCAGCGCGTCGCGGTGCGCCTCCGCCCAGGCGCCGGACTCCCCCAGCGCCCGCATCGCCGCGCCGACCGCCACTGCGTCCGCCCGCACCGCGGCGCGCGAAACCAGCAGGAACGTGTTCTCCGGCGCGACGTCGACCGAGCGCGCCAGCACGCGCACGCCCGCCTGCGCCTCCGCCACCGCGGCGTAGGGGTCCCAGATCGCCCAGGCGTCCACCGCCCCGGCGCGGAACGCCGCCGCCGCGTCGGCCGGCGCGAGATAGGCCGGCTGGATGTCCGACGGCGCGAGCCCCGCCGCCTCCAGCGCCGCAACGACGAAGTTGTGCGCCGACGACCCCCGGGCGAACGCGACCCGCCTGCCCCTCAACTCTCCCACGGCCTGCAGCGCCGACCCCGGCGGCAGCAGCACGGCGGCGTTGGACCCCCCCGGCGTCGCCGCCGCGTACAGCAGCTCCGAGCCCGACGCCTGCGCGAAGATGGGCGGCGCGTCGCCGGCGTAGCCGATGTCGATCGCGCCGGCCGACAACGCCTCCATGATCGGCGGCCCCGACGCGAACTCCGTCCACGCCACCGTGGCGCCCAGCGGCCGCAGCGCCGCCTCGACTCCGCCGTCGCGCCGGGTCACCGCGAGCGAGCCGCTCCTCTGGTAGCCGATGCGCAGCAGCCGGGCGGCGGCGCCTGCCCCCGACGCCCCCAGGGACAGCACCAGGCCGGCCAGCACGCTGCGGCGCGGCACCCTGCACGCCGCCCCGGTCATCGCCGGCGCCGGACCTGTGCGAACGCCCTGCCGGACCGCCGCGCAGAACGGCGGTCCGCCGCGCCACCCGCCCCCAGGAACGCGCGGACCGGCGGCAGGAACCCTCTCGCCACCTGGCGCAACGACCCTGCGCGCGGCAGAGGAAAAGGCACGACCATGGCGATCTCCCTCCCGGACGGGCCGGCAGCCGGTGCGCGACCCGGACCATAGCCGCGTAACCACAGTCCATCAACGTGGTCACTGTTAAATCACGTTCTCCCTCAAGCCGCCCCGGTCGACCTGCCCGGGACACGCGCCCTTCCGGGAAAACCCCTTGATCGAGGACACGGTTTCGTTGTCCGAACAGACCGGCCCTGCCCGCTCCCCGGCCGGACCGGCGCAAGGAGAAGGCGGTGAGGAAGCTGGTCCTGAAGATGTCCATGTCGCTCGACGGCTTCGTCTGCGGCCCCGCCGGCGACATCGCCTGGATGTTCGGCGCCGACCAGGAGGCCAGGGCCTGGGTCGTGGACACCGTGTCCGACGCCGGCCTGCACATCATGGGCAGCCGCACCTTCCGGGACATGGCCGCCTTCTGGCCGACGGCCTCCGGGCCGTTCGCCCCGCCGATGAACCGGATCCCCAAGGCGGTCTTCTCGAGGCAGGGCCCGGCGATCCTGACGCCGTCCCCCGCCGTCGAGGTCCCCGGCGACGTCCGAACCGGCCAGCGCCAGCCCGGCGCGCAAAGCTGGGCGGAGGCACGCGTCGCCGGCGGCGACCTGGCCGACGAGATCGCCGCCCTGAAGGCCGAGGACGGCAGGCCGATCGTCGCCCACGGCGGCGCCAGCTTCGCGCGCAGCCTCGTCGCCCGCGACCTGGTGGACGAGTACGCCCTGCTGGTCCACCCGATCGCCCTGGGCAGCGGCCTGCCGATCTTCTCCGGCCTGCCCGCACCGAGGCGGCTCGGGCTGGTCGCCTCGAAGGCCTTTCCCGGCGGCTCTGTGGCGCAGACCTACCGGCCTGCCTGACCGCATCCCGCACCCGCCCGCCGATCCCAAAGTCCCCGGCACGGCCGATGCGCCTTCCGCCCCGCCACCGCCCGCGCCCGGTCCCCGCCAGGGCGCGACGCTCGGCACATCCCTTGCAAGGACTCGTCTTTTCGTTGCGGAGCCGCCATGGACATCCCCGCGCGCCCCTACCCCTTCGCCCTCGACCCCTCCGCCTGCGCGCTGCTGGTCATCGACATGCAGCGCGACTTCCTCGAGCCCGGCGGCTTCGGCGCAGCGCTCGGCAACGACGTGGAAGAACTCCGCCGCGCGATCGGGCCGACCCGCCGCCTCCTGGCCGCCTGGCGCGCCGCCGGCCTGCCGGTCCTGCACACCCGGGAGGGCCACCGCCCCGACCTGTCCGACCTTCCCGCCGCCAAGCTGGCCCGCGGCCGCGCCGACGTGCGCATCGGCGACCCCGGCCCGATGGGCCGCATCCTGGTGCGCGGCGAGCCCGGCCACGACATCGTCGCCGAGCTCGCCCCGGCCCCGGGCGAGCCGGTGATCGACAAGCCCGGCAAGGGCGCCTTCTTCGCGACCGATCTCGAAACGATCCTGCGCTCCCGCGGCCTCCGCCAGCTCGTCGTCACCGGCGTCACCACCGAGGTCTGCGTCAGCACCACGGTGCGCGAGGCCAACGACCGCGGCTACGACTGCCTGGTCCTGTCCGACTGCTGCGCCTCCTACGACCCCGCCTTCCACGCCTCCGCCCTCGACATGATCGCGGCCCAGGGCGGCATCTTCGGCTGGGTCGCCACCTCGCACGACCTCGCGCCCGCCCTCGCGCAGCCCGCCCTCCAGGAACCCGCCAACGGGGAGACCACGCCATGAGCGCCACGACTGCCCCCCGCCCCCGTCTCTGGGTCCCCGGCGACTGGAACGCCCTGTGCGGCTTCGGCACCAACATCCTGGTCAACCTGCTGGTGCTGACCGGCCTGCTGCGCTTCGTGCTGCAGATGCCCGACGCCCTGGTGTTCGGCCGCATCCTCCCCGCGACCGGCCTCATGCTCGCCCTCTCGACCGGCTACTACGCCTGGCTCGCCCACCGCCTCGCCCAGTCCACCGGCCGCACCGACGTCTGCGCCCTGCCGTCCGGCATCAGCGTGCCCCACATGTTCGTCGTCACCTTCGTCGTCATGCTGCCCATCAAGCTGCGCACCGGCGACCCCGCGCTCGCCTGGTCGGCCGGCCTCGCCTGGGTGTTCGTGCAGAGCTTCGTCCTCATGGCCGGCGGCTTCATCGCCCCCGTGATCCGCCGCATCACGCCCCGCGCCGCACTCCTCGGCTCGCTCGCCGGCATCTCCATCACCTTCATCGCCATGAACCCCGCCAACCAGATCTTCTCCACCCCCGTCATCGGCCTGGTCTGCCTCGCCATCATCCTCTCGGGCTGGTTCGGCGGCGTCCGCTTCGGCGCCGTGCCCGCCGGCCTGGTCGCCATCGCCGCCGGCACCGCCATCGGCTGGGGCTCGACCCTGCTCGGCCTCGGCTGGGGCAACCTGTCCGGCACGGCCGTCGGCGGCGCCCTCTCCGGCTTCGGCCTGTCCCTGCCCTCCCCGGCGGTCTCGGAGGTCGCCACCGGCCTCGGCTTCATCGGCACCATCCTGGTCACCGCGATCCCGTTCGGCATCTACGACCTCGTCGAGGCCATGGACAACGTCGAGAGCGCGGAAGCCGCCGGCGACTCCTACCCCACCACCCGCGTGCTCACCGCCGACGGCGTGATCAGCCTCGTCGGCTGCCTGATGGGCAACCCGTTCATCAACGCCGTCTACATCGGCCACCCCGGCTGGAAGGCCATGGGCGGCCGCATCGGCTACTCCGCCGCCACCGGCCTGCTCGTGCTGCTGCTGTCCTGGCTCGGCGTCGTCTCGCTGCTGATGGCGCTGATCCCCGTCGTCGCCATCCTGCCGATCCTGCTCTACATCGGCCTCCTGATCGGCAGCCAGGCCTTCACCGAGAGCCCAGCGCGCCACGCCCCCGCCGTCGTGCTCGCCTTCGTCCCGCAGATCGCCGCGTGGGGAAAGACCCAGATCGACGGCGCCCTCGGCGCCGCCGGCACCACCGCCGCCCAGGTCGGCCACGACAAGCTCGGCCAGGTCGGCGTGCTCTACGACGGCCTCGCCGTGCTCGGCGGCGGCGCCACCCTGGCCGGCATCGTGCTCGCGTCGGTGGCCGTGTGCATCATCGACCGCCAGCTCGCCCGCGCCGCCTGCTTCGCGGCCGCCGGCGCCGTCCTCACCTTCTTCGGCCTGATCCACGGCGAGGCGATCGGCCTCGCGCGCTCCCCCTCCGTCGCCCTGGCCTACCTACTGGTCGCCGGCTTCCTCCTGCTCTGCGCCCGCGCCGAGCCGTCCCGCGCCGGCGTCCCGAACGCCGAACCCGACACCGGGCACGGGTCGGGCCTGGAGGCCGCCGAATGATCCCCGTCAACGACCCGCAGACCCTCGCCGAGGTCATCGCCGCCTTCGACCGCTACGAGCGCGCCCTGGTGACCAACGACGTGGCGACGCTCGACGAGCTGTTCTGGGACAGCCCGCACACCCTGCGCCACGGCGTGGGCGAGTCCCTCCACGGCCACGCCGAGATCGCCGCCTTCCGCGCCGCCCGCCCCTCCGCCGGCCTGGCCCGCACGCTCGCCCGCACCGTCATCACCACCTTCGGCCGCGACTTCGCCACCGCCAGCACCGAGTTCCGCCGCGACGGCGAGGCGCGCACCGGGCGCCAGACGCAGAGCTGGGTGCGCACGGAGCACGGCTGGCGCGTGGTCGCCGCCCACGTGTCCCTGGCCGGCTGATGCCCGCGCGCGCGGTACGACAGCGGCAGGCAGGCAAGGTCGGGGCTCTGCCCCGAACCCCGCCAAGGGAAGCCCCTTGGATGGCTTCCCTTCAGTCAAGGGATCAAAGGGTCCTCGGACCCTTTGCGGGTCTGGGCGGAGGTGCCCAAAGGTTCCGATGGCCCGCTTGGGCCATTGGAATGGGCACCGGAGGGAGAGCCCAGCCTTGCTTGCTTCGCCCGACCACGACCAACCGCCGCAGGCAACGCCCCCGCCCATGAACGACCTCGCCGCTTTCGCCGCGCTCTACGCCGCCGGCCACGACCCCCGCGCCGTGCTCGCCGGCGTGCGCGAGCGCCTCCTGGCCTGCGACGACCCCGGCGTCTTCCTCCACATCGCCTCCGCAGACTTCCTGGACACGGCGGCCGCCGCGCTCGACCCCGCCTCGCGCGCCCGCCTCCCCCTCTGGGGCGTCCCGTTCGCGGTCAAGGACAACATCGACGTCGCCGGCATGCCCACCACCGCCGCCTGCCCCGCCTACGCCTACCGCCCTGACCGCCACGCCGAGGCCGTCGCCCGGCTGGTGCGGGCCGGCGCGATCCCGGTGGCGAAAACCAACCTCGACCAGTTCGCCACCGGCCTGTCCGGTGTCCGCACGCCCCACCCCGTGCCGCGCAACCCCCGCGCCCCCGGCCGCATCCCCGGCGGCTCCTCCTCCGGCTCGGCCGTCGCCGTGGCGCGCGGCTTGGTGCCGGTCTCGCTGGGCACCGACACCGCCGGCTCCGGCCGGGTGCCCGCCGGCCTGTGCGGCCTCGTCGGCCTCAAGCCCACGCCCGGCCTCGTCCCGACCCGCGGCGTCGTGCCGGCCTGCCGCTCGCTCGACTGCGTGTCCGTGTTCGCCCACACCGTCGGCGACGCCTGGACGGTGCTCGACGCCATGGCCGGCCCCGACCCCCTTGACCCCTACTCGACGCACGCCCCCGCCCCCGGCGACCCCCGTGACGCCCCGCCCGCGCGCAGCCTCGGCGTGCCGGCCGATGCCGACCGCCCCCGCCTCGACCCCCTCTGCGAGGCCGCCTGGGACGCAGCCCTCGCCCACCTGCGCGCCGCCACGCCCGGCTCGGACCTCGTCCCCGTCGCGATGGCTCCCTTCCGCGAAACGGCGTCGCTCCTCTACGAGGGCGCCTGGCTCGCCGAACGCCTCGCCACCCTCGAACCCTTCCTCCGCGACGCCGCCCCCCACGACGTCCTCCCGGTCACCCGCGCCATCATCGAGGGCGGCGCCCGCTTCTCCGCCGCCGACGCGTTCCGCACCCTGCACCGCCTCGCCGAGCTGCGCCGCGCGACCGAATCCCTGTGGCAGCGAATCGACGTCCTCGCCGTCCCGACCGCCCCCTGCTTCCCCACCCTCGCCGAGGTGGCCGCCGACCCCCTCGGCCCGAACGCGCGCCTGGGCACCTTCACCAACTTCGTCAACCTGCTCGGCCTCGCCGCCCTTGCGGTGCCCGGCCCGGACCGCCCCGACGGCCTGCCCGCCGGCATCACCCTCATCGCCCCCGGCGGCCACGACGCGCGCCTCGCCGCCCTCGGCCTGCGCCTGGCCACGGGCGACGCGCCATGACCCCCGCCGCCGCCCCGCCCCCTGCGCCGGACATGGAGATCGTGCTCGTCGGCGCGCACATGGCCGGCCTGCCCCTGAACGGCCAGATCGCCGCGCTCGGCGGCGTCTTTTCCCGCGCCACCTCCACCGCCCCCCGCTACCGGCTCCACCTCCTGCCGGGCAGCCCGCCACCCCGCCCCGGCCTCCTGCGCGTGCCCGACGGCGAAGGCACGGCCATCGCGGTGGAGGTCTGGACCCTTCCCTGCGCGGCCATCGGCGCGCTGCTGGCCGCGATCCCGGCGCCGCTCTGCCTCGGCACGCTGCTCCTGGCCGACGGCACGACCCCCCACGGCTTCCTGGCGGAGGCCGAGGGCGTGCGCGACACCCCCGACATCTCCCGCTTCCGCGGCTGGCGCGCCTT
The DNA here is from genome assembly GCA_964236585.1 of uncultured Acetobacteraceae bacterium. Classification (GTDB taxonomy): domain Bacteria; phylum Pseudomonadota; class Alphaproteobacteria; order Acetobacterales; family Acetobacteraceae; genus CAXSEF01. The sequence goes on from CAXSFE010000033.1 coordinate 19,979, forward strand.
CCTCGACGCAGCCCAGCCCAGCCCACCCCGCGAGCCCGGAGCCGCCATGACCGCCCCCCCTGCGCCCGACGCTCCTCCCACCCCCGACGCCTTCACCCCGGTGGACACGGCCGCCGTCCTGTTCGGCGTGACGCTGCAGCCCGACTGGCGCGCCGCCGCCCTGGCCAGCTTCGCCACCCTGGAGGCCGCCGCCGCCCTGCTCGCCGCCGTCCCCCTCGACGACGAGTCCGAGCCCGCCCCGGTGTTCACGCCATGACCCCGCCGCTTGAAGCCGCGCCGCCCGAAGCCACCCCACCCAACGCCACGCCACCCGACGCCGCCGCAACCGCCGCCGCCGTGCGCGAAGGCCGCACCACCGCCCGCGCCGAAACCCTGGCCGCGCTCGCCCGCATCGCGGCAAAAAACCCCGCGATCAACGCCTTCACCGACGTCCTCGCCGCCCGCGCCCTGCGCACCGCCGACGCGATCGACGCCCGCCTCGCCCGCGGCGAGAACCCCGGCCTCCTCGCCGGCGTGCCCTTCGCCGCCAAGAACCTGTTCGACATCGCCGGCCTGCCGACCCGTGCCGGCTCCCTCATCAACCGCGACCGCCCCCCCGCCGAACGCGACGCTGGCCTGATCCGCCGCATGGAGGCCGCCGGCGCCGTGCTCGTCGGCGCCCTGAACATGGGCGAGTACGCCTACGACTTCACCGGCGAGAACGCCCACGACGGCCCCTCGCGCAACCCCCGCGACCCCGCGCGCATGAGCGGCGGCTCCTCCGGCGGCTCGGCCGCCGCCGTCGCCGCCGGCCTGGTCCCGATCGCGCTCGCCTCCGACACCAACGGCTCCATCCGCGTCCCCGCCTCGCTCTGCGGCACCTTCGGCCTGAAACCCACCTACGGCCGCCTGAGCCGCGCCGGCACCTTCCCCTTCGTCTCCTCCCTCGACCACCTCGGCCCCCTGGCCCGCAGCGTCGCCGACCTGGCCCTTGCCTACGACGCCCTGCAGGGCCCCGACGCCCACGACCCCATGCAGGCGCCCCGCCCGCCCTCGCCCGCGTCCCCCTCGCTCGACGACGGCGCGCACGGCCTGCGCATCGCGACCCTCGGCGGCCACTTCGCCCACGGCGCCGCCCCTGAGGCCACCGCCGCCGTCGCCCTGGCCGCCCGCGCGCTGGGCGCCTCCTCGACCGTGGAGCTCCCCGAGGCCGCCCGCGCCCGCGCCGCGGCGTACATCATCACCGCCGCCGAAGGCGCCGCGCTGCACGCCGAGCGCCTGCGCGACCGCGCCCGCGACTTCGACCCCGCCGTGCGCGACCGCCTGATCGCCGGCCTCGCCGTCCCCGCCGCCTGGGTCGCCCGCGCGCAGCGCGTCCGCCGCTGGTTCCACGCCCGCGCCCTGGAGCTGTTCGCGGACTGGGACGTGCTGCTCGCCCCCGCCACCCCGGTCCGCGCCCCCCTGCTCGGCCAGACGACCCTGGAGCTGGGCGGGACCACCGTGCCGCTCCGCCCCAACCTGGGCGTGTTCACCCAGCCGATCTCGTTCATCGGCCTGCCCGTCGCGGCCGTCCCCACCTGGCCCGACGCTGGCCTGCCGATCGGCGTGCAGGTGATCGCCGCCCCCTGGCGCGAGGACATCGCGCTGCGCGTCGCACGCGCGCTGGAGCGGCACGGGGTCGCGAGGTAAGCAAGGTTGAGGCTCTGCCTCAAACTCCGCCAAGGGCTGGGCCCTTGGATCGCCATCCCTAAGTCAAGCCGGTCCGCGGATGCGCCATAGAACGGGCAGGATAGCACGGTTCATGGCACGGACCGGGAACGGTAGCCCGAGCTGTCCGAGTTTGAGTTTGGTCTGCTTGCTGCAAGAGTGGTTTGAGCAACACCAACGCCTTGCAACGCGTCTGACCGTAGTAGTTCAGATGAGACGATCGCAGCACAGCCCTGATGGCTGCTCTCGACCTCGAAGCGGTCGTCCAGATGCAAAGCCGCATGATCCGGCCCGGGAGGTGGACGCGGGACGCGAACCGTCGTCTTCAGGAACTCAGCGCGCAGCGAGCCGCCAGACCGCGGCGCCTGCGGCGTCGATCGTGCCTCGATCCGTGCCGAATCCGCTGGCGTCGGAGTCGCGGACGAAGCCGGCCAGGGCGCCGGACAGCAGGGCGACCAGGACGTCGAGCGACAGGTCGCTGCGGACGGCACCGGCCTGGCGCGCGTCGTCGAGCTGGGCCCGGAGGACCGCCTGGGTCTGCTCGGTCGCGGCGCGGCTCTCGGCGTCGAGGTAGTCGGCGTGGTGGTGCAGCTCCAGGAAGCGGAACGCGGCGCTGTTGGCCTGCGCCCAGCCGACCGAGGCGCGCCACAGGGCACCGGCCTGGTCGCGCGGTGCCGCGGCAGGGTCGACGGCGAGGGCCATGGCGGCCGCGAACGCCTGCTTGCGGTTGCGGTAGACCGCGTTGACGAGAGCCTCCTTGGTCGGGAAGTAGCGGTAGATCGTGCCCACCGCCACGCCGGCGCGCTCGGCGATCTCCGGCACCCGCGTGCCGTGGAAGCCGCGCTCGGCGAACAGGGCGAGGGATGCGCCCATGATCGCGTTCCTGCGGTCGAACGCGTGGTCGGTAGGCGACGTCAATCTGATGCCATCGCCGCACCGGCGAGCCGCGTGGACAGCGAGAGCGGAAAGAGCCGACCCAGGCTCGCCGTGACCGCGTTCAGCCGGCCGGCCACCGCGACGGGAAGGCCGGCGAGGCAGGCCTTGATGCCGATCTCGGCGACGGCCTGGCTCGACATGACGCTCCTGCGCTGGAACCGGTTCATCGGCTGGCGGGCGACGTCGAAGAACTCGGTCGCGGTGACGCCCGGGCACAGGGTGGTGCAGGTGACGCCGGAGCCGCGCAGCTCGTGGTTGAGGCCCATGCCGAAGGAGACGACCTGCGCCTTGCCGGCACCGTAGGCGGCGTAGAGCGGCGTCGGCTGGAAGCCGGCGATGGAGGCCACGTTCAGCACCCTCCCCCGGCGACGGGACAGCATGCCGGGCAGCGCCAGATGCGTCAGGTGCATCAGCGCGACGACGTCGACCTCCTGCATCCGGCGGACGCCGTCCCAGTCGGTTTCGGCGAACGGGCCGTAGACGCCGAAGCCGGCATTGTTGACGAGGATGTCGACTCCCGCGAGATCGGGCTGCAGGGCGAGGCGTGCGGTCTCGTCGGCCAGGTCGACGGACCGGACGACGGCCAGGCCGGGCGCGATCTCGGCCGCCAGGCGTTCCAGCGCCTCGGCGCGGCGGGCCACGAGGATGACGGAGGCACCAAGGCGCGCGAGGACGCGGGCAAGGTCGGCGCCGATCCCGCTCGAGGCCCCGGTCACGAGGGCCGTCTGGCCGTCGAGGCGTTCGGATCGACGCGTTCCGGACATCGGCATGGCCTCCAGCATGAATGAATGATCATTCTTGCTAGGGCGGATCAGCCTGTCAACAGGGCGCAGGCGCGGCCGCAGCGACATCACGGATCGTTGGCCCTGGCCGGACTGGACAACTGTCTTGTGTCCACTTCCACCAGCTCCCCTGTCGAAGCGGACTGTCAGCTTTCCACCAAACCCGGTCGTAGGCACGGCGTAGGTGTTCCCGGTCCGTGCCATAAACCGTGCTTTCCTGCCCGTTCTATGGCGTACCCCCGGTCCAGGGGCGCCTCGCCCCTGGCGGGTCTGGGCAGGGCCCAGCCTTGCTTGCTGACAGGCCAGTGTCAGGAACCACAGGCAGAGCAGCGCCCTCCGAAGCGAAGCTCGACCTGTCCGGCTCGTGGCCGGCCGCACCGACGGTGACCGGTCCTTCGCGCCCGCCCCGCTCAGGCCGCGCCGTCTCTTTCCTGCCGCCACAGGTGATGCGCCTTGCGGCAGATGCTGATCCAGCAGTGCTCGGAGATGTCGTTGATGTCGTGGGGCGGCACGAAGGTGTCGATGTAGCCGCACAGCAGGCCGGGCGCCTTGCGCTCCACGGTGCCGGGCGTCCGCTCGCCCGTCGCCTTGACCACGTAGAGCAGCGTGTTGTCGCCGTAGTTGCGCAGGGTGGTCCAGACCGGCATGACCTCCTGCAGCGACAGCGGGGCCTCGCGCTTGAGCACGTAGATCCTGTCCGCGTCCTCGAGGTCCTCGACGAACTTGCGCTGCAGGAACTCCAGGCGCTGCTGCGTCTGGGTGATGAACGCCTCGCCGCTCATGCTGCCGCGCCGGCGGAACGAGTGGGAGTTGAGCCCGTAGAGGCTGTGCCGGATCATGTACTCCAGCGCCTCCTCCGGACCGTCCTGCGCCCCGTCCAGCCAGTAGGAGATGCACTCGCGCGTGCCCAGGTCCTGGAAGCCGCTGGCCAGGCCCAGGGTCAGCCGCGGCAGGCTGATGCCGGCGAACTTGAGGAAGTGCAGCTGCTCGGAGCCGAACCGCCTCTGGCAGAAGCCGAACTCGCAGTTGTTCCCCAGGCTGTGGAAGCCGTCGAACAGCGACTTCAGCGCGAGCCGGTCGCTCGGGCTGGTGGCGTATCCCGCGACCACCTGATCCGTCCCGTACAGCGTGAGCCTGCTGACGGCCACGGACAGCACGCGCTGGTCGTCCCCGCCGTAGGCCTTGGACACCTTCACCCCGTCATGGTGGGCCAACGTCAGGTCGATGCGCCCGTCCACGACCAGCTCGCGCGGAACCAGGATGGAGACGCTGGACAGATCCTTCGCCGGAGAGGTCTGGATGAAATGCCCGCAGGCCCAGAACGAGACCGTCTGCTCCTGGTCGACGGCCTTGATCGACAGGACCAGGAGGTAGGACGGATGCTCGGCGGGCACGTCGACCAGGATCCGGCTGCGCAGGCCCAGCGCCCAGACGAAGTCGGGCTCGGGATCCGACCAGCCCGACACCAGGGTGGACAGGCCCGGTCCGCCCGCGCGGCACTCAAGGTCGCAGAGGCAGGCAACAGCCATGGCAGCTCCCAGTCGGCACATCCGGGCGGCATCGTCCCATGGAAATCGAGATTGTCCCAGTGGCCGGGACCATCCGCCGCGCAGCGGCAGGGGGCGACACACCGGGCCGGTAGGCTCCGGGCCACGGGCCAGGCCCTCCACGGCACCGCCTGCAACGACACAGGCCGTCCGTCGCGCCCTGTAGCGACGCGGGCCCGAGACCGCTCGCCTGCGCCGCGGCGTCAGCCCTGCCCCCGAACGGGAACAGCGCCACCCGGCCTGCCGGCACGAGCGGCGTCGCTGGCTGTCACAGGGTGCGGCCCAAGGCAGGCAAGGCCAGGGGCTCTGCCGCATGCCCGGAAGCGGGCACACCGCCAAAAGCTGCGCCCTCGGAACGCATCCCTTGGACAATGCCGGTCTGGGGCGACTCGCCCCGCCTTGAAGCAGGGGCCGGTCCGGGTACAGCCGGCCAAAGGTTCCGATGGCCCGCCTGGGCCGCTGGATTGGCCAGCGGAGGCAAGGCCCGACCTTGCGTGCCGACGGAGCAGCCGATCTCGCCGTTCAAACGATGTCCGTCAGCAACAGCCGGATCAGGTGCGTTGGCATCCCGTACGGGATTCGAACCCGTGTCGCCGCCGTGAAAGGGCAGTGTCCTGGGCCTCTAGACGAACGGGACGCAGGCGCCGGCGTCCTGTGGGGTAGCCGACCCCCGCCCCCGAATCAAGGCGGGCGAAGCCGGACGGGCGAACACACCGGCGCGCCCTCACGCCCCCGCCGCGTCCACGATCATGAACCCTACCCGCTCCTCCCCCTGCCAGCGCTCCGCCCGCAGGTGCCCCGCGAGCTGCACCGGCTCGCCCCCGCGCCCCTCCAGCACCCGCGCCAGCGCCCCCTCCCGCGACCCCTCCCGCGCCCGGAACAGCATCGCCCGCAGCCGCCCGCCGCCGCCCTCGCCCTCGACCAGCACCCGCAGCGCCGTGCCGTCCTTCCCGCAGCGGTCCGCGCGCACCACCCGCGCGCGCGGCAGCACGATCACCGGCTCCTCGTTGCCCATCCCGAACGGCGCCAGCCGCCCGACCTCGCGCGCCAGCCCCAGCGTCGCCCCCGCCACCGACACCCGCGCCTCCACGACCAGCGCCGCCGCCGCCGGCAGCGCCGAAGCCCCCGCCAGCCGCGCGTCCAGGAAGGCGTGGAACGCCCCCACCCCGTCCGGCGCGCAGTTGAACCCCGCCGCCATCGCGTGCCCCCCGCTGGTCAGCAGCAGCCCCGCCTGGCGCGCCGCGATCACCGCCGCCCCGATGTCGAGCCCCGGCACCGACCGCCCCGACCCCTTCACCACCGCCCCGCCCGGCCCGTCCACGATCCCCCCCACGCACGCCGGCCGGTTGAAACGCTCCTTCAGCCGCCCCGCCATGATCCCCACGACCCCCGGATGCCATCCCGCCTGCACAACCAGGATCGACGCGTGCCCGGCCGCGACCTGCGCCTCGCCCGCCGCCATCGCCGCGTCGTGCATCGACGCCTCCACGCCCTGCCGCTCCCGGTTCACCCCGTCGAGCCTGGCCGCGATCGCCGCCGCCTCCGCCGCGTCCTCGCACAGCAGCAGCGCCAGCCCCAGCCCCGCCTCGCCGATCCGCCCCGCCGCGTTGATCCTCGGCCCCAGCGCGAAGCCGCAGGTGAACGCGCTCGGCGCCTCGTGCCCCCCCGCCACCGCCAGCAGCGCCGCCACCCCCGGCCGCGCCCGCCTGCCCATCACGCGCAGCCCCTGCGTCACCAGCGCCCGGTTCAGCCCGGCCAGCGGCATCACGTCGCACACCGTCGCCAGCGCCACGAGGTCGAGCAGCCCCATCAGGTCCGGGCCCACGCCCGCCCCGAAGAACCCCTCCCGCCGGAGCACCCGCACCGTCGCCACCGCCGCCAGGAACGCGATCGCCGCAGCACACAGCCCCCCCAGCCCAGAGCGGTCGTCCGGCCGGTTCGGGTTCACCGTCGCCACCACCCGGGGCAGCCCGCCCTCGAACTTGTGGTGGTCCAGCACGACCACGTCGGCCAGCCCCGCGACGCTGTCCAGGATGTCGCCCGCCGCCGTCCCGCAGTCCACGCACACGATCAGCGTCGCCCCCGCCGCCGCCAGCCCCCGCAGCGCCCCCGCGTTCGGCCCGTACCCCTCCAGCAGCCGGTCCGGCACGTGCGTCCTCACCCCGCACCCCAGCCGCCTCAGCAGCAGCGCCATGATCGCCGCCGAGCACGCCCCGTCCACGTCGTAGTCGCCGAACACCGCCACGCTCTCGCTGTGCCGTACCGCCCGCGCCAGCCGTTCCGCCGCCGTATCCATGTCGGCCAGCACCGAAGGGTCCGGCAGCAGCGCGCGCAGCGTCGGCTCCAGGAAGTCCGCCGCCCCCTCGACGCCGACCCCGCGCCCCGCCAGCAGCCGCCCCACCAGCTCCGGCACCCCCAGCCGCTGCGACAGCGCCAGCCCCAGCCGGTCCTCCGCCTCGCGCCACTCCCAGCGCCGGCCCGTCAGGCTCAGCCGCTCCAGGGCGCTCAGCACGAAGCAAGGCCGGGCTCTGCCCGGACCCGCCAGGGGCGAGCCGCCCCTGGACCGGCGTGACGAAGGGCAGTGGCGCCGCCGGTGAGCGTGCCTTAACGGAGGCCGGTCCAGGGCGGCTCGCCCTGGCGGGTCCAGGGCAGAGCCCTGGCCTTGCTTCCTCAGGTCGCCGCCGCCCACGTCTTGGTGTCGAAGTTGTGCTGCGCCTCGATCATCCGCACCGTCCCCGACTTGGACCGCATGACGATCGAGTGCGTCGTCGCCCCGTGCCCGTAGCGCCGCACGCCGCGCAGCATCGCGCCCGACGTCACCCCGGTCGCCGCGAACATCACGTCGCCCTTCGCCATGTCCGTGATCCCGTAGATCCGCGACGGGTCGGTGATCCCCATCGCCCGCGCCCGCTCGACCTGCCCTGCATCCTCGAACATCAGGCGGCCCTGCATCTGTCCGCCCACGCAACGAAGTGCGGCAGCCGACAGCACTCCCTCCGGCGCCCCGCCCGACCCCACGTACAGGTCGACCCCGCTCTCCGGCTGCGCGGTCGCGATCACCCCCGCCACGTCCCCGTCCGAGAGCAGGATGATCCGCGCCCCCGCCGCCCGGCACCGCGCGATCAGCTCCTCGTGCCGCTCGCGGTCCAGCGTGCACACCACCAGGTCGCCGATCTCGCGCTTCCTCGCCCGCGCCAGGTTGCGCAGGTTCACCTCGACGGGCGCGTCCAGCTCGACCACCCCCTCGGGCAGCCCCCCGCCCACCGCGATCTTGTCCATGTAGATGTCGGGCGCGTTCAGGAAGTTGCCCCGGCTGGCCAGCGCCACCGTCGTGATCGCGTTCGGCCCGCCTTTGGCGGTCAGCGTCGTGCCCTCCAGCGGATCGACCGCGATGTCCATCGCAGGCCCGCCCGCACCCACCTTCTCGCCGACGTAGAGCATCGGCGCCTCGTCCATCTCGCCCTCGCCGATCACCACGGTGCCGTCGATCTCGACCGTGTCGAACGCGCGCCGCATCGCCTCCACCGCGGCGCCGTCCGCCTCGTTCTTCTGCCCCCGCCCCATCCAGTGCGACGCCGCCAGCGCCGCCGCCTCCACCACACGGACCAGGTCCAGCGCGAGGTTGCGGTCGCCCGCCTGGTAGCCCTTCGCCGTGTCGCTCATCCCGCCGTCCTTCCCGAACCCGCCCTCGCCCATACGCCGCAATCGCCGCACGCGCCAACCCAAAGCAAAGGCAAGGCCGGGAGGCGAGGCCGCCCCCCGGACCCCGGCGCACCCGGTACCAGCCGCCGCCGACACGGCGCCACACCGCAAATCCGTCCTGCCGCGCAGGACTTCGCCACAATTTCGCCGTCTGTTGTCACGCCTCCCGTGACGAAAACACACCGATTCCGTCACGGAAGGCGTGACGGAATCCGCCGATCTGTCACGCCAGGCGTCACGCAATGGCGCAGATCTGTCACGCCAGGCGTGACGCAAAGACGCAACGTGTGACGAAATCGACAGCCTGCGTCCTTCCGCGCAGGACAGAAATCCGTCCCGCAAGCGCCCGCCTCGCCGTGCCATGCAGGACGAACCCGGTCGCCCCGCGCCGAACCCGCCTACCCCGCCTCGATCCGGATCAGCACCGGCGGCTCCAGCACCGCGTCGAGCCCCGCCACGTCCCCCAGCGCCGCCGCCATGTCGCGCTCACGCGTCTCGTGCGTGACCAGCACCATCGCCACCGACTCGCCCGTCACCTCCCCGGACCCCCGTCCGTGCTCCGCGGACCCTCGTCCGTGCTGCAGCATGCTCGCCACCGACACGTCGTGGTCGCGCAGCGCCGCGGCCACGTCCGCGATCACCCCCGGCCGGTCGCGCACCATCAGCCGCAGGTAGAACGCCCCCACCCGGTCCGCCATCGGCGCCGCCGGGCTGTGCGACAGCGCGCCCGACGCCACCCCCCACACCGGCACCACCCGCCCCCGCGCCAGGTCCACCAGGTCCGCCACCACCGCCGACGCCGTCGGCCCCGCCCCGGCGCCGCGCCCCTCCAGCATCAGCCGCCCGACGAAGTCCCCCTCGGCGACCACCGCGTTGAACACGCCCTCCACCCGCGCCAGCGAGGCGTCGCGCGCCACCATGCACGGGTGCACCCGCGCCAGCACGCCCGCCTCCCCCCGCTGCGCGATCCCCAGCAGCTTGATCCGGAACCCCAGCTCCTCCGCGAACGCGATGTCGAGCGCCGAGACCGCCCGGATCCCCTCCACGTGCAGCTCGTCGAACGCCACCGGCCGCCCGAACGCCAGCGCCGCCAGGATCGCCAGCTTGTGCGCCGCGTCCACGCCGTCGACGTCGAACGACGGGTCCGCCTCCGCATACCCCAGCGCCTGCGCCTCCCCGAGCACCTCGGCAAAGTCGCGCCCGCTCTCGCGCATCGTCGTCAGGATGTAGTTGCAGGTCCCGTTCAGGATGCCCGCCACCCGCTCGATCCGGTTCCCCGCCAGCCCCTCGCGCAGCGCCTTGATCACGGGGATGCCCCCCGCCACCGCCGCCTCGAAGCCCAGCATCACCCCCGCCCGCTCGGCCAGCGCCGCAAGCTCCGCCCCGTGCACCGCCAGCAGCGCCTTGTTCGCCGTCACCACCGGCCGCCCCGCCCGCAGCGATGCCTCCACCAGCGCCCGCCCCGCGCCCTCCGAGCCGCCGATCAGCTCCACCACCACGTCGACGTCCGGGTCCTCTGCCAGCGCCCCCGCATCCTCGTGCCACCGCACGCCGTCCAGCGACACGCCCCGGTCCCGCCCCCGCTCGCGCGCTGACACCGCCGTCACCACGACCGGCTGCCCTGCCCGCGCCTCCACCAGCGCCGCGTTGTCGCGCAGCAGCCGCAGCACGCCGCCACCCACCGTGCCGAGGCCGGCCACGCCCACGCGAAGCGTCACAGGAAGCAAGCCTGGGCTCTGCCCAGACCCGCCAGGGGCGAGCCGCCCCTGGACCGGCACAACTTAAGTGAAGCCATCCAAGGGGCTTTCCTTGGCGGGGTTCGGGGCAGCGCCCCGACCTTCCTCACTTCGCCGCCTCGAAGCTGGGCATCGCGACGGCACTGTCCGCCTGCAGGAACGCCCGGATGTTGCGCGTCGCCTGGCGCAGCCGCTGCGTGTTCTCCACCAGCCCGATGCGCACGAACCCCTCGCCGTGCTCGCCGAAGCCCAGCCCCGGCGCCACCGCCACCTGCGCACGCGAGAGCAGCAGCTTGGAGAACGCCACGCTGCCGAGGTGCGCGTAGCGCGGCGGGATCGGCGCCCACGCGAACATCGACCCTTCCGGCGACGGCACGTCCCACCCGGCCGCGGACAGCCCGCGGATTAGCACGTCGCGCCGCTCGCGGTACAGCGTGCGCATGTCCTCCACGCAGTCCTGCGGCCCGTTCAGCGCCGCCACCGCCGCCACCTGGATCGGCGTGAACGCCCCGTAGTCCAGGTAGGACTTCATCCGCGCCAGCGCCTCGATCAGCCGCGCGTTGCCCGCCGCGAAGCCGATCCGCCACCCCGCCATCGAGTAGGTCTTGGACATGGACGTGAACTCGACGGCGATGTCCCTCGCCCCCTCGACCTGCAGGATCGACGGCGGCACCCGGTCGCCGAAGTAGATCTCGGCATAGGCCAGGTCCGACAGGATCCAGATGCCCTCGCGTCGCGCGAAGGCCACGACCTCCTTGTAGAAGTCGAGGTCCGCGAGGAACGCCGTCGGGTTGGACGGGAAGTTCACGATCAGCGCCGTGGGCTTGGGCACCGAGTGCCGCACCGCCCGATCCAGGGCGCGCAGCATGTCCTCCCCCGGCTCGGCCGGGATCGAGCGCACCGAGGCGCCCGCGATCACGAAGCCGAACTGGTGGATCGGGTACGACGGGTTCGGTACCAGGATCGTGTCGCCCGGGCTGGTGATCGCGGACGCGAGGTTCGCGAGCCCCTCCTTGCTGCCGATGGTGGCGATCACCTCGGTCTCCGGGTCGAGCCCCACGTCGAAGCGCCGCGCGTAGTAGCCGGCCAGCGCGCGCCGCAGCCCGGGGATGCCCCGGCTCACCGAGTAGCCGTGGGAGCGCGGGTCGGCCACGGTCTCGACCAGCTTGGCGACGATGTGCGGCGGAGTCGGGCTGTCCGGGTTGCCCATCCCCAGGTCGATGATGTCCTCGCCGCGCGAGCGGGCGCCGGCCTTGGCCTTGTTGACCTCCGCGAACACGTAGGGCGGCAGGCGGCGGATGCGGTGGAACTCGTCGGTCATGGCACGCTCGACAGCAGGAGGAACGGGTCGCCCGGCAGGGCCGGTCTCGGCAGGACGGGGCGCGTCTCAGTGTATCAGCCGCACCGTGCCGCCGCGACCGAAGGCTTCCGCGGCGATGCGGATCGCGCCCGCCGGCACGCCGTACGTGCCCAGCACCGCCGACATCGCCTGCGCCCGCTGCAGCCCGAGCGACAGCGCCTCGGACTGCGCGTCCGGCGTGTCCGCGCCGGCGTCGCCATACCCGGTGACCGCCACCGGCGCCGCCCCGCGCCGCCCCGCCAGCGCGCGCAGCACCCCGGCCTGGTCCGGCAGCAGCGCCGCGCTGCCCGGCTGGAACCGCACCGGCGTGCCACGGCGCGACAGCGGCTCCAGCGGCGTCGCCCGCGACAGCGGCTCGCGGGCGGCCGGCA
>CAXSFE010000034.1:0-30245 GCA_964236585.1 uncultured Acetobacteraceae bacterium
AAGTGAGGCCGGTCCAGGGGCGGCTCGCCCCTGGCGGGTCTGGGCAGAGCCCAGCGCTTGCTTTCGGGGGACGCATGGAGACCTGGCATCCGGACTCGCTGGCCGACCGGCTGCCGTTCCTGCGGCGGCGCGGGGAGCTGGTGCGGGCGACGCGGCGGTTCTTCGAGGCGAGCGGCTACACCGAGGTCGAGACGCCGTATGCGGTGCGCACGCCGGGCGAGGAGGTGCATCTGCGGCCGTTCGAGACCGCGCGCGAGGCGCCGGACGGGGGGCGCGAGGCTTTATGGCTGCACACCAGCCCGGAGTTCGCGATGAAGAGGCTGCTGGTGGCGGGCGCGGGGCCGGTGTTCCAGATGGCGCGGGTTTGGCGCAACGGGGAGGCGATGGGCGAGGACGCGCCGCTGCACTCGGCGGAGTTCACGATGCTGGAGTGGTACCGGCCGGGGGCGTCGCTGGCGGAGCTGATGGACGAGGTCGAGGCGTTCCTGCGCGCGGTGCTGCCTCCGGTGGTGGAGATGCGGGGGGCGAGGACGTTCCTGGACTCGTTCGAGCGGGTGAGCGTGGCCGACGCGTTCGCGCGGCACGTGGGGGCGGACGTGCTGGGGACGGCGGGGGACGCGGGGGCGCTTGCGGCGCAGGCGGGGGTTTTGTTGCGGGATGGGGAGGGGTGGGAGGACCTGTTCTTCCGGCTGATGCTGGAGCGGGTGGAGCCGCATCTAGGGCGCGACAGGCCGACCTTCCTGACGCACTGGCCGGCGGAGCAGGCGGCGCTGGCGCGGCGCGATCCGGGGGACCCGAGGGCGGCGCTGCGGTTCGAGCTGTTCGTGTGCGGGGTGGAGCTGGGCAACGCGTTCGAGGAGCTGACGGACGCGGGGGAGCAGAGGGCTCGGTTCGAGGTGGACCGGGCGCGGCGGCGGGCGCTGGGCGGGGGGGAGTGGCCGATGGACGAGGGGCTGCTGGCGGCGATGGGGCACGGGATGCCGGCGTGCAGCGGGATCGCGGTGGGGTTCGACCGGCTGGCGATGATCGCGGGGGGGGCGCGCAGGATCGGGGACGTGATGTGGCTGGGGGGGTGAGGGGGGACGCGGGGCGCCCGGGGGCCGTGATGGCCCTGCCGGGCCGGGTTCTCCGCACCGCAGCAAGAAAGAAGCGTGTTCTTTCTTGAAAGAAAGAACCAAAGAACTTCTATCCTTAAGGATTCAGGACCAGCCGCGTGTCCGTGACCTCATGAGCAAAGTCTTTTTGCTTCTTTCTCTCCAAAAAAAGAAGGTTCTTGCTTGCCTTCCTGTATCAGCAAGCTGGTTCTATGCTCGTCACGAGCCCTGGTTGCCCTCGTCCACGTCCGGGTCGTCGGCGGGGTCGTGGATGGTTTCCAGGGCGTCGGCTTCCGCGTCGAGGGCCGCGGCCTCTGCGGGGAACACGCCGAAGCGGGCGGCGACGTCGGGGGCGTAGCGGAGCAGGTCGGGGCGCAGCTTGAGCAGGGAGATGTCCTTGGACTTGCCTTCCAGCATGATGTCGAACTCCAGGCCGGCCGCGTCGCGCATGAAGCGTGCGAACTCGAACGGGTTGGTGAAGTCGGCGTGGCCGGTCCAGACCGGAGGGCGCAGGGTCTTCGTCTTCTTACGGGTCTTGCGGTCGGTCTTGGTCAGCTCGCGCAGCTCGGTGCGGGGCGAGGAGAAGTGGATCTTCGGGCGCACCCCGTCCGGCCAGGTGGCGAGGATGCGGCGCAGCACGTCGATGGTGTCGAGGTGCTGCGGATTGAGGCACCAGTGGTGCTGGTAGTCGAAGATCAGCCGGACGCCGGTGTGCTCGTGCACCCACAGCACGTCGGCGGCGGAGAAGCGGATGTCGTCGTGCTCCAGCACCAAGCGGCGGCGGACGTGCTCGGGCAGCGTGGACCAGGTCTCGACCCAGCGGGCGCGCGAGCCTTCCACGTCGCCGTAGGCACCGCCGACGTGGGTCACCATCACCGCTTCCGGGCCCAGCTCCATGCGGTCGAGCATCTCCGCCTGCGAGGCCAGGTCCCAGATGCTCTTCTTCGTCAGGGCGGGGTCGGGGCTGTTGAGCAGCACGTACTGCGAGGGGTGGAACGACAGGCGGATGTCCAGCTCGCGCGCCTTGCGGCCGACGGCGGCCAGCTCCGGGGCGCTTTCGGCCACCATGGCGTGGAACTGCGGCATGTCGGGGTGGGTGGCGTAGGGGGCGAGCTCGGAGGACATGCGGTACATCGGGATGCGGCGCTTGGCGAGGTAGTCGAGGATGGCGTCAATGCATTCCAGCGACGTCCTCAGGTGCGGGTTCTGCTGCCAGCGCCGGGTGTCGTTGCTCTTGAGGCCGGGCACGCCCATCACCTTGACGGGGAAGCCGAGGCGCAGCGCGGCGCCGCTCATGCCGCGGCCCCCGCGTCCGGCGCGGCGACGCGGGGTACGGCAGGGTCGGGCACGGCGACATCGGGCACGGCGGCTGAGGCGCCGAAGCCCAGGCCGGTGACGAAGGCATTCCAGTCCGACGGGCGCAGCGCGCCGCCGGTGGCCTGGCGGTGGCCGGAGCCGTACATCTCGTCGGCGCCGGGCGGTCGGTGGTCGGCGAGGAAGGCCACCAGGTCGCGGTCGGCGGCGGAGCGGACGGCGAAGTGCACCCAGCCCGGGCGGTAGGCGGTGTTGGCGGCCATCACGATCTTGTCGGGCAGGCGGCCGCGCCACTGCTGGGCGATCAGCGGGTGGATCTGGGTGGGCGAGGCGAAGCGGATCAGCGCCACCTCGCCGCGCACCACCGGGGCGACGCGGCGCGCGGCCTCCAGCTCCGCGCGCACCTGGGCGCGCGCGGCCAGCACGGCGGCGGCCTCGGGGCGGTCGGGCGACAGCACGTCCTTCGGGCCGTCCGCGGCCATCAGGAGCGACAGCGCGGGGGCGGCGTCGCCGGAGGCGCTGCGGCGCGGGGCGTTCACCAGGGCGGCCGTCTCGCGCAGCGCGGTGACGCCGAAGCGGCGCGCAGCGGCCATCTCGGGGAAGCCGGCCTTCTCGGCCATGTCGCCGATCAGGCCGACGGCCGCCAGCCACAGCCAGGGCTCCGCGTCCGCGAGTGCGCCGGCGCACCAGAACGCCAGCAGGGAAGAGGTCGGGATCGGGTCCTGGCCGTGGCCGCTGATCACCGTGGCGCCGGGCGGCGGCGCGCCGGGGATGTGGTGGTCGACCACGACGGTGGGCACGCCGGGCATCGGCAGCGAGTCGCGCACGCCCAGGTCGGTGACGACGACCCCGCCCGCCCGCTCGCCGGACAGCTCGGCGCGCATGGCGTCCGACCAGGGACTTTCGCCGCGGCCGACGACGCGGGTGCGCACCGTCCAGCCGGCGGCGGAGAAGGCGCGGGCGAACAGGGCGGTGGCGGACAGGCCGTCGGCGTCGTTGTGGCCCAGGATCCAGACCGGCGCGGCGCGGTCGAACGTTTTGACGGCGGCGGAGAAGGCGGAGGCGGTTTCGGCTCGCGCGGCGGTGGGGTCGGTCATGGGGGCGTAGCGCGCGGGGCCGCCGCGGGTTCGCTGGAGGTCGCGCGCAGGCCGGAGCCCTGGTCGGGCGTCAGCGGTGGGTGCGGTCGTCCATGGCGGCGGCGGGCCCGCGTGTCGGGATCGGGCGGGTCAGCCGGTGCCGAGCATCCGGAGCGCCGAGGTTGCCAGGGGCGACGGGGCCAGCGCGTCGACCAGCCCCTGTCCGGCGACGATCGTGCCGACGCCCCAGAGGTAGGCGGGGTGGATGCGGCGGCGCACGACCAGGTCGCAGGCCGGTCCGGCGAGCGCGATCAGCACGGCCAGGCCGTCCACGACGAACGGCCATGCCGGGCCGATCAGGGGGATCGGCAGGGCACGCTCGAGCCCGGGCAGGATGACCACGATGGCGGCGCACAGCATCAGGCGCTTGTGCCATTCGGCGCGCCGGCGCTGCGCCACGCCCGCCGCGACCAGCCCGGCGAACACGGCGAGGCCGATCACGCCGCGCGTCAGGAACAGGCCGTGCGGGTAGAACGGCGGGATCGTGTCGGCGCGCAGGGCGAACAGGATCGCCATGCCGCCCATCGCCACCATCGCCGCGGCAAGCCCCGCGCCGATCCAGCCCAGCCTGCGGTGGAGCGCGATGGATCCCCTGGCGACGAAGGACGGCTGCGCCACGAACAGCAGCACCCAGGCGACGAAGACGGCGGCGTGGAGCCAGAGCAGCGGCGGCAGGCCGGGGTCCGCGAAGTCGCCGGGGACGGTGTGCGAGAAGCCGTAGGTGACGATCGCCGCCAGGACCAGGGACATGACGAGGTAGAAGGAGCGGCCGACCCTGGGGACGGTGTTCGGGATCGCGTCGGACATCGCAGGGCTCCGCGTCGTGGGTCGGGACGGTTCAGGAGCAGGCAGCCGGTCGGGGCCCCGCGATGCCGGGATGGTCCGCCCGCCCGGGGCATGATCCGGCGGGGTGTCCGCGAGCCGGCTGCGGGGCGGGCGAGTTCGGGCGGACCGGCATTCCGACCGGAGCCTATTTCGAAACGCCTCTGTACCGTTCCGGTAACGCACCTGTCCAGGGTTTCCGTATTAGGCCGCGGTGCGTCGGGGCACGCCACTGCCGGGGAGGGGCGTGCGGGTGCCGGCGGGGGTGATGCGGGGCGAGGCTCGGCGGATCGGGGGCGTGATGTGGCAGGAGACAGCAAGGCCGGGCTCTGCCCGGACCCGCCAAGGACCTGGGGTCCTTGGATCCCCTTCCCTTCAGTGTCGGATTCCAAAGGCTTGCCT
The DNA here is from genome assembly GCA_964236585.1 of uncultured Acetobacteraceae bacterium. Classification (GTDB taxonomy): domain Bacteria; phylum Pseudomonadota; class Alphaproteobacteria; order Acetobacterales; family Acetobacteraceae; genus CAXSEF01. Next base: position 4,769 of record CAXSFE010000034.1, read on the forward strand.
TTGGCGGAGCTTGAAGCAGAGCCTCAACCTTGCTGTCTCAGCGGTGGACGCGGTCGCCCATGGCCTGGGCGACGGCGGGCTCGATCAGGGCGGCGATGCGGGCCTGGGCCTGCGCGGTGGGGTGCAGCGGCGGGTCGGGCGGCGTGAGCTGGCCGTCGAGGAAGGCGGAGGGCTCGGGGCGGCCGGACGGGGCCACGGCGCTGGCGGCGTCGACGTAGGTGAGCAGCGGGTCTCGGGCGTAGCGGGTGGCGAGCGCCGCGTTCACCGCAGCGGTGCTGGCGTCGACGTAGGGGTTGCGGATGCTGGGGAGGACGCCGAGCAGGACCAGGTGCGTGCGCGGCAGGTGGGCGTGCAGGGCGGCCACGACCGCGTCGATGCCGAGGAGGGTGTCGGCCGCGGACCAGTGCAGGTGGCCGAAGTTGTTGGCGCCGATGAGGACGACGGCGGCGCGAGGGGAGATGCCGTCGGCCTCGCCGTGCTCGATGCGCCAGAGGAGGTGGGCGGTGGCGTCGCCCTTGAACCCGAGGTTCAGGGCGTGGCGGTCGCCGTAGAAGCGCTGCCACGTGGGGGCGAAGTCGCGCCAGGGCTCGGGGCCGGACTGCTCCCAGTCCTGGGTGATGCTGTCGCCGTACCAGACGAGGTCGACGGGGCCGTCGTGGAGGGCCTGGGCCTTGGCGGCGAGGCGGGCGGACCACCAGGGGAGGTCGGCGCGCGAGACGGGGCGGGCGGCGGGGGGCGGGGGGCCTGCGGCGGCGAGGAGGAGGGCGGCGGCGAGGAGGGCGGGGCGCATCGGGGGGCTCCAGGAAGGAAGGCCAGGGCTCTGCCCTGGACCCGCAAAGGGTCCGAGGACCCTTTGATCCCATGACTTAAGAGATGGATTCCAAAGGCTTGCCTTTGGCGGAGTTTGAGGCAGAGCCTCAACCTTGCTTGCTTTAGGCAAGGGTCAGGTAGGCGAGGCTGCCGAGGCCGGCGGCGATGCAGTACCAGGCGAAGGGGTCGAGCGCCCAGCGGTCGTTGTCGCGGAACCAGCGCATCAGGAAGGCGGTGCTGAGCCAGGCGGTGATGCCGGCGACGGCGGCGGCGAGCAGGCTGAGCTGGAGGGTGCCGGGGGGCATGTCGGCGCGCAGGAGGTGGGGGACCTCGAGGACGGTGGCGCCGAGGATGATGGGCGTGGCGATCAGGAAGGAGAAGTGGGCGGCGCCCTCGTGGTGGAGGCCGCGCAGGAGGGCGCCGGTGATGGTGGCGCCGGAGCGGGAGAAGCCGGGGATGAGGGCGAGGCACTGCCAGGCGCCGATGGCCAGGGCGTCGAGGACGCGCAGGGAGGAGAGCGGGCGCTGGGGGGCGGCGGTGGCGCGGGCGCGGATGCGTTCGGCGGCGAGGAGGAGGACGCCGTTGGCGGCGAGGACGCCGGCGATGACGGCGGGGGTGCCGAACAGGCGGCGGAGCTGGTGCTCGAGGAGGGCGCCGAGGAGGGCGGCGGGGATGGTGGCGATGACGATGAGGCCGAGGACGCGGCGGCTTTCGGCGGCGGCGTGGGGGGTGGAGAGGCCGAGGACGCCGGCGGCGAGCGCCCACCAGTCACGCCAGAAGTAGAGCAGGAGGGCGGCTGCGGTGCCGAGGTGGAGCATGACGAGGAAGGGGAGGAAGGCCTCGCCGGCCTGGTCGAGGTGCCAGTTCAGCAGGGCGGGGAGCAGGACGGCGTGGCCGAGGCTGCTGACGGGGAACAGCTCGGTGGCGCCCTGCAGGACGGCGATCGCGAAGGCCTGGAGGAGGCTCATGGCCGGGGGTCCCGCTGTGTGGCGGGGGTTGGTGGCGCAAAGACGGGGGGCTGGCAAGATCAAGGAAGGCCAGGGGCTCTGTCCCCCAGTGCTTGAAGGCGGGGACCTCGCCGAAGGCGGAGCCTTCGGAAACCTGGTATCTGTCGAGGTGCCGCGTCGTGCAGCGCCTGCCTTCATGGAGGCCGGGTCCAGGGCAGAGCCCTGGCCTTCGCTGGCGGGGCCCCTGCCCTGCCCTGCGGCGTGGTGCGCTTGCCGCGGCGGGTGGCGGGCCGCATAACCGGGGGCCTGCCTGCCCCGGAGTCGAACATGGCCGCGCCGCACCCACATCACCGTCATGCCGGTCTCCCGGCCAGGGAGACCGGTGTTGACGCTGTCTGAGGACGAGGTTCTGGCGGGCATCCAGGCGGTCGTGGGCTCTCTGGAGGGCATCCCGGCGGGCGTGGACCGGACGGTGGGGCCGCAGACCAGCATCGTGCGCGACCTGCGGCTGGATTCGCTGGCGGTGATGGACTTCATCATGGCGCTGGAGACGCGGTTCGACACGATCGTGCCGCTGGACAGCCTGGCCGAGATCCACACCATCGGCGACCTGGCGGGCGTGCTGCGCGCGGCGCCGGCGCGGTCGGGGGCGTAGCGCGATGCTGGCGAAGTACCAGGGGCTGAAGCAGGCGTTCGCGCAGCTGGGCGGCGCGCGGCGCAACCCGTTCAGCGTCGTGTTCGACGAGATCGTGTCGCCGACCGAGGCGCGGCTGGGCGGGCGGGACGTGCTGCTGTTCGGGACCAACAACTACCTGGGGATGACGTTCGAGCCGGCGTGCGTCGAGGCGGCGGCGACGGCGCTGCGCCGCGAGGGCACGGGGACGACGGGGTCGCGGATCGCCAACGGGACGTATGCGGGGCATGCGTCGCTGGAGCGGCAGATCGCGCGGTTCCTCGGGCGGCGCGAGGCGATGGTGTTCACGACGGGCTATCAGGCGAACCTGGGGACGCTGTCGGGGCTGTGCGGGCGCGAGGACCACCTGCTGCTCGACGCGGACAGCCACGCCAGCATCTACGACGGGGCGAAGCTGAGCGGGGCGAAGGTCACGCGCTTCCGGCACAACGATGCGGACGACCTGGCGCGGCGGCTGCGGCTGCTGTCGGGCGAGCCGGGGGACAAGCTGGTCGTGGCGGAGGGCATCTACTCGATGCTGGGCGACGTGGCGCCGCTCGCGGAGTTCGCGCAGGTGAAGCGGGAGCTGGGGGGGTATCTGCTGGTCGACGAGGCGCACTCGCTGGGGGTTCTGGGAGAGCGCGGGCGGGGGCTGGCGGAGGCGTGCGGGGTCGAGGCGGACGTGGACTTCGTGGTCGGCACGTTCAGCAAGAGCCTGGGCGGCGTGGGGGGGTTCTGCGCGTCGGACCTGGAGGATTTCTCGCTCCTTCGGCTGGCGTCGCGGTCGTACATGTTCAGCGCGTCGATGCCGTCGTCGATCACGGCGGGGGTGTCGGAGGCGCTGGCGCAGCTGGAGGCGCGGCCGGAGCTGCGCGGGCGGCTCGCGGCGAACGCGGCGCGGCTGCATGCGGGTCTGGCGGCGGCGGGGTTCGCGCTGGGGCCGGTGGCGAGCCCGATCGTGGCGGTGCGGCTGGGCGACCCGGCGACGGCCTGCTCGATGTGGAACCGGCTGCTGGACCTGGGGCTGTACGTGAACCTCGCCTTGCCGCCGGCGACACCGGGGGGGCAGTCGCTGCTGCGCACCAGCGTGAGCGCGGCGCATACGCCGGCGCAGGTGGACCGGGCGGTGGCGATCATCGTGGCGGCGGGCGAGGAGATGGGCGTCGCGGGCGAGCGGCGGCTGCCGGCGGCGGAGTGAGGGCTGGCGCCAGGAAGCAAGGCTGGGCTCTGCCCAGACCCGCCAAAGACCAGGGGCCCTTGGAACCCCGTTACTTTTATTAATCGTTTCCAAAAGCGCACTTTTGGGGGAGGCCGAGGCCGTGCCTGGAGATGCGGCCTTGGGCCTGCCTCCTTGTCAGTAGATCAGGCGGATGGAGATGCGGCTTTCGCCGGCGGGGACCGTGATGCGGGCCGAGGCGAAGGAGGGCAGCAGCAGCGGGACGACGTTGTTGGAGAAGCCGTAGCCTTCCGCGGGCAGGCCGATCAGGGTTCGGTCGAAATGATGGTTGTCGTTGGCGTCGTGGTAGACGGCGACCGCGTAGGCGCCGGGCGCGGAGAGGGCGAAGCAGGCCTCCGCCTGGGTCGAGGCGAGGGTGGTGCGGCTCAGGGCGATGCTGCCGCGGTGGGCCAGGAAGGCGGCGGGGTTGGACCCGTACAGCGTGAACGTGATGTTGCCACGGACGGGCTTCGCGCCGGTGACGGTGACGAGGAGTCGGGTCTGGCCGGCAGGGGTGTCGCCCGGGGGGCAGGGCGACGCGGTCTCGTCGGCGGCGCGGGCCTGGGCGAGGGTTGCGCCTAGGATAAGGGCACCGGCCAGGGCCGCGCGGCGTGTGTTGTGGGAACAGGCCAGTCGAACGCCTCCGCCTCCGTGCGGTGGTACTAGAGCACGCGGGGGGCGGGTCCGCCCAGGGGTGGGGGTCGGGCGCTGCCTTGACAGGTCTTTGCCCGCAGAGGCAATGGACGGCTTGAGGAGAGCTTTATGTACACCCGCTGGCGGAAACACGGGCGCAGCTTCGACCTTGGTCGCATGACGCTGCGCGACCTGCTCGCGGCGTATGGCAGCCATCCGGCGGTGCATGTGTATCTCGCCCTCGCCGTCGCCAGCTTGGCGTGCGCCGTGCGTTTTGCCGCCGGGCCGTTCGGGGCGCTGGCCGCGGTGGGTGCCACGCTGATGGCGTATCCGCTGGTGTGGTATGGGCTGCACCGCTTCGTTCTGCACAGCCGGCTGCTGTACCGCTCGCGCTGGACGGCGCCGCTGTGGAAGCGGATTCATTTCGACCACCACCAGGACCCGCACAGGATGGACGTGCTGTTCGGCTCGCCGCTGAACACCGTGCCGACGATCCTGGCGCTGCTGGTGCCGCTGGGCTGGGTGGTCGGCGGCGGGGCCGGGGGCGCGGGGGCGGCGGTGTGCGCGGGGTTCGTCGTGACCTGCGTGTACGAGTTCTGCCACTGCATGCAGCACCTGGGCTTCAGGCCGCGCTCGCGGCTGATGCGCCGCGCGAAGGAGCTGCATCTGGCGCATCATTTCCACGACGAGCACGGCAACTTCGGCATCACCTCGTTCGCGCCGGACCGGCTGTTCGGGACGTATCGGGCGTCGCCGAAGGGGCGGCCGCGCTCGCCGCACGTGTTCAACCTCGGCTACGACGCGGCCGAGGCGCAGCGATTCCCCTGGGTCGCCGAGCTGTCGGGCGGGCCACCGCGTGACCGGCCACCGCCCGCCGGCAAAGCGACGTGAGCGGGCCGGCCGCGCTGGCCGGGGACGTGACGACGGGGGACGTCGAGGCGGGGACCATCAAGGCGGGCGACAACACGACAGGCAACGGGGAGACGGGCGGCAGCGGGGCTGGGCGTCCCGGGGGTCGGGGGGTCGGGGCACCGGGGATCGAGGCGCCGGTAACCGGGGCACCGGGAGTCGGGGCGGGGGGCGTCAAGGTTTTCCCCGTGCGTGGCCGTGCGGAGCTGGAGCGTTTCATCCGGCTGCCGGAGCGGCTGTATCGCGATGATCCGAGCTACGTGCCGCCGCTGCGCTCGGAGCGCAGGGACGCGCTGACGCCGGGGCGCAACCCGTTCTTCGAGCATGCGGAGGCGGCGTTCTGGATCGCCACGCGCGGCGGCGAGGACGTCGGGCGGATCAGCGCGCAGCAGGACCGGCTCGTGCGGCCGGGCGAGGACGGGCCGGTCGGGCATTTCGGGATGCTCGTGGCGGTCGACGACGCCGCGGTGTTCGCGGCGCTGCTGGCGGCGGCGGAGGGATGGCTGGCGGCGCGGGGGCTGCGTCGGGTGCAGGGGCCGTTCAGCCTGTCGATCAACGAGGAGAGCGGGCTGCTGGTCGAGGGGTTCGATACGCCGCCGATGCTGATGATGCCGCACGACCCGCCGTATGCGGACGCGCGGCTGCGGGCGCTGGGGTATGGCAAGGTGCGCGACCTGTACGCCTACCTCTGCGACACGACGGCGGCGCTGCCTCCTGCGGCGGCGGCGATCGTGGCGCGGGGGCTGCCGTCCAACGTGGTGCTCCGGCCGATGCGGCGCGCGGATATCAGGAAGGACGTCGCGTCGCTCGTGGAGATCTTCAACGACGGGTGGGACGGGCACTGGGGGTTTGTGCCGCTCACGCCGGCCGAGGTCGACCACATGGCGCACGCGATGAAGCCGCTGCTGCACGAGCGGCTGGTGTGGTTCGCGGAGGTGGACGGGGTGGCGGCAGCGTTCGGGCTGTGCCTGCCGAACCTGAACGCGGCGATCGCGGACCTGGGAGGCAAGCTCGCGCCGTTCGGGTGGGCCAGGCTGCTGTGGCGGCTCAAGGTGGCGGGGATCGCGAGCGCGCGGGTGCCGCTGATGGGCGTGCGGCGCAGCTTCGAGGGCAGCCTGCTGGGCGGGCTGCTGCCGCTGCACGTGGTCGAGGCGCTCAGGCGCGAGGCGCTGGCCTGCGGCATCAGGGCCGTGGAGATGTCGTGGGTGCTCGAGGACAACCTGCCGATGCGCCGCCTGGCCGAGGCGGTCGGCGGGCGGGCCTACAAGACCTACCGTGTGTACGAGAAGAGGCTGGCCGCATGAACGCGCCCCTGGATGCCCGAGGCGGGCGCATCGTCCTGCCATCGCTGGGCGAGGTCGCCGCGCCCGGCTCGGCGAGGTCCGGCTCCGGCCGTGTCGCTGCCGGGCGGATCTCCCCTCGCCCGGCCTCCGCCCGCCCGGGTGCCGGTGGCGATGCCGAGTCGCGCGGGGTCGCGGATGGTCCAGGGCCCACGCCGACCCTGAGCGGGTGCGTGCAGCGCAGGGGAGGGTTCGCCAGCCTGCCGGACGCGCTCGACTATGCGGCGCAGGGCGAGAGCGGGCTGAACTTCTATTCGGTGCGCGGCGAGCTGACGACCGCCCTGCCCTACCGGGTGCTGCGCGAGGAGGCGCTGGTGCTGGCGCGGCGCATGCTCGGGCTGGGCCTGCGGCCGGGCGGGCGGGTCGCGATCATCGCCGAGACGCACCCGGACTTTGCGCGGGTGCTGTGCGCCTGCCAGTACGCGGGGCTGATCCCGGCGCCGCTGCCGGTGCCGTTCGCGTTCGGCGGGCGCGAGGCGTACACGGCGCATGTGGGGCGGCTGGTGCAGGAGGCTCGCGCGACGGCCCTGTTCGCGCCGGCGTCGCTGATCGGGTGGCTGTCGCCGATGGCGGCCGAGCTTGGGCTGCGGGTGTGCTCCACGGTGGAAGAGCTGGGCGAGGCGCCGCTGTGGGATGCGCCGCTGCCGGAGGTTGTGCCGGAGGACACGGCATACCTGCAGTTCTCGTCGGGGAGCACGCGGTTCCCGCTCGGCGTGGTGGTGCAGCAGAAGGCGCTGATGGCCAACGCGACGGCGATCCTGCGCCACGGGCTGCAGGTCGGGCCGGGAGACCGGGCGGTGTCCTGGCTGCCGCTGTCGCACGACATGGGGCTGGTGGGGTTCCTGCTCAGCCCGCTGGCGGGGCAGATCTCGGTGGACCTGCTGGCGACGCAGGACTTCGCCCGCAGGCCGCAGCTGTGGCTGTCGCTGATGTCGCAGGGGCGGGGGACGATCTCGTACAGCCCGAGCTTCGGCTACGACCTGTGCACGCGGCGCGAGCGGTCGATGGCGGTGGGCGAGCTGGACCTGTCGCCGTGGCGGGTCGCGGGAATCGGCGGGGACATGATCCGGCCGGCGGCGCTGGCCAGCTTCGCGGGGGCGTTCGCCGGGTGCGGGTTCCGCGAGGAGGCGTTCCTGCCGAGCTACGGCATGGCGGAGGCGACGCTGGCGATCAGCTTCGCGCCGGCGGGGCGGGGCGTGGAGACGGACACGGTCGACCTGGACCGGCTGGAGCAGGAAGGCGTGGCGGTGGCGCCGGGGGAGGCGTCGCGGACGCGCACGGTGGTGCTGTGCGGCACGGCGCTTCCGGGGCACGAGATCGAGATACGCGGCATGGGCGGCGACGTGCTCGGCGAGCGGCGGGTGGGGCGGGTCTTCGCCCGCGGCGTGAGCCTGATGCAGGGGTACGACGGGCGGCCGGAGGAGACGGAGGCGGTGCTGTCGGCGGACGGGTGGCTGGACACCGGCGACCTGGGCTACCGGCTGGGCGAGACGCTGGTGGTGACCGGGCGGGCGAAGGACCTGATCATCATCAACGGGCGCAACATCTGGCCGCAGGACCTGGAGTGGACCGTCGAGCGGTCGATCCCGGAGGTGCGCACGGGCAATGTCGCGGCGTTCTCGGTCGAGGAGGACGGGCGCGAGGTGCTGATCCTCGCGGTCGAGGCGCGGGGCGTGGGGGATGCGGAGGCCGGCCGGCGGCTGGCGGACGAGGTCAGCGGGGCGGTGCGCTCGCAGCACGGGCTGGACGGGCGGGTGGTGCTGCTGGCGCCGGGGAGCCTGCCGTATACGTCGTCGGGGAAGCTGAGCCGGACGGCGACGCGGCAGCGCTACCTGGCAAACGATTTTGCGGCGGGGGTCGCCTAAGAAGGCCAGGGGCTCTGCCCCTGGACCCCGCTCAAGGCAATCGCCTTGAGAATCCATTTCTTAAGTAGCGGGATCAAAGGGTCCTCGGACCCTTTGCGGGTTCGGGCAGAGCCCGACCTTGCTTCCTAGGCTTGCCGCCGTCACCGGCGGCACCGGCTTTCTTGGCAGGTATATCGTCGATGCCCTGCTGCACGCCTGCTGGCAGGTGCGTGCCCTCGCGCGGGGCGAGGCGACGTTTCCTGAGGGCGTGGAGGTGGTGCGGGGCGACCTGGCGGACCGTGCGGCGCTGGCGGCGCTGGTGCGGGGCGCGGGGGCGGTGGTGCATGCGGCCGGGCTGGTGAAGGCGCGGTCGCGGGGCGCGTTCATGGCGGTCAACCGGGACGGGGCGGCGCGGCTGGGGGCCGCGGTCGGACCGGGGGTGCGGGTGGTGCTGGTGTCGTCGCAGGCGGCGCGGTGCCCGTGGGTGTCGCCGTATGCGCAGAGCAAGCGGGCGGGGGAGGACGCGGCGGTGGCGGCGCTGGGCGGGGCGTCGTGGGTCGTGGCGCGGCCGTGCGTGGTCTACGGGCCGGGGGACCGGGAGGGGCTGGCGCTGCTGCGGCTTGCGGCAGGGTGGGCGGTGCCGGCGGTGCGGCCGGAGCCGCGGATCGCGATGGTGCATGCGCGGGATGCGGCGGGGGCGATCGTGGCGCTGTGCGGGGGCGGGCCGTCCGGGGTGGCGCTGGAGGTGTGCGACGCGCGGGCGGACGGGTATGGCTGGGGGGAGCTGATGGGCGCGGTGGGCGCGGCGGTGGGGTGCCGGCCGCGGCTGGTGGGGGTGCCGGATGGGCTAGTGCGCCTGGCAGGGGCGGCAGGAGAGATGGGGGGCGTGCTGAGCGGGCGGCCGGCGATGTTCGGGCGGGGGAAGGCGGGGGAGTTCCTGCATCGGGACTGGGGGTGCAAAGGGGCGGAGCTTGTGCCGGAGGGGCTGTGGCGGCCCCGGGTGGGGCTGGCCGAGGGGATGGCGGAGACTGTGGCCTGGTGGCGGGCGCGGGGGGTGAAGGAAGACTGGGCGCTCCCTCCGGTGCCCATTCCAATGGACCAAGCAGGCCATCGGAACCTTTGGGCACCTCCGCCCAGACCCGCCAGGGGCGAGCCGCCTCTGGACCGGCATTCTGGAAAGGAAGGCTGAGTCGGGGTTTCCAAAGGCGAGCCTGTGGCGGGGTCCAGGGGCAGAGCCCCTGGCCTTGCTTCCTAGGCGACGGCGGCCTGATAGCCCTCGGCCTGGATCGCGGCGATGGCGAGCGGGGCGTCGCAGGGTCCGGTGATGTCGACGGTGCCGGCGTCGAGGTCCACCGAGGTGTTGGCGTGGGGCGAGACGGCGGTGACGGCTTGGCGGATGGCGTGGACGCAGTGCTGGCAGGTCATGCCGGAAACCTTGAGGCGGAGCATGCGGCGTCCTTCCAGGCGGAGGGCCAAACATGGGAAGGCCGCGGCCGGGCGGATGCCCGGGCCGCGGCCCCTGTCGGCAAGCAGTGGTGCGGCGCGGGCTAGAAGCCCTCGCGCTCCAGGCGCTTGCGCTCCATCTTGCGGGCGCGGCGGACGGCCTCGGCGGCCTCACGGGCGCGGCGCTCGGAGGGCTTCTCGTAGTGGCGGCGGAGCTTCATCTCGCGGAAGATGCCCTCGCGCTGCATCTTCTTCTTGAGCGCCTTGAGCGCCTGGTCGACATTGTTGTCACGAACAAGAACCTGCACTTGGCCGCTCTCTCCATCTGCTGTCTGGTTGGCCCGTGCGCCGGGCGCGGCGGCGGGCCCTGCGTCCGGCGTCGGCCGGGGGAGCGCGGCGTATACCACGGTGTGCGCCGCTGGCAAAACATCTTCGAGGAGCCACCTGCCCTGCCATGGCCATCCTCAAGATCGCCCGAATGGGCCACCCCGTCCTGCTGCAGCGCTGCCGTCCGGTCGAGGACCCCGGGCATCCGGACGTGCGCCGGCTGGTCGCGGACATGATCGAGACGATGGAGGACGCGGGCGGGATCGGGCTGGCGGCGCCGCAGGTGCACGTCGCGCTGCGGCTGTTCGTGTTCCGGGTGCCGGAGGCGAGGCTGGCGGCGCAGGGCGAGGCGGCGCAGGGCGAGGCGGCGGGGGCCGGGGCCGAGGCGGGCGGGGCGGAGGGCGGGCCAGGGGCGGGGACGGTCGGGCCGACGGTGCTGATCAATCCGGTGGTGGAGGTGCTGGACGAGGCGATGGTGCTGGGGTGGGAGGGGTGCCTGTCGATCCCGGGGCTGCGCGCGGCGGTGCCACGCCACCCGCGTGTCCGCTACAGCGGCGTGGACTGCGACGGGCGGGTGGTGGCGGCGGAGGCGCAGGGGCTGCATGCGGTGGTGGTGCAGCACGAGAACGACCATCTGGACGGGACGCTGTATCCGATGCGCATGACCGACTTCAGGCTGCTGGGGTTCTCCGACGAGATGCTGCGCTTCGCGCCGGTGCTGGCGGGGGAGGCGTGAGGCGGTGGCGGGCGGGGCCGGGGGGATGACGCCGCCGGAGCGCTCGGCGGAGCGGGACGCAGCGATCGACGCGCTGCTCGACGTGGTGCCGTTCCCGGGGTGGACGATGCGGGCACTGCAGGCGGCGGCGGGGCCGGATGCGGACCTGCTGTTCCCCGGGGGGGCGGCGGACCTGGTCGAGGCGTACGTGGACCTGGCGGACCGGCGCACCGTCGAGGGCGCTGGGGCGCTGGGGCTGGAGGCGATGCGGGTGCCGGCGCGGGTGCGCGCGCTGGTGGCCGAGCGGCTCGCCCGGGAGAGGCCGCGCCGCGAGGCGGTCGGGCGGGCGCTGGGGGTGCTGGCGGCCTCGCCCGGGCTGGCGGTGCGGTGCACGGCGCGCACGGTGGACGCGATCTGGTTCGCGGCCGGGGACGGGGCGGCGGACCTGTCGTGGTATACCAAGCGGCTGATCCTGGCGGGGGTCTACGGCAGCACGCTGCTGGTGTGGCTCGGGGACCGGTCGGGGGAGGACGCGGCGAGCCTGGCGTTCCTGGACCGCAGGCTGGACGACGTGCGCAGGATCGGGACGCTGAAGCGGGCGCTGGGACGGAAGCAGGGTTGAGGCTCCGCCTCGAACTCCGGCAAGGGCTCGCCTTCGGAGCCTCTACTTGGAAGAAGGCTTCTCAGGCGGTCCCGGTTTCTGGCAGGCTCGGGGAAGCCGCGTCCCGCCTGGCCGAGGTTTTGGCACAGGAGCTTCACCTCCCGTAAAGCCGGGTGTGGTAGGATGGCGGAGCGGCGCATCTGGCCAGGGCGGCAGTTGCGGGTCATGGTGCTGGCAGCCTGCGCGCCCTGCCCTGCAAGGCCGGCTTCCTCGCGCTTCCCGCGCGCCCTGCCGGGCGCGGCCGCCACACGGAACATCGCATGACCCCCACCCTGACCACCCTGACGAGCCCAGGCCTCGACCACGGCGGCAACCACGGCGGCAACCACGGCGGCCCTGGCGCCGCCCCGCTGGATCGCGCGTCCGGCCCCTCGATCCGTCCGGCGACGCACGGCGCGCGGATCGTGCCGGTGATCCTGTCTGGCGGGACCGGCACGCGGCTGTGGCCGGTGTCGCGCGAGAGCTTCCCCAAGCAGCTCTGGCCGCTGGTGTCGGACCGCTCGCTGCTGCAGGAGACGGCGCTGCGCGGCGCGGGCGACCGCTTCGAGCCGCCGGTCGTGGTGTGCAACAACGAGCACCGCTTCCTGATCGCCGAGCAGATGCACGCGGCCGGCTTCACCGACGCGCGGATCATGCTCGAGCCGGTGGGGCGCAACTCGGCGCCGGCGATCGCGGCGGCGGCGCTGCTGGTGGCGCAGGAAGATCCGGGCGCGGTCCTGTGGATGATGGCGGCGGACGCCTCGATCTCGCGCCACGAGGCGCTGTCCGAGGCGCTGGGGCTGGCGGTGGCGGCGGCGCAGACCGGGCGGATCGTCACCTTCGGCATGAAGCCGAACCGCGCCGAGACCGGCTACGGCTACATCGAGGTCGGCGAGATGCTGGAGGACGTGGACGGCGTGCACCTGCTGTCGCGGTTCATCGAGAAGCCGGACGCGGAGACGGCCGGGCAGATGGTGGCGAGCGGGCGGTTCCTGTGGAACTCGGGGATGTTCGTGTTCACCGCCGAGACGCTGCTGGAGGAGATGGAGCGCCACGCGCCGGAGGTGCTGTCCGCGGTGCGCCGGGCGGTCGACGCGCAGCACCGCGACCTCGACTTCATCCGGCTCGACCCGGAGGCGTTCGCCGCCTGCCCCGACATCAGCCTGGACTACGCGGTGGCCGAGCGGACCGCGCGGGCAGCGGTGGTGCCGGCCGACCTGGGCTGGTCCGACGTGGGCTCGTGGAGCGCGCTGTGGGAACTGGGCGAGAAGGATGCGGGCGGCAACGTCAGCGTGGGCGACGTGATCCTGGAAGGGGCGGAGGGCTGCTACGCGCGCTCGGACGGGATGCTGACGGCGGTCGTCGGGCTGAAGGACGTCATCGTGGTGACGACGGAGGACGCGGTGCTGGCGATGCACCGCGACCGGGCGCAGGACGTCAAGACGATCGTGGGCCGGCTGCGCACCGCAGGGCGGCACGAAGCGACGTCGCACAACATCAGCTACCGGCCCTGGGGGTTCTACGAGAGCCTGATCCAGGGCGACCGGTTCCAGGTGAAGCGCATCGTGGTCAAGCCGGGCGAGAAGCTCAGCCTGCAGAAGCACTTCCACCGCGCCGAGCACTGGGTCGTGGTGTCGGGCACGGCGATGGTGGTGCGCGACGAGGACACCGTGATGCTGCGCGAGAACGAGAGCATCTACCTGCCGCTCGGCTGCGTGCACCGGCTGGAGAACCCGGGGCGCATCCCGCTGACGCTGATCGAGGTGCAGTCGGGGTCGTACCTGGGCGAGGACGACATCGTGCGGATCGAGGACACGTACGGGCGGAGCTGAAGGCAAGGCCAGGGCTCTGCCCTGGACCCGCTGGGGGCAGGCGCCCCCAGACCCGCACACATAAGATTCTGAATCGAGGTTTCCAAAGGCTCCGCGTTTGGCGGGGTCCAGGGGCAGAGCGCCTGGCCTTCCTAGTGCACGTAGACGCGGACCTCACGGACCGTGAGCCCTGGCTCCGCGCGGGCGGACAGCTCGACCTGGCCGATGTCGGCGCCGTCGGCCACGATCGCTGCGGCGACGTCGCGGCCGTTGCCGCGGGCGGCCTGGGCGGCCTCCACCTGCTGCGCAGGCGTGCCGGCGGGCGGGACCAGGACGATGACGCTGAACAGCACGTCGGGCTTGCGGCGACGGGCGGAGTCCACGGCGGTCGCCAGGGCGGCGCGGTACTGCGGGTCGGGGGTGTCGTAGCGCACGGTGAGCAGCGGCGGCACCGGCCCGGGGCCGGGAGGCGCGGGCACGGCGGGCAGCGTGGGCTTGCGGCCGGCGGTGCGGTCGAAGCTGCGCTGGTCGACCAGGTGGCAGCCGGCCAGGGCCGAGAGCGCCAGGATCGGGCAGGCGAGGCGCAGGAGCGGACGGGTCATGGTCGGACCCTTGCAGGACGGGGACGGCCGGGCAAGCGAGGTCGAGGCTCTACCTCGACCGCCGCCGAAAGCCGAGCCTTGGAAACCTTGATCCAATGCCGGCAGCCGGGTTTGTTGACCCGCAGGCGAAGCAAGGCTGGGCTCTGCCCGGACCCGCCAGGAGCGAAGCCGCCCCTGGACCCGGCCTTGCTCAAGCAACGGTTCCCAAAGGCTGGCCTTTGGCGGGGTCCCAGCTTCCAAGCACGGGGGCAGAGCCTCTGGCCTTGCCTGCCTTGGGTCGGCTTGCGCGGTCTCCGCCGCGCGCCTAAGCCGGTCGGCCGTCGCCGGCAGGAGGGACACACGACCGATCTCGACAGCCTCGACGCCCAGCGTTGCCTGTCCCGCGCGCTTGACGCGGCCGAGCCGGTGTTCGGCGGGCTGGCGGCGCCGGCCAGCGTGCTGTGGAGCCGGTTCCTGCGATTCGACGCCGCCGACCCGGGCTGGCCGGATCGCGACCGGTTCGTGGTGTCGGCGGCGGAGGGCGGGCGGCTGCTGCAGGGGCTGCTGCGGCTGACCGGGCAGGCGGGCGAGGACGAGGTGCCGGGATTCGGCAGCCATCCGGCGGTGGAGTCGGCGCCGGGGCCGCCGGGGTTCGGGGTGGCGACGGCGGTGGGCATGGCGCTGGCCGAGCGGATGATGGCGGCGCGGTTCGGGCGCTCGCTGGTTGACCACAGGACGTGGGTGGTGGCGGGCGGGGCGGAGCTGGCGACGGGGATCAGCCTGGAGGCGGCGTGCCTGGCCGGGGAGCTGCGGCTGGAGCGGCTGACGGTGCTGTGCCAGGTGGGGGCGGGGTCCGGGTCGGGCGAGGGCGACGAGCCGATGCGGCGGTTCGCGGCGCTGGGCTGGTCGGTGCGCCAGGTGGACGCGGACGACGAGGCGGCGGTGGGGGCGGCGCTGTTCGCGGCGGTGCGCGGGCGTCGGCCGGCGCTGATCGCGTGCCGCTGGCCGGGCGGCGGGCCCAGCGACGAGGCGGGGAGCGGGCGTGGCGGTGCTGCGTGGCTCTGGCGCGAGGCGGGACGGCGGGGAGCGGCGCCGCGCCGGGCCTGGCTTCGGCGGCTGACGCGCCACCCGCGGCGCAGCGAGTTCGAGCGCGTGCTGGCGGGGCGGCTGCCGGAGGGGTGGCAGGGCGCGCTGTCGGCGGTGCGCGCGGGGTTCCGCACGCAGGCGCGGCAGGGGACGGACCGGCGCGCCGGGGATGCGGCCGGGGCGGGGGGGCCGGGCCCGGATGCCACGAACGGGGTGTGCGACCAGGTGCTCGACGCGCTGGCGACCGGGGTGCCGGAGCTGCTGGGCGGGCTGTCCGGGGACTGGCCGGAGGCGTCGGCGGGCGCCGGAGCGGCCAGGGCCGCGGATGCGGGTCCGGGCGAGCGCGGCGTCCCGGCCTGCGGCGCCGGGGAAGAGGGAAGCGGGGACCGCGATGGCGGGGGATGCGACGCAGGGCCCGGGCGGGCTGCGCCGCCGGCGGCAGTGCCGGGGGGCGGGGGGATCGGCGAGGGCGCGATGCGGGTCAGCGCGGGGGCGTATGGTGGGCGGCACGTGCACTGGGGCGGGCGCGAGCTGGGGATGGCGGCGGCGCTCAACGGGGTGGCGCTGCACGGCGGGCTGATCCCGCTGGCGCAGGCGCCGTTCGCGGCGGGCGACGTGATGCGCCCGGCGCTGCAGCTCGCGGCGCGGATGCGGGCGCGGGTGATCCACGTGCTGACGCAGGACGACGACGCGTCGCATCTGCCGGCGGGCAACCTGGCCAGCCTGCGCGCGGTGCCGGGGCTGCACGTGCTGCGGCCCGCAGACCCGGCCGAGGTGGCGGAGTGCTGCGAGCTGGCGCTGCGCCGGCATGACGGGCCGAGCCTGCTGGTGCTGTCGCGACGGCCCGGGGTGGTGCCGCGCGGGGCGGGTGGCGTGCCGTCGTGCCGGCGCGGCGGCTACGTGCTCGACGAGCCGGACGGTCCGCGCCACGCGACGCTGATCGCCAGCGGGCCGGAGCTGGGGGTGGCGGTCGCGGCGCGCGCGTCGCTGGCGGCGCAGGGGCTCAATGTGGCGGTGGCGTCGCTGCCGTGCTGGGAGCTGTTCGCGCTGCAGGAGGAGGGGTATCGCGCCGGCGTGCTGGGGCAGGCGCCGCGCTTCGGCATCGAGGCGGCGCAGGGCTTCGGCTGGGAGCGGTGGCTGGGGGCGGACGGGGTGTTCGTGGGGCCGGAGGAGGCGGGCGGGCCGGCACTGCGGCCCACCGCGCAGAGGGTGGTGGCGGCGGTACGGCGGCGTCTCGGGCTCGGGTGAGCGGCCCCCGGCGCCTGGGCGGGCCGGCACCGGTCCTGCCCAGGCGCCGGAGACGTGGGCGTCCTTGGGGCCAGGGACGTCTCCCAAGGGGCGCTCTCTGGAGGCTGTTACGGACTTTCCGGCTCCGTTCCCCCGCGTCATGACGGACAGGAAGCGTGTTCTTTCTTGAAAGAAAGAACCAAAGAACTTTGCCCATAGGCTCCGGAGCCAGCCGGGAGCCCGGGACCTCATGGGCAAAGTCTTTTTGCTTCTTTTTCTTCAGAAAAAGAAGGGTCTTGCTTTTCTGCGAAAATGGCCGGTCGCCGCCAGGTCAATAACAGCCTCTAGGGTGCGCCTTTCGCGGGCCTGGCCTTCTGCGTGGCCTGGACCTGCGCCTCGGCCTTGCCGGGCGGGCCGTCTCGGGGCGCGAGCAGGCGGCGGGCCAGGGCGGGGCTCGCTCGGTCGCGGTGGTCGACGGTGGTGACGAGCGGGCGGTGCGGGTTGTCGCCCGGCGTGCGGCGGGCGGCGAGGCCGACGAAGCGCTGGTTCTGCCAGATCTCGACCTCGGCGCCGTCGTTGCCGAGCGTGGTGGACACGATGAAGGCGTGGCGGTCGTCGGTGCAGACGACCTCGTGGCAGCTCACGATCCTCCGGGTGCCATCGAGGGTGTAGAGCCTGTACGGTGCCAACGGCGCCTCCACCCCTTCCCGGCGGCGGGACACGCAGGCCCGCCCGGCTGCGGCATCGCTTTCGGCCGCGGGCCGGCGGGCGCAGACACCGATACCGTAGCGCGGTTTCGAGAAGCCGTGCAGGATTATTTCGGGGTCGGATTGTCGCAGGGGCCAGTAGCCCCCGCCCGGGGCATGTGGTGCGAGGTCCGGGCCGGGTCGCGGCGTGCCGGAGGTCGCGGCCGGGCGGGGCGGATGCGGCTGGCCGCGGTCGTGCCCGGGGTGTGCCGGCGTGTCCCGGGTCAGGCGGCCGGCAGCGTCCGCCGGCCGAACGGCAGCACGTCCCAGACGCGCTCGTGCAGGAAGTACAGGGCCAGCTTGCCGACGACGTCGAGGCCGCCGATCGCCACGGAGGCGCTGAGGTTGCCGGTGAGCACCCAGGCGATTCCACCGGTCACCACGGACGCGAAGGCGCGGTAGGACACCGTCTTGGCCAGGCTGCGCAGGGGGGTGTCGACGGAGGCCACGTCGGACGCGCCGGACGCCTGCACCAGGCCGAGCGCCACCGTGTCGAAGGTTTCGCCGTCGATCAGCACGAAGCCGCCGAACTCGCGGCTTTCGCCGTACAGGTCGTGGGCCAGGGGGCGGTCGAGCACCAGCGTGGCGTCGCCCACGTCGTTCTGCGCCAGGGACTCGGCCGGCTCGACGCGCATGGTGTCGAGCAGGACGCGGCCGCCGAGGGCGCCGAGGGTGGCGGTGACGGTGCGGGTGCCGAGTTTGAGCAGCAGGCGCTGGCCGGGGCGGCTGGGAGTCTCGTCGAACCAGAGCAGGCGGGCGGACAGGGCGCGCGAGACGCGGGCGGGGCGGGAGGGCTCGCACAGCACGTCGCCGCGCGAGACGTCGACGGCGCGGTCGAGCACCACGGTGACGGCCTCGCCAGGGCCGGCGGCGTCGGTCTCGCCTGTGGCGGCCAGGATGCGCGCGACGGACGCGTCCTGGCCGGCGGGAAGGATGCGCACGGGGTCGCCGACGCGGACGGGGCCGCCGGCGACCTCGCCGGACAGGCCGCGCAGGGTGGCGTCCGGGCGGTTGACCCACTGCACGGCGAGGCGGAACGGGGTCGGCTCGGCGGGGCGGACGGGGACGGCCTCGAGGTGCTCGAGCAGGGTGGGGCCGCGGTACCAGGGGGCGGAGCTGCCGCGTGCGACGACGTTCTCGCCGCTGAGCGCGGAGAGCGGCAGGGTGGCGACGGTGTCGAAGCCGAGGCCTTCGCAGAGCGCGCGGGCGGCCTCGCCGATCTCGGAGGCGACGGACTCGCTCCAGCCGACCAGGTCCATCTTGTTGACGGCGACGACGACGTGGCGGACGCGCAGCATGGAGGCCACCAGGGCGTGGCGTCGGGTCTGCGGGGTCAGGCCGGAGCGGGCGTCGACCAGCAGGATGGCGAGGTCGGCGGTCGACGCGCCCGTCGCCATGTTGCGGGTGTACTGCTCGTGGCCGGGGGTATCGGCGACGATGAAGCGGCGTCGGGGGGTGGAGAAGAAGCGGTAGGCGACGTCGATGGTGATGCCCTGCTCGCGCTCGGCGGCGAGGCCGTCGACGAGGAGGGCGAGGTCCATGGCCGACCCTTGCGTGCCGTGGCGGCGCGAGGCGGCGGCGAGTGCGGTCATCTGGTCGTCGGCGACGGCCTGGGTCTCCCAGAGCAGGCGGCCGAGCAGGGTCGACTTGCCGTCGTCGACGGAGCCGCAGGTGATCAGGCGGAGCTGGTCGCGGGCCTCGTGGGCGCGGGCAAAAGCGTCGAGGTCGAAGGGCGCAGGCGGCGTCGCGGGCACGTCGCCGGAGAGACCGCCAGGAAAACCAGCGTCCATCAGAAGTAGCCCTCCTGCTTGCGGCGTTCCATCGAGGCGGCGTCGGCGTGGTCCACGGCGCGGCCGGCGCGCTCGGAGGAGCGGGTGTCCACGGTCTCGCCGATCACCTCTGCGAGCGTGGACGCGCGGCTCTCCACGGCGCCGGTCAGGGGATAGCAGCCGAGTGTACGAAACCGTACGGATCGGGTGCGCACGGTCTCGCCCTCACGCGGGGCCAGGCGCGCGTCGTCGACCATGAGCAGGGCGCCGTCGCGCTCCAGCACCGGGCGGGGGGCGGCGAAGTACAAGGGCACGACGGGGATGCGCTCGGCGTGGATGTAGAGCCACACGTCCAGCTCGGTCCAGTTGGACAGCGGGAAGACGCGCATGGTCTCGCCGGCGCGCTTGCGGCCGTTGTAGAGGCGCCAGGGCTCGGGGCGCTGCCGGCGGGGGTCCCACTGGTGGCCGGCGGTGCGCAGCGAGAAGACGCGCTCCTTGGCGCGCGACTTCTCCTCGTCGCGGCGCGCGCCGCCGAAAGCCAAGTCGTAGCCGTGGGCGTCGAGCGCCTGGCGCAGGGCCTGGGTCTTCATGACATCGGTGTGGACGTCGGTGCCGTGGGTGATCGGGCCGATGCCGCGCGCCAGGCCGTCGGGGTTGGTGTGGGTCACGAGCTCCAGGCCGAGGGTGCGCACCCGCTCGTCGCGGAAGGCGATCATCTCGCGGAACTTCCAGGTGGTGTCGACGTGCAGCAGCGGGAACGGCAGGCGGCCCGGGGCGAAGGCCTTCATGGCGAGGTGGAGCAGGACAGAGGAGTCCTTGCCGATGGAGTAGAGCAGCACCGGGTTGGTGCTCTCGGCCAAGCCCTCGCGCAGGATGTGGATGCTCTCGGCTTCCAGCGCGCGCAGGTGGCCCAGCGCGCGGGGGGCGTGCGCGGGCTGGGCCGGCGCGCGGGTCGACCAGGCGCCGCCTTCCGCCGCCTCGCCGGCGAGGCCTGCCGCGGTGAAGGTGTCGAGGTCCCTGCCCTGCCCTGCCGTTCGAGTCAGGCCCATGACGCGGTCTCCGGGGCGAGGGTGGGCGCGGGGCGGCGGTGCAGGCCGCATTCCTTGCGGGACTCGTCCTCCCACCACCAGCGGCCGGAGCGTTCCGGCTCGCCGGGCTCGACGGCGCGGGTGCAGGGCGCGCAGCCGATCGAGAGGAAGCCGCGGGCGTGCAGCGCGTTGACCGGCACGCGGTGCTCGGCGGCGTAGCGCACGGCGTCTTCGCGCGACCAGTCGGCCAGGGGGGAGGCCTTGATCACGGTGAACTGCTCGTCCCAGGACGCGAAGGGCGTGGCGTCGCGGGCCGCGGACTGGTCGGCGCGCAGGCCGGTGATCCACAGGGCGGCGCCGGCGAGCGCGCGGTGCAGGGGGGCGACCTTGCGCACGCCGCAACAGGCCTTGCGGGCGTCGAGCGAGTCGCGGAAGCCCTCGGCGCCCTGGCCGGCGACCAGCGCCTCCACGGTCGCGGTGTCGGGGGAGAAGGCGGCGACGCGCAAGGGGTAGCGGCGCTCCGTCGCGGCCCAGGTGTCGAGCGTCTCCGTGAACAGGCGGCCGGTGTCGAGCGTCGCGACCTCGATGCGGCGGGCTGTGGTGGCGAACTCCGGCAGGGCCATGGCGGCGGCGGCGGCGTGGGTCAGGACCTGGTCCTCCAGGCCGAAGCTCGTGGTCAGGACCACGCGGCCGGAGGTGGCGCGGAGCAGGGCGGCCAGGCGCGCGGGCAGGTCGGCCGCCGCGCGCAGGGCAGCGTCGATTTCAGCGCAGAGTTGGCGTGGATTTTCGGGGGGCATGGGGTTCTCCACTAGTGGGGAGTGATATACGGGGAACCACGAGGGAGACAATGCGGTTTCGGTGCGGGGCGGGGGTGCAAGGGAAGCAAGGCCAGGGGCCCTGCCCCTGGACCCCGCCAGGGGAAGCCCCTTGGATGGCTTTCCCTAAGTCAAGGGATCAAAGGGCCTCGGGCCCTTTGCGGGTCTGGGCAGAGCCCAGCCTTGCTTCCTTCTACGATCCCCGGTTTGAGGAACGCCGGACGTGTTCGCAGGAGGTTTCGTGGCAGTTCTGGCGCCCTGGGTCGTGCTTGCGGCGTTCTGCGCGCTAACCTGGTGGGTGACGCCGCGCGAGGTCAGCGCGCCGCAGTTCTTCGACGGGCGCACCCGCGACGGCCAGCCGCCCGGGGTGCTGATGGTGGCGATGAGTGCCGCGATCACCTGGGTGTTCGCCAAGTCGATCGCCAACGCGTCGGACCTCGCCTACGGCTACGGGATCAGCGGCGGGGTCGGGTATGCGCTGTACTACCTGAGCTTCGTGGTCGCTGGGGTGGCCATCCATTTCATCCGGCGGGGCGGGCGGTACCGGTCGCTGTCGCACCTGCTGGCGGTGAAGTACGGCGGGGGGGCTGCGCGCCTGTTCCTGCTGCTGGTGATGTTCCGGCTGCTTAACGAGGTGTGGTCGAACACCAAGGTCATGTCGCTGTACTTCGGGGCGGAGGGTAGCGGGGGGTACTGGCTGGCTGTGGTGCTGGTGACGCTGTTCACGGTGGCCTATGCGTGGCGAGGCGGGATGCGGGCGAGCCTGACGACGGACAGGGTGCACATCGTGCTGGCGTTCGCGCTGCTGGCCGTGGTGCTGGGCGTGCTGTTCCCCGGGCTGCAGGCGCGGGGGCTGCCGGCGGTGCCGGAGGCGACGCGGGCGGGGGGCCTGACGTTCTGCATGCTGGCGCTGGTGCAGGTGCTGTCATACCCGTTCCACGACCCGGTGCTGACGGACCGCGCGTTCCTCAACCGGCCTGGGCAGGCGCTGCGCGCGTTCCTGCTGGCGGGCGTGCTGAGCGGGTCGTTCATCCTGCTGTTCAGCCTGATCGGGCTGTACGGGCTGAGCTTCGGGCTCGGCAAGCCGGCCAGCGTGACGGTGCCGACGTCGTTCGGGCTGCCGATGCTGCTGCTGTTCAACGCGATCATGCTGAGCACCGGGGGGTCGACCATCGACTCGACGCTGACCAGCGTCAGCAGGCTGGCGGCGCGGGACTGGGGGGAAGACCCGCTCGACGCGTCGGCGCGCAACGTGCGGGTCGGGCGGGTCGCGCTGGTGGCGGTGGCGGTGCTGGGGAACCTGCCGCTACTCAGCCTGTACGGGGGCGAGCGGGTCGGGCCGGCGATCATCGCGGCAACCACCATCAGCGGGACCATGGTGATGGGGCTGGCGCCGATCTTCCTGCTGTGCTGGGTGCGGCGGGCGGGGGCGGCGAGCTTCCACTTGGCGTTCTGGCCGGGGGTCGCGCTGGGGGTCACGCGGGCGGTCGAGACGTTCAGCCACGCGCACGTGCTGCCGGCGGGGCTGGCGCTGGGGAGCGGGCCGTTCGCGCCGGACCTAGGGGTGAACGCGTGGGGGGTTGTCGTGTGCACGCTGGGGTATGTAGCGGGGGCGGTGGTTGCGCCGAGGAAAGGATGTTGAGGCTCTGCCTTCAAGCGTTGGGCCTCAAACCCCGCCAGAGGCTGGACCCTTGGATAGCCTTTCCTAAGTCAAGGGATCAAAGGGTCCTTGGACCCTTTGCGGGTCTGGGCAGAGCCCAGTCTTGCCTGCCTTGAGCGGGCCGTGGCTGCTCTTCGGCGGGTGCTACTCCAACCTGCAGGCGACGCAGGCGCTGTTCGACGAAGCGCGGCGGCTGGGATTTCCTCCGGAGCGCGTCGTGTGCACGGGCGACGTGGTGGCGTATGGCGCGGACCCCGCGGCGACGGTGGCGTTGGTGCGCGAGGCGGGCGTCGAGGTGGTGATGGGCAACTGCGAGGAGCAGCTCGGCTTCGGGCAGGCGGACTGCGGCTGCGGGTTCGAGGAGGGCAGCGCGTGCGACACGCTGTCGCGGGCGTGGTTCCGCCACGCGGACGCGGCGCTGGGCGAGGAGGAGCGGGCGTGGATGCGGTCGCTGCCGAGACGGGTCGATCTCGACGTGGGCGGCGTGCGGCTCGCGGTGGTGCACGGGACGCCGGAGCGGATCAACGCGTTCGTGTTCCCGGGGAACGATGCCGAGGTGTTCGAGCGCCAGGTTGCTGCGTCGGGGGCGCAGGGCGTGGTGGGCGGGCACTGCGGGGTGCCGTTCACGCGGGGGGTGGGCGCGGGAGGGCTGTGGCACAACCCGGGGGCGATCGGGATGCCGGCGAACGACGGGACGGCGCGTGGGTGGTTCAGCGTGGTCGAGCCGGTGGCGGGCGGGGTGCGGGTGCATCACCGCGCGCTTCGTTACGATCACGCAGCTGCGGCGGGGGCGATGCGCTCGGCGGGACTGCCGGAAGCGTATGCTGCGGCGCTGGAGGATGGCCTGTGGCCGGACTGCGGGGTGATGCCGGAGGCGGACCGGGCGCGGCGGGGGGTTCGTCTTGAAGACGCAACGGTCGAGTGCGTGGCGGAGGCGGTTTGATATGAGATCGTGACGAACAGGAAGGCCAGGGCTCTGCCCTGGACCCGCCAGGGGCAGCGCCCCTGGACCGGCCTCCGAAAGAGCCTTGCGGCACGGCGGGCGGAGGTTGGGCACCGGACTTTGGAAAGGTTTCCAAAGGCTCGGCCTTTGGCGGGGTCTCCGCCCTTAAAACATGGGGGCAGAGCCCCTGGCCTTCCTTGCTGTTCCTACATGCCGCCCGGATAGCCCGGCCCGCCGCCGCCTTCCGGGACCGCCCACTCGATGTTCTGGGTGGGGTCCTTGATGTCGCAGGTCTTGCAGTGGACGCAGTTCTGCGCGGCGATGTGCAGGTGGGGGGTGCCTGTCTCTACGCCCTCGGGCTCGTAGACGGCGGCGGGGCAGTAGCGGCTCTCGGGGCTGGCGAAGCGTTCCCAGTTGATCGGGAGCCAGCGCGCGGGGTCGCGCAGGCGCAGGTGCGGGGGCTGGTCCTCCTCGTGGTTGGTGTTGCTGAGGAACACCGACGAGAGGCGGTCGAAGGTGAGGACGCCGTCGGGCTTGGGGTAGGCGATGCGGGGGGAGCTCGCGGCGGGGCGCAGGGTCTCGTGGTCGGCGTGGCGGTGGCGGAAGGTCCAGGGCGCGCGGCCGCGCAGGACATACGTGTCGATGGCGGAATAGAGGAGCGCGCCCCACATCCCGAAGCGGGCGAAGCTCGGGCGGATGTTGCGGACCTCGTGCAGCTCGGTCCAGAGCCAGGAGGCGCGGACACGGGCGGTGTAGGTGTCGGGCTCGGGGGGGCGGCCGTTCGCCAGGGCGTCGGCGAGGGCCTCGGCGGCGAGCATGCCGGACTTCATCGCGGCGTGGGTGCCCTTGATCTTGGCGACGTTGAGGAAGCCGGCGGAGTCGCCGATCAGGGCGCCGCCGGGGAAGGTCAGCTTCGGCACGGACTGGGCGCCGCCTTCGCTCAGGGCGCGGGCGCCGTAGCTGACGCGGCGGCCGCCCTGGAGGTGGTGGGCGATGGCGGGGTGGGTCTTGAGGCGCTGCATCTCGTCGAAGGGGGAGAGCCAGGGGTTGGCGTAGTCCAGGCCGACGACGAAGCCGACGCTGACCAGGTTGGTCCCGAAGTGGTAGAGCCAGGCGCCGCCGTAGGTCGAGGAGTCGAGCGGCCAGCCGATGGTGTGCTCGATCAGGCCGGGCTTGTGGTGGGCGGCGGGGATCTCCCACAACTCCTTGATGCCGAGGGCGTAGGTCTGCGGGTCGATGCCGTCGCGGAGCGAGAAGCGGTCCATGAGCTGCTTGGCGAGCGAGCCGCGGCAGCCCTCGCCGAACAGGGTGTAGGCGGCGCGCAGCTCCATGCCGGGCTGGTGGTTCGCGCCGGGGGCGCCGTCGCGGCCGATGCCCATGTCGCCGGTGGCGACGCCGACGACCCGGTCGTTCTCGACCAGCAGCTCGGCGGCGGCGAAGCCGGGGTAGATCTCGACGCCGAGGGCCTCGGCCTGGGTGGCGAGCCAACGGCACATGTCGCCGAGGCTGAGGACGTAGTTGCCGGCGTTGTGCATCTGCGGCGGCGTGGGCAGGCGGATCGAGCGGGTGCGGGTGAGCAGGAGGAAGCGGTCCTCGCCGGCCTCTGTGGGCAGGGGGGCGCCGCTCTCGCGCCAGGTGTCGCGCCAGTCGGGGAGCAGCTCGTCGAGCGCGCGGGGCTCGAGCACGCAGCCGGACAGGATGTGGGCGCCGACCTCGCCGCCCTTCTCCACCACGCAGACCGTGGCCTCGGGGGAGAGCTGCTTCAGGCGGATCGCGGCGGCCAGGCCGGCGGGACCTGCGCCCACCACCACCACGTCGAACTCCATCGCCTCGCGAGTCACGTTCGCACCATCCGGCATCGTCCAGTCCCTCTCCCACACGCATCGTCCCGGCGCCATCCCCGGCGCGAGCCGGGCTCAAACCCTGCCTGCGGGGCCGGGCCCGGAGCCTGCCTGCGGCATCGGGCGGTGCACGGCGCAGGCACGGCGGCGCGGGCCTGTCTCGCGACAGCCGCGCACGTGACCGGGATGCCTCAATCTGGAGCGGGGCGTGCGTTGCGCAAACCCCGGCGTGTCGCGCGAGGCCGGGTGCGTTGCGCAAAGCCGGGCGCGTCGGCACAACCCTGGCGTATGGACGCGCTCGCCGCCCTTCGGCTGCAAATCGCGTGGGGCGCCGACGAGGCGCTCGACGAGACGCCGCACGACCGCACACTGCCGACGTCGGCGGCGCTGCGCCCGGGGAAGCCGGCGCGGCCGGCAGGCGCCGGGACGGCGGGCGGGGTGGAGGCGGCGGGTCTGCGCGGGCGGGTGGCGCA
>CAXSFE010000035.1:0-30149 GCA_964236585.1 uncultured Acetobacteraceae bacterium
CGGTCCCCGCCCCGCCCTCGCCCGCCCGCCCCGGCACCGCCAGCCCGAACAGCGCGTGGCACCGCGCGTCCGCGCTGAACCGCCCCGTGCGCGGCCAGAACTCGAACGTCCCCAGCCGCGCCGCCTCCGTGGCCAGCCGCAGCCGGTCCTCGCTGCCCTGCAGCCTGGCCTGCCCCGCGCGCCGGTCGCTGAGGTCGAGCATCGCGCCGATCATCCGCATCGCCCGCCCCGACGCGTCGCGCAGCACGAAGCCGCGGTCGAGCACGTGGGCGTCGCTGCCGTCGCCGCGCCGGAACCGGTACTCTGCGCTCCAGTTCGTCCCGCCGCCCCCGAGCGCGTCGCGCACCCCGGCGAGCACCCGGTCGCGGTCGTCCGGGTGCACGTGCGCCGACCACCAGGCGTCGACGGTGCGCCCGCCCTCCGGACGGTGGCCGTAGGCGTCGGCCAGCGCCTCGTTCCACTGCACCTCCCCGCGGTCCAGGTCCCAGTCCCAGATCACGTCGCGCGTGGCCAGCGCCGCCAGGCGGTGGCGCTCCGCGGACAGCCGCAGCGCCTCGTCCGCCGCGCGCTCCGCGGTGTGGTCGAGCAGGATCTTGAGGAACCCGATCAGCCGCCCGTCCGCGTCGCGCAGCGAGGTCAGCGCGCCCGTCGCCCAGAACCGCGTGCCGTCCTTGCGCACGTGCCAGCGCTCGTGCCGCGCGCAGCCGGTGCGCACGGCGCGCCGCATGGCCGCCTGCACCACCCCGGCCGCGCGGTCCTCCGGCGCGAAGATCAGCCCGACCGGGCGGCCGAACACCTCCTCGCCGCGCCACCCCATCAGGATCGCCGCCGCGGCGCCCCACTCCGTGACGAGGCCCTGGCGGTCGGTGGACAGCATGGCGTAGCCCGTGGGGTTGTCGCGCAGCGCGCGCAGCGTGGCGTCGCGCAGCACCACGGGGTCCGCCCGCCGGGCCGGAGCGCGAGCGGGCGTCCGATCGTCATCCGCCATGGCGACCTCCCGCTGCTGGTCAGCCTATGACGCCCGGCAGCCCCGGACGTTGCGCGGCCTCGTCAGCACGGACCTGTGCGGCCGGGCTGGGACGAAGGCGAAACGCCCGGCCTCTCCCCGCCCCGGGACCGGGACCCGGCCTTGGCGCCCCGCGGCATGGCCCAGCCTGACACCCCAACCTCCCGCCACCCCGGCTTCCCGACACCGCGACTTCCCGAAACCGCGATTTCCTGCCACCACGGCCCAAATCCGCAGCCAAAGGAACACCACCCATGCGCCGCCCCGCCCTTCTCGCTGCCGCCCTGCTGTCCTGCGCGGCCCCGGCCGCGCGTGCCCAGGCCCCCGCGGCAGCGGCGCCCGCCGGCGCGGGCGCCCAGACGCTGAGCGGCACCGCCGCGGCCGCCGACCCGATCCAGGGTGCCGACGCGATGTCGGGCAAGGACCGCAGCGGCCCGGACGGCTGGAGCTGGGCCCCGGTGTCGCGCACCCAGGGCGCGTCCGCCGACGCGCCGGGCGAGAAGGCGTCCGACACCCACCGCGCAGCCCAGCAGAGCAGGGTGGCCGGCACCATCGACCAGTCGCCCGGCGCCGACCCGGGCGCGCCGCTCGACACCCGCCAGCCCGGACCGGCCGGAACCGTGCCCGGCGCGCCGGCCGCGCCCGGCAAGGCGGACACCGCAAAAAACTGATTGCGCTGGCACGGCGACCCGGGCATCAAAAAGGCTGTTTTCGTGACGGTTTCTTAGGACCCCGGTCCCAGGTTGGACCGGCAGGTCGGAGGTTGAATCCATGACGGTGCAGGTGACACGCCGCACGCTCCTCAAGGGCGTCGGCGCCGGGATCGCGGTGTCCACGCTGGGCTCGCTCGGCTTCGGGGCGCTCGAACCCGCCGCAGCGGCCGCCGTGCGCGCCTACAAGCTCCAGCAGACCCGCGAGACCCGCAACATCTGCCCGTACTGCTCGGTCGCCTGCGGCATCATCATGTACAGCCTCGGCGACGACGCGAAGAACTCGCTCCCCTCCGTGCTGCACGTCGAGGGCGACCCCGACCACCCCGTCAACCGCGGCACGCTCTGCCCGAAGGGCTCCGCGCTGCTCGATTTCGTGCACTCCGAGACCCGTACCAAGTACCCGATGTACCGCGCCCCCGGCACGGACGAGTTCAAGCGCGTGACCTGGGACTGGACGCTCGACCGCATCGCGCGCCTGCTCAAGGACGACCGCGACAGGAACTTCGTCGCCAAGAACGGCGACCTGACCGTCAACCGCTGGATCACCACCGGCTTCCTCGGCGCGTCCGCGACCACCAACGAGACCGCCTACCTGACCTACAAGGTGGTCCGAAGCACGGGCGCCCTCGCCTTCGACAACCAGGCGAGAGTTTGACACGGCCCCTCGGTAGCCAGTCTGGCTCCATCCTTCGGCCGCGGCGCGATGACCAACACGTGGATGGACATCAAGCACGCGGACGTCGTCATCGTCATGGGCGGCAACGCCGCCGAGGCCCACCCCTGCGGCTTCAAGTGGGTGGTCGAGGCC
Source organism: uncultured Acetobacteraceae bacterium (assembly GCA_964236585.1). GTDB lineage: Bacteria > Pseudomonadota > Alphaproteobacteria > Acetobacterales > Acetobacteraceae > CAXSEF01. The sequence goes on from CAXSFE010000035.1 coordinate 2,528, forward strand.
AAGGCGCACAACAACGCGCGCCTGATCGTCGTCGACCCGCGCTTCACCCGCACGGCGTCAGTCGCCGACCTGTACTGCCCGATCCGCCCCGGCTCGGACATCGCGTTCCTCAACGGCGTCTCGAAGTACCTGCTGGACAACGACCTCATCCAGCATGAGTACGTGAAGACCTATACCAACGCCGGCTTCGTGGTGAACGAGGGCTTTGGCTACCAGGACGGCCTGTTCACCGGCTACGACGAGGAGAAGCGCGACTACGACAAGTCCACCTGGACCTACGACATCGGTCCGGACGGCTACGCGGTCGTCGACCCGACGCTGGAGCACCCGCGCTCGGTGTTCCAGCTCCTCAAGAAGCACGTCGCCGACTACACGCCGGAGATGGTGGAGAAGATCTGCGGCTCGCCCGCCGACAAGTTCCTTGAGGTCTGCAAGCTGATCGCGTCCACCTCCACGCCGGAGCGGACGATGACCTCGCTCTACGCGCTCGGCTGGACGCACCACAGCAAGGGCAGCCAGAACATCCGCGGCATGTGCATCGTGCAGACGCTGCTCGGCAACATCGGCCAGGCCGGCGGCGGCATGAACGCGCTGCGCGGCCACTCCAACATCCAGGGCCTGACCGACCTCGGCCTGATGAGCAACCTGCTCCCCGGCTACCTGAACCTGCCGACGGAGAAGGAGCCCGACTACGCCTCCTACATCGCCAAGCGCCAGTTCAAGCCGCTGCGCCCGAACCAGACCTCCTACTGGCAGAACTACTCCAAGTTCTTCGTCTCCTTCCAGAAGGCCATGTACGGCAAGGCCGCGACGAAGGAGAACGACTGGGCCTACGACTACCTGCCCAAGCTCGACGTGCCGAACTACGACGTGATGCGCGCCTTCGAGCTGGCCAGCCAGGGCAAGATGACCGGCTACGTCATCCAGGGCTTCAACCCCCTGATGACCTTCCCCAACCGCGCCAAGATGGCCGCAGCGCTGGCCAAGCTGAAGTTCATCGTCGTGATGGACCCGCTGCAGACCGAGACCGCCCGCTTCTGGGAGAACCACGGCGACTACAACCCGGTCGACCCCGCCTCCATCCAAACCGAGGTGTTCGAGCTGCCGACCACCTGCTTCGCCGAGGACGAGGGCTCGCTGTCCAACTCGTCGCGCTGGCTGCAGTGGCACTGGCCCGCGCAGCTCCCGCCCGCCGAGTGCCGCTCGGACATCGACATCATGGCCGGCATCCACACCCGGCTGAAGGCGCTCTACGAGAAGGAGGGCGGCGCGTTCCCCGACCCGATCCTCAACGTCAGCTGGAACTACGCGACCGCCGACGCCCCGCGCCCGGACGAGCTGGCCCGCGAGATCAACGGCTACACGCTGGAGAAGATCACCGACCCCGCCGGCGTCACCCTCGCCGCCGGCCGCCAGGTCGACGGCTTCTCCCAGCTGCGTGACGACGGCACCACCGCCTGCGGCTGCTGGGTCTACTCGGGCTGCTACACCGAGAAGGGCAACCAGATGGCTCGCCGCGACAACACTGACCCCGGCGAGCGCGGCATCGCCGCCTCCTGGGCCTGGGCGTGGCCCGCCAACCGCCGCATCCTCTACAACCGTGCCTCCGCCGACCCGCAGGGCAAGCCCTGGGCCGAGTCCAAGAAGATCATCGAGTGGAACGGCACGCAGTGGGTGGGCTTCGACGTCCCCGACTACGGCGTCGCCGTCGCCCCCGAGAAGGGCGTCGGCCCGTTCATCCTCACCGAGGAGGGCGTCGCCCGGCTGTGGACCCGCGACCTGATGCGCGACGGCCCGTTCCCCGCGCACTACGAGCCATTCGAGTCCCCGGTCGTCAACCTCATGGCCCCCAAGGTCCGCGGCAACCCCGCGAGCCGCATCTTCAAGTCCGACCTGGCGCAGCTCGGCACCTCGAAGGACTTCCCCTTCGTCGCGACCAGCTACCGCCTGACCGAGCACTTCCACTTCTGGACCAAGCACTCCCGCATCAACGCGATCCTGCAGCCCGAATTCTTCGTCGAGATCTCCGAGCAGCTCGCCGCCCAGCAGAACATCGTAAAGGGCGGCTGGGTCCGCGTCTGGAGCCCCCGCGGCGAGCTGAAGGCGAAGGCCCTGGTCACCAAGCGCATCAAGCCGCTGATGTGCGACGGCACCCCGGTCCACCTGGTCGGCATCCCCCACCACTACGGCTTCACCGGAACGGCGAGGAAGGGCTGGGGCCCGAACTCGCTGACGCCGGTGGTCGGCGACGCCAACACCGAGACGCCGGAGTTCAAGGCGTGGCTGGTCAACATCGAGCCCACCACGGCGCCGGTCGACAAGGTGTCGGTGTGAGGAAGGCCAGAGGCTCCGCCTCTGGACTCCGCCAAGGGCAAGCCCTTGGAACCCTCGACCTGGGCCGGCGGCACCTCTCGTTCTTCCTTGTGTGTGCCGGTCCAGGGCGGCTCGCCCTGGCGGGTCCAGGGCAAAGCCCTGGCCTTCCTTTCGGACAGGACTGATCCATGCCCGACTACAGCTCCCTCGACATCCGCCAGCGCTCGGCCTCCACGGAGCAGCCTCCTGACATCCGCACCAAGGCGGAGGTGGCCAAGCTCATCGACGTCTCCAAGTGCATCGGCTGCAAGGCCTGCCAGGCTGCCTGCGACGAGTGGAACGACCTGCGCGAGGACGTCGGCACCAACGTCGGCGCCTACGAGAACCCGCACGACCTGACGCCCAAGACCTGGACCCTGATGCGGTTCACCGAGCACGACACCACTGACGGCAACTTTGAGTGGCTGATCCGCAAGGATGGCTGCATGCACTGCTCCGACCCCGGCTGCCTCAAGGCCTGCCCCTCGCCCGGCGCGATCGTGCAGTACCAGAACGGCATCGTGGACTTCGTCGAGGAGAACTGCATCGGCTGCGGCTACTGCATCAAGGGCTGCCCGTTCAACATCCCCCGCGTGTCCCAGGAGGACCGCAAGGCCTACAAGTGCACCCTGTGCTCGGACCGCGTCGCCGTCGGCCAGGCGCCGGCCTGCGCCAAGGCCTGCCCGACCGGCTCGATCATGTTCGGCACCAAGGAGGCGATGATCGAGCACGCCGACGAGCGGATCATCGACCTGAAGTCGCGCGGCTTCGAGAACGCCGGCCTCTACAACCCGGCCGGCGTCGGCGGCACCCACGTCATGTACGTGCTGCACCACAACGACAAGCCGAGCCTCTACGCCGGCCTGCCCGACAAGCCGCGGATCTCCCCGCTGGTCGCCTTCTGGAAGGGCGGCTTCAAGGTGTTCGGCCTGGCGACCCTGGCGTTCGCGACCATCGGCGGCTTCCTGCACTACATCACCGTCGGCCCCAACGAGGTCGAGACCGAGGACGAGGCGGAGGCCGACGAGATGATCGACCACGGCCAGACCCCCACGCCGCCCGCCGTCGCCGCCGACATGACCACGCCGCCCACCCCGCCGCCCGGGGGGAGCGTGCATTGAAGGCCAACGGCGCCGACATCCGCTACGTCCCCCGCTACACGGGCGCCCAGCGAGTCAACCACTGGCTGACCGCGATCCTGTTCACCCTGCTGGCGCTCAGCGGCCTGGCGATGTTCTCGCCGCTGCTGTTCTCGCTCTCCGGCCTGTTCGGCGGCGGCCAGGCGACGCGCACCATCCACCCCTGGTTCGGCGTGGTGCTGATGGCGAGCTTCCTCGGCCTGCTGGTGCGCTTCTGGCGCCTGAACCTGCCGAACCGCGACGACGTCGCCTGGTCGATGCACATCGGCGACGTGGTCACCAACCACCACGAGCGCCTGCCCGACCTCGGCAAGTACAACGCCGGCCAGAAGGGCGTGTTCTGGTCGCAGGCCGGGCTCATCGTCGTGATGTTCGTCACCGGCCTGGTGATCTGGGACCAGTACTTCTTCGCCTGGACCAGCATCGAGACCAAGCGCTGGGCGGTGCTGCTGCACTCGATGGCGGCCATCTTCGCCATCGCCATCATCCTGGTGCACATCTACGCCGGCATCTGGATCCGCGGCACCGGGCGGGCGATGACGCGCGGCAACGTCACCGGCGGCTGGGCCTTCCGCCACCACCGCAAGTGGCTGCGCCAGGTCCGCGGCATCCGCACCACCGGCGATCTGACCGACCCCGGCACGCCGCTCTCCCCCGCCGCGCGGCCCCCCGCCCGGAGCCACTGAGCGTGGCGCGCTGGCCTCGGGCCGGCTCGCTGCTGCGCGGCCTCTGGGACGGCCAGACCCCGACCCCGCCCGCCGACGACGCGGCACGCGCCCGCGACGACGCCCCCGTGGACCCCACCCTCGCCGACACCGACGAGGCGGAGGCCCGCGCCCGCCGCGACGCCCTGCGCCCCGACCCGAGCAAGATCGGCGGCGTCGGCGACGCGCCCTTCGCCAGCCTGCCCGACCCCGCCACGATGTTCGCCGCCCGCGCCGAGCGCTTCGACACGCTCGCCGCCGACCACCCCCTCGGCGACTACCTGCGCTTCCTCGCCGGCCTCGCCCGTGTGCAGCACGCGTCCCTCGCCACGCTGCCCCCCCTCGCCCCCGCGGACGAGGCCGAGATCGCCCTCCGCCTCACCCACGCGATGCCGCCGCTCTCGCCCCAGGACCTCGACGGCGACGCCGCCTTCGCCGCCACCCTCGACCGGGTCCTCGCCGGCGTGGCCGCCCTCGACCCCGCCCTGGTGCCCGAGGCCGCCCGCGACGCCGCCGCCCGCCTCGCTGGCCTGCCCGCCCCCGAGCGCACCGCGCTCGCCACCTCCGTCTCCGCCGGCGCCTACCCCGCCGACCAGCTCGCCGAGTGCCTGTTCGCCGCAGCCGCGCTCCAGCTCCACCTCGCCCGCCGCGCCGCCACCCTCGACGTCGGCGCGCTGAAGGCCGTCGCCGACGGCGTGTGCCCGGCCTGCGGCAGCGCCCCCGTCGCCAGCCTCGTCGTCGGCTGGACCCGTGCCGCCAAGGCCCGCTACTGCGCCTGCCCGCTCTGCGCCACGCAGTGGAACCACGTCCGCGTCAAGTGCACCGCCTGCGGCGCCACCGACGCCATGCTCTACCACGGCGTCGCCGAGGTCTCGCCCGACGTCGCCGTCGAGACCTGCGGCACCTGCCGTTCCTACATCAAGCACATGCAGCAGCACGCCGACCCGCGCCTCGACCCCGTCGCCGACGACATCGCCTCCTACGCCCTCGACCTCCTGATCCGCGAGGACGGCTTCCGCCGCGGCGGCCTCAACCCGCTGTTCGTCCAGGCGTGACGGCGGACTGCCCGAAGCAAGCAAGGTTGAGGCTCTGCCTCAAACTCCGCCAAAGGCAAGCCTTTGGAGTCCAATCCTTAAGGAAGGCCAGTCCAGGGCGGCTCGCCCTGGCGGGTCTGGGCAGAGCCCAGCCTTGCTGACTTCCTTTCTCCGCAAGCGCCCCCTCGCCCAGGCCCGCGCCCACGCCGCCGCCGGCGCCTGGCCCGAGGCCGTCGCCCTGTGGCGCCCCCTCGCCGAGGCCGGCGACGTGCGCGCGCAGGCCAATCTCGGCGCCTGCCTCGCCACCGGCCGCGGCGCCGCCCCCGACCCGGAGCAGGCCCGCCACTGGCTTGGTCGCGCCGCAGACTCCGGCGACCCAGTGGCCGGCCGCAACCTCGCGACCCTGCTGCTCGACACCGACCGTCCCGCCGCCGTGCGCCACTACCGCCGCGCCGCCGAGGCCGGCGACCCCGCCTCCCAGGACATGCTGAGCCGGATGCTACTCGACGGCGACGGCACGCCTGCAGACGCCCCTTCCGCGCGCCACTGGGCCGAGCAGGCCGCGAACGCCGGCCACGCCTCTGCCGCCGCCCGCCTCGGCCGCATCCACCACGAGGCGATCGGCACGCCGCGCGACCCCGAGCGCGCCGTGCACTGGTGGCGCCAGGCCGCCGCGGCCGGCGACGCCGACTCCGCCGCCATGCTCGGCGCCGCCCTGCTCCTCGGCCAGGGCACGGCGCCCGACCCCATCGAGGCGCTCGCCTGGCTCCTCGCCGCCTCCGCCCGCGGCAGCGCCCTGCCGCTACGCTTCCTCCCCGCCGCCCAGCGCGCCGCCTCCCCGGAGGACAACGCCGAGGCCGAACGCCGCGCGGCGGAGCGGCAGGCGGCCCCCGCGCCGGCCGGTGACACGATCGAGGTCTGACAGCAAGCAAGGCTGGGCTCCGCCCAGACCCGCCAGGGGCGAGCCGCCCCTGGACCGGCCTCACTTAAGTCCAGGTTTCCAAAGGCTCGGCCTTTGGCGGAGTTTGAGGCAGAGCCTCAACCTTCCTTGCCTCGCCGCAAGCCCCTGGCCCCGCCCGCCCCGCCGCCCCACATCCGCCCCATGGAACACCACGATGTCGTCGTGATCGGCGCCGGCGCCGCGGGCCTGATGTGCGCGATCGCCGCCGGCCGCCGCGGCCGCCGCGTTCTCGTGCTCGACCACGCGGCAGAGCCCGGCGCCAAGATCCTCGTCTCCGGCGGCGGCCGCTGCAACTTCACCAACCGCGACACCGCGCCTGACCGCTTCCTGTCCGACAACCCCGCCTTCTGCCGCGCCGCGCTCCGCCGCTACACGCCCGCCGACTTCGTGGCCCTGGTCGAGTGCCACGGCATCGCCTGGCACGAGAAGACCCTGGGCCAGCTGTTCTGCGACGGCTCCGCGCGCGCCATCGTCGCCATGCTCCTCGCCGAGTGCGAGGCCGCCGGCGTCGCCATCCGCCTCGCCACCCGCCTCACCGAGCTCTCCCGCGCCGACCGCTTCCACATCGACACCGACGCCGGCGCGATCTCCGCCGAGAGCCTGGTGCTCGCGACCGGCGGCCTGTCGATTCCCAAGATGGGCGCCACCGGCTTCGCGCTCGACGCCGCCCGCCGCTTCGGCCTGCCCGTGACGCCGACCGCCCCCGCCCTGGTGCCCCTGGCCTTCGGCGGCGACGACCTCGCCCTGATGCAGCCCCTCAGCGGCGTCGCCCTCGACACCCTCGTCAGCACGACCGCCGCCCCGGGCCCCCGTGCCTCCCGCGCCGCCTTCCGCGAGGCGACGCTGTTCACCCACCGCGGCCTGTCCGGCCCGGCGATCCTGCAGGTCTCCTCCTCCTGGCGCGCCGGCGGGTCGATCACCCTTGACCTGCTCCCCGGCCAGGACGCGGCCGCCTTCCTGCTCGGCCGCAAGCGCACCCGCCCGAAGGCCGAGCTGCGCACCGTGCTCGCCGAGGTCCTGCCGCAGCGCCTCGCCACCGCCCTCGCGCCCCCGGAACCCAGGCCGCGCAACCTCGCCGACACGCCCGACCGCACGCTCCTGGCGCTGGCCGCCCGCCTCAAGGCCTGGCAGGCCACGCCCACCGGATCCGAGGGCTATGCGAAGGCCGAGGTCATGCGCGGCGGCGTCGACACCCGCGCCCTGTCGCAGCGGACCATGGCGGCCAACGACGTGCCCGGCCTGTTCGTCGTGGGCGAGGCCGTGGACGTCACCGGATGGCTCGGCGGCTACAACTTCCAGTGGGCCTGGTCGAGCGGCTGGTGCGCCGGCGAGGCAGCGTAAGGCAAGCAAGGTTGAGGCTCTGCCTCAAACTCCGCCAAAGGCAAGCCTTTGGAATCCAATCCTTAAGAAGCGCCGGTCCAGGGGCGGCTTGCCCCTGGCGGGTCCGGGCAGAGCCCGGCCTTGCTTCCTCCCGCCCTGACGCCGCATCCTCCCCCGCATGTCCCCCGACGCGCCCCCCTCCGTGGTCTGGCGCCGCAGCGCCCGCGCCCGCCGGGTCAGCCTGCGCATTGACGCGCGCACCGGCGCCGTGATCCTGACCCTGCCGCCCCGCGCCTCGCGCAGCGCCGGCCTGGCGCTACTGTCGGACCACACCGCCTGGATCGCGGACCGCCTGGCCGCGTTGCCGGCGCCGCTCGCCTTCGCCGACGGGGCCAGCCTGCCGATCGCCGGCGTGGCGCACCGCATCCGCCACGTGCCGCTCGCCCGCGGCGGCGCGTGGCTGGAGGGCGGTGAGCTGCTCGTCTCGGGCGGCGCGGAGTTCCTGCCCCGCCGGGTGGCGACGTTCCTGCGGGCGGAGGCGCGCCGGCGCTTCGCCGCGATGGCGCTCGACGCCGGGCGGCCGGAGGGGCTGCGGCCGCGCCGCGTGGTGGTCAAGGACACGCGCTCCCGCTGGGGCAGCTGCGCCGCCGACGGCACGGTGATGCTGTCCTGGCGCCTGCTGATGGCCCCCGAGCCGGTGCAGCACTACGTCGTCGCCCACGAGATCGCGCACCTGCGCCACATGAACCACGGCGAGCGCTTCTGGGCCCTGGTCCACGCGCTGACCCCGCACCGCGCGGTGGCCGAGGCCTGGCTGCGCAGCACCGGCGCCGGCCTGCACCGCGTGGGGTGACGGCCCTCGGGCGTGACCAAGCAAGCAAGGTTGAGGCTCTGCCTCAAACTCCGCCAAAGGCAAGCCTTTGGAATCCAATCCTTAAGGGTAGGGTTTCCAAAGGGCTCGGCCCTTTGGCGGGTTCGGGCAGAGCCCGACCTTGCTTCCTTCCAGGCCAGCGACGAGAGCGATCGGTGCAAGCGCCACCCCCGAGCCAGGCAACGCCGCCCATGCGAGGCCAAGCCGACGCGCCTTCCGCATTGTGCGCCGCAGGGCAGGAGCGCAGGATCATGCGTCAGCGGCAGCCGGGGCCAGAGTACACGCACACCCGCCGAACCGCCCGGACCGCCCCCGCGCACAGGCCGCGCCCGCCCTCCCGGCCCGGCAATGCACCAGGAGACCCCCGATGATCACCCTCAGCGTCAACGGCGCCCCCCACCAGGTCGACGTCCCCCAGGACATGCCGCTGCTCTGGGTGCTGCGCGACGTGATCGGCCTGACCGGCACCAAGTTCGGCTGCGGCATCGCGCAGTGCGGCGCCTGCACCGTGCACGTCGGCGGCGAGCCGGTGCGCTCCTGCCTCTACCCGGTCGGCACGGTCGGCACCCAGCCGGTGACCACGATCGAGGCGATCGGCCAGACGCCCAACGGCGCCAAGGTGCAGCAGGCCTGGCTCGCCACCGAGGTCGTGCAGTGCGGCTACTGCCAGTCCGGGCAGATCATGTCCGCGACCGCGCTTCTGAACGCCACGCCCAAGCCCACCGACGCCGACATCGACGCCGCGATGAGCGGCAACATCTGCCGCTGCGGCACCTACGTGCGCATCCGCCAGGCGATCCACGACGCGGCGCAGGCCTGAGGGAGCACGCACCATGGCCCACATCGCGTCCCCCTCGCGCCGCGCCTTCCTCCAGGCGGGTGCCGCCATCGGCGGCGGCCTCCTGATCGGCGTCCGCCTGTCCACCCTCGCCCTCGCCGCCGCCCCCAAGGTCGAGGGCGCCCTGGCCAGCGCCGCCGGCCCCGACGGCAGCTTCACGCCCAACGCCTTCATCCGCATCGACCCCACGGGGAAGGTCGCCCTCGTGATGCGCAACACCGAGTGCGGCCAGGGCATCTGGACTTCTGCTTCGATGCTGATCGCCGAGGAGCTGGAGGTCGGGCTCGACCAGATCTCCGTGGAGGCGGCGCCCCCCGACATCACGGAATACGCCGACCCCCTGCTCGGCGAGCAGGCCACCGGCGGCTCCGCCTCCGTGCGCGGCGACTGGAAGCCGCTCCGCCAGGCCGGCGCCGTCGGCCGCACGATGCTGGTGCAGGCCGCCGCCACGCAATGGGGCGTCGACCCCGCGACCTGCACCGTCGCGCGCGGCGTGGTGACGCACGCGGGCTCCGGCCGCACCCTGGGCTACGGCGCCCTGGTCGACGCCGCGGCGAAGCTGCCGATCCCGGTCGACGTGCCGCTGAAGGACCCGGCGAAGTTCACCCTGGTCGGCACCTCGCCGCGCCGGCTGGACACGCCGTCGAAGGTGGACGGCACCGCGGTGTTCGGCATCGACGTCAAGGTCCCCGGCATGGCCGTGGGCACGGTCAACGCCTCCCCGGTCAAGGGCGGCAGGCTCAAGTCGTACAACGAGGCCGCCGCGAAGGCGGTGCCCGGCGTGCGCGACGTTGTGGCGCTCGACGACGCGATCGCGGTGATCGGCGACCACTACTGGGCCGCCAAGCAGGGCCTCGAGGCCGCCGCCGCCGTCTGGGACGACGGCCCGAACGCCGGCGCCCACACCCCCGCGATGATCGCCCAGCTCGACGCCGCCTCGAAGAACACGGGCGTCGTGGCCAGGAACGACGGCGACGCCGGCGCCCTCATCGCCCGCTCCGCGAAGAAGCTCGACGTGGTCTACCAGCTGCCGTTCCTCGCCCACGCGCCGATGGAGCCGATGAACGCCACCCTGCACGTGCGCCCCGACGGCGCCGACCTCTGGGTCGGCACGCAGGTCCCGGTCCGCGCCCAGTCCACCGTGGCCAAGGAAACCGGCCTGCCGCCCGAGAAGGTCGCGGTGCACAACCAGTACATGGGCGGCGCATTCGGCCGCCGCCTCGACGTCGACTTCATCACCCAGGCCGCGCGGATCGCGAAGCACGTCGGCTACCCCGTGAAGATCATCTGGTCGCGCGAGGAGGATATCCAGCACGACCTGTACCGCCCCTACTACTACGACCGCATCTCTGCCGGCCTCGACGCGCAGGGCAAGGTGACGGCCTGGTCGCACCGCACCACCGGCTCCTCTGTGATGGCGCGCTGGGCGCCGCCCGGCATGAAGATGGACGGCACGCTCGACCCCGACACGGTGGAGGGCGCGGCCGAAACCCCCTACGCCTTCCCCGCGCAGAGGTCCGAGTGGGTGCGCGACGAGCCCACGGCGCTCACCACCCTGTGGTGGCGCGGCGTGGGCCCCACGCACAACGTGTTCGTGGTCGAGAGCTTCATGGACGAGCTGGCCGCAGCCTCCGGCAAGGACCCGCTGGAGTTCCGCCGCGCGCTGATCCCCCACGACAATCCCCGCGCCCTGACGGTGCTCAACCTCGTCGCCGAGAAGTCCGGCTGGGGCACGCCGCTCCCCGCCGGCGCCGGCCGCGGCATTGCCCTGCAGTTCTCCTTCGGCACCCTGATGGCCACCGTGGCCGAGGTCGAGGTCGCCGCCACCGGCGAAGTGAAACTGCGGCGCGTGACGGTGGCGCTGGACTGCGGCCCGGTGGTCAACCCGAACACGGTGGTCTCGCAGGTGCAGGGCGGCCTGGTGTTCGGCCTGACCACCGCGCTGTACAGCGAGATCACGATGCAGGACGGCCGCGTGCAGCAGTCCAACTTCCACGACTACCGCATGATGCGCATCGACGAGACGCCGCCCATCGACGTCCACATCGTCAACAATCCCGACGCGCCCATCGGCGGCATCGGCGAGACCGGCACCGTCGCGGCCGCCCCCGCCCTGGCCAACGCGATCTTCGCCGCCACCGGCCGCAGGCTCCGCCGCCTTCCCTTCGCCACCGGCCAGCTGACGGGCGCCTGAGCATGGCGCACGCACGGACGACGACGCGCCTGGCCACGGCTGCCGCGGCGGCCGCACTGTTCGCACTGCTGCTCGCCCCGGGCACCGCGCGGGCCGACGACGCCCTGGTCAAGCGCGGCGAGTACCTGACGCGGGCCGCGGACTGCGCCGCCTGCCACAACTCGCCGAGCGGCCAGGCCTGGGTCGGCGGCCGCGAGTTCAAGCTGCCGATGGGCGTGCTCTACTCGCCCAACATCACCCCGGACCGCGACACCGGCATCGGCCAGTACACCGACGACGAGTGGGTCTCGATGATGCACGACGGCATCGGCCGCGGCGGCAGGCACCTCTACCCGGCGATGCCCTACAACTCCTACACCGGGATGAGCCGCGACGACGCCCTGGCCATCAAGGCCTACATGTTCGCCCAGACCCCGGTGAAGGCCACCGCGCCCGACAACCGCATGCGCTTCCCGTTCAACCAGCGCTGGCTCATGGCCGGCTGGAACCTGTTCAACAACCCCGACCGGCGCCTGGAGCCGGTCGCCGACAAGTCCCCCGAGTGGAACCGCGGCGCCTACCTGGTCGAGGCGCTCGGCCACTGCGCGCAGTGCCACACCCCCCGCAACTTCATGCAGGGCCTGAGCGGCAAGCACCTCGCCGGCGCGTCGCAGCAGGGCTGGATGTCCTACAACCTGACCAGCGACCGCGACCACGGCATCGGCGGCTGGAGCGACGACCAGCTCGTGCAGTACCTCGGCACCGGCCAGGCCGAGGGCCGCGGCCCGGCCGGCGGCCCCATGTCGGAGGCGGTGCAGCACAGCCTGCGCTACCTGACGCAGCCCGACCTGCGCGCGATGGTGGCCTACCTGCGCGACGTGCCCGCCCGCCCCGACGGCCCGCCCGCCCTGAGCGCCGCCGCCGAGCCGGCCCCTGCCAACGTCGCCTCCGCCAGCACCGGCGGCGGCGCGGACGGCGGCCTCGGCGCGCGCGTGTTCGCCCAGGCCTGCGCCGGCTGCCACCTGCCCGACGGCGCCGGCCGGCAGTCGCCCTGGGCCGCGCTGGGCGGCGACCACACCACCGGCGACACGTCGGGCACGAACATCGTCCAGGTGCTGACCCACGGCGCCCAGATCGAGACCGACCAGGGCCTGATGTTCATGCACGCCTTCACCGGGGCCTACACCGCCGCGGAGATGGCGGCCGTGTCGAACTACGTGATCGCCCACTACTCCGGGCGTACCGGCACCGTCACCGCAAAGGACTTCAAGCCAGTGAACTAGAACTCGTCAGCAAGCAAGGCTGGGCTCCGCCCAGACCCGCCAGGGGCGAGCCGCCCCTGGACCGGCTTCACTTAAGAGAAGGCAATCCAAGGGCTCAGCCCTTGGTGGGGTCTCCGCCTTCAAGCAGAAGGGCAGAGCCCCTGGCCTTCCTTGCTGGCAGGTGGCCTAGGCCACGTCGTCCCGCCCGTGCACCGGCGCGGGCGGCATCGTCGCCTCGATCGCCGTGAACGCCTCCAGGATCCTGTAACTGTGCTCGGCGCCGCGCGGCACGATCCAGGAGTCGCCGGGGCTGAGCATGATCACCTGCCCCTCGGTGTGCAGCTCCGCCCGCCCGTCGATGACGTAGCCGGCGCAGTCGTACTCGCGCCGCACCGGAGCCTCGTCGTTGTCCGGCTTCTGGTCGCGCCACATCCGCATCGCGATGGTCTTGCCCGTCGCGAGATAGACCTGCCCATCCGGCCCACGGGGCGAATGGCTGCTGTCCACCTTGATCACAGTCGTGTCGCCCATGCCGGCCTCCCTGATCTGCCCCCAAGACCTCATGCCGAAGAGAAAGGATGCAAGCGGGCCCGGCCGTCTTTCTCCACCCCACGGCGGCACCAGACCGGCCGCGCCCGGAGACTGCCGCGAACCTCCCGGCTCCGGTCCCGCGCGCCACGACGAACAGGAAGCGTGTTCTTTCCTGAAAGAAAGAACCAAAGAACCTTGTCCCTAAAAATCCAGACCCGGCCGCGCGCCCAGAACCCCAGGGGCAAAGTCTTTTTGCTTCTTTTTCTTCAGAAAAAGAAGACTCCTGCCTTCCTGCGGGCACCGCCGGACCCGCGCCACCCCCTACGCCCGGCCGATCACCGCCCACAGCGGGTCGCCCCGGCGCGGCGCGGCCTCCCGCGTCTGGATGTCCTCGAACCCGGCGTGCCGCAGGTACAGCGAAACGAGCTGCTGCCGGTCGCCGCCGTCCAGCGCCTGCCACAGCGCCACCGCCTTGGTCGGGAAGCACCGGTTCGAAAACGTGATCACCACCGGTGCCCCCTCGCGCAGCACGCGCCGCAGCTCGGCGAACACCTCCGCCGGCCGCTGGAGGTACTGCACCGCGACGCACAGGCAGGCCGCGTCGAAGCTCGCGTCCTCCAGCGGCAGGGTCGGGTTGGCGTTGAGGTCCTGCACGAAGCGCTCGGACAGCCGCGGATTCGCGTCCAGCTCCGCGTGGTTCATGCCGTGCCCGGTGACGCTGGCGTACGGCACCTCCGGCGGCAGATGGCTGATCCAGCTCCCCATCAGGTCCAGGATCGCCCCGTCCGCCGGCAGGAACTCGCGGTACAGCGCGGTGACCGCCGCGATCGCGCCGTCGTCGATGTGCGCGACCAGGCGGGCCTGCTCGTAGAACAGGGTGTCGGGCGACGGGTCCGCCTTCTCGAACGAGCGGGGCGGCAGGCCGGGGATCGCGCTGGTGTCTGGCATGGGTCGCAAGATGGGCGCGCCCGCCCGATATGCAGCCCATGTCGAACTTCAGGCCGTGGGTCCCCAAGCGCGTCCTCGCAACCCCGTCCGCGCTGGGCTGGGCGCACGGCGCCGCCATCGTCGAGCGCGCCGCAGCGCTGGGCGCCGAGGTGGTGCGCCTGAAGTCCGACCGCCTCGCCGGCCTGCCCGACAGCTACCGCGACGCCAAGACCACGCTCGCCGTCGTCGTCGCCTCCCCCAGCCGCCGCCGCCTGGAGCCGATCCCCCCCAGCGCCGACTGGCGCTTCGACCTCGCCGAGGGCTGCCCCGCGCACTGCCAGTACTGCTACCTCGCCGGCTCGCTCGCCGGCCCGCCCATCGTGCGCGCCTACGCCAACCTCCCCGAGATCCTCGCCACCCTGGAGTCCGGCCTCGGCGCCGGCAGCATCACCTCGCTCTCCCCCGAGCGCCAGGCGGAGGGCACCACCTTCGAGTGCTCCTGCTACACCGACCCCCTCGGCATCGAGCACCTGACCGGCGGCCTCGCCGCCTGCATCGCCCACTTCGGCGCCTGGCAGGCCCCCGTCCAGCTCCGCTTCACCACCAAGTTCGACGCCGTCGCCCCCCTGCTCGACCTCCCGCACAACCGCCGCACCCGCGTCCGCTTCTCTGTCAACGCCCGCGGCGCCGAGCGCTACGAGGGCGGCGCCCCCCGCATGCCCGCCCGCCTCGCCGCCCTCCGCCAGGTCGCCCAGGCCGGCTACCCCGTCGGCATCACCGTCGCCCCCATCATGGCCGTCCCCGGCTGGGCGGAGGAGTACGAGGCCCTGATGCGCGGCGTCGCCGAGGCGCTCGACGGCATCGACGGCGCCGACCTCACCGCGGAGCTGATCACCCACCGCTTCACGCCCAAGTCCAAGGACGTCCTGCAGGGCTGGTACCCCGGCAGCCCGCTCGAAATGGACGAGGCCCAGCGCACCCGCAAGATGACGAAGTTCGGCTCCGTGAAGTGGGTCCTGCCGCGCGAGCGCATGGGCGAGATGCGCACCGTCGTGGAACGCGCAGCGGCCCGGTGGCTGCCGTCGGCGCGGGTGCTGTACTGGACGTAAGGCAAGGTTGAGGCTCTGCCTCAAACTCCGCCAGGGGCGAGCCGCCCCTGGACCGGCCTCCATAAGCGCCTGCGGCACCATCCGCGGCGGCGTGACGCCGGCCCAAACAGAATGGTTTCCAAAGGCCTCCGGCCTTTGGCGGGTCTGGGCAGAGCCCAGCCTTGCTCACCGGACCGGATGGAAGTGCGCGTACACCCTGCGCGCCGTCTCCTTGTTGATCCCCGGCGCCGACTCCAGGTCCCCCAGCCCCGCCTGCTTCACGCCCCGCGCCGAGCCGAAGTGGTTGAGCAGCGCGCGCTTGCGGCTGGGCCCCACGCCCTCGATGTCGTCCAGCTCGCTGGTGGTGAGCGCGCGCGAGCGCCCGGCGCGGTGCGTGGTGATGGCGAACCGGTGCGCCTCGTCGCGCAGCCGCTGCAGGTAGTACAGCACCGGATCGCGCGGCGGCAGCTGGAACGGCGCCTTGTCCGCCGTGTGGAACCACTCGCGCCCGGCGTCGCGGTCCGGCCCCTTCGCGATCGCGACCAGCTTGACGTCGGTGACACCCAGATCGTCGAGCACGCCGCGCACCGCGGAGTACTGCCCCGCGCCGCCGTCGATCAGCACGATGTCCGGCCAGTCCGGCGGCGTGGTGGACGCGTCATCGTGCTCGCGCAGCGCGCGGCCGAAGCGGCGCTCCAGCACCTCGCGCATCATCGCGAAATCGTCGCCCGGCGTGACCGGCCCCTTGATCGAGTACTTGCGGTAGGCGTTGCGCGTGAACCCCTCCGGCCCCGCGACCACCATCACCCCGTAGGCCGCCTGCCCCATGATGTGGCTGTTGTCGTACGTCTCGATCCGCGTCGGCGCCGCCTCCAGCCCGAACAGCTGCGTGACCCCGTCGAGCAGCTTCGACTGCCCCGCGCTCTCGGCCAGCCTGCGCTCCAGGGCCTCCCGCGCGTTCAGCGCCGCGTGGTCCACCACCGCGCGCTTCTCGCCCCTCTGCGGCACCGCGATCTCGACCCGCCGCTCCGCCTTGAGCGACAGCGCCTCCTCGATCAGCGCCGTCTCCGGCAGCTCGTGGTTGCTCAGCAGCAGCGGCGGCGGCGGCTTGTCGTCGTAGAACTGCGCGATGAACGCCGCCAGGATGTCGCCCGGCTCGTCGGCGCGGGCGTGGGTCGGGAAGAACGCGCGGTTGCCGTTGTTGCGCCCGCCGCGGATGAAGAACACCTGCACGCAGCTCTGCCCCGCGATCTGCCAGCACGCCACGATGTCCGCGTCGTCCAGGCTCGCCGGGTTGATCACGCCGCTGCCCTGCACGTGCGTCAGCCCGCGGATGCGGTCGCGGATCGCCGCCGCCCGCTCGAACTCCAGCTTCTCGGCCGCCGCCTCCATCTCCGCGGCCAGCGTGCGCTGCACCGCCCCCGCCTTGCCGCCGAGGAAGGCGCGCGCCTGCTCGACCAGCTCCGCATACCCCGCCTCGTCGATCCGCCCGACGCACGGCGCCGAGCACCGCTTGATCTGGTGCAGCAGGCACGGCCGCGACCGGTTGGCGAACACCGTGTCCGCGCACGAGCGCAGCAGGAACACCCGCTGCATCGCCGTCACCGTCTGGTTCACCGCCCAGGCCGACGCGAACGGCCCCCACGAGTTGACCCGCGCCCCCTTCGACCCCCGCCCGCGGTGCTTGGTGATCTGCGGGAAGGCGTGCCCCTCGGTGAGCATCAGCCAGGGATACGACTTGTCGTCGCGCAGCACGATGTTGAAGCGCGGCTTGAGCCGCTTGATCAGGTTCGCCTCGAGCAGCAGCGCCTCGGCCTCGGTGTGGGTGGTGACGATCTCCATCGACACCGTCTCGGACACCATGCGGCGCAGCCGCTCCGGCATCCGCGCGATCTGCGTGTACGAATACACCCGCTTCTTCAGCGACCGCGCCTTGCCGACGTACAGCGCCTCCCCCTTTGCATCGAGCATCCGGTAGACGCCCGGGCTCAGCGGCATGGTGAGCAGGGCGCGCTCGATCACGCCGACGCCCTTCAGCGTGCGCGGGGCGTCCCCGGCCTCCGCGCCGTCCACCGGGTCGGCCTCGAACCCGTCGGACAGCCCGCCGCCCGGCGCGGGGGCCGCGTCGCCGGGAGGGAGGTCGGTGGCGTCGGGGCGCGGATCGGAGGGCATGGGCGCGATATAGTGCAGGCACCGCCGGGACGGGAGCGCCGGGACGAAAACGCCGGGGCGCCTCGGGTGTTCACGGATCGTCCCGCGGCGGCGACGCCGGGACCGATACGTCCGCCAGGGCTGTGGATAAGTCTGTGGGCAGGCTTTGGACAGCACGCCCCGAGCGGCGGATTTCCGCCAGCTCCGACGGGTTGCCCCCCAAACGGCCTGCGCAGTCAACCCATTGTAATCGCTGCACCTATCGCCGGACGGACGGAGTCCCGCGCGAGTTGCAGCCGACATCCCCCTGCAATCATTGGGAGTCGACCGCACAGGTGGACGAAATCCGGAGCGATTCCAGGCGCGTGACGCCGCGCGCCCGTCCCGGCGCGGGAGCGGCGCTGCGCCGGACGGGAAATCCAGGTCGCCGGCACGCCCCGCTCGCGCGCGCGCGTGCGAACGCTACACCCGGGCCGGCCCCGCGCGCGACGCCGCGCGGCCCGGGCGAACGGTTTCCGGGCGGCTGTTGCAGCGTCGCCCAGGCCCGGCGGACCGCCCCGGGCCCGCCGGGCAAGCAGCCGTGAACGCGACCTGCTTGAGCGACGCGCGATTCGTGCGACAAGGGCGGCCACATGCTCGCACCCTTCTCTTCCGACGACCTTGGCCGCACCTTCGACGCCCGCACCCTGACCCGGGGGCGAAGCCTGGTGCTGCTGGGCGCCGTCCAGGTCCGCGTCAGCGAGGACGCCATCACCGCGGCGGTCGAGGAGCGCGGCGTCAAGCGCACCGCCACCCTCGTCTCCGCGGTCCGCGCGCACCGCGTGGTGTTCGACAGCCAGTGCTCCTGCCAGACCCGCGCCTGCGTCCACCTGGCCGCCGCCGCCTTCGCGGCCCTCGACCGCACCCCGTCGCTGCGCCGCGTCGAGCAGAAGAATTTCCTCGGCGGCCTCGGGGGCGGCCTCGGCGGCGGCCTCGGAGCCGGCCCCGGTGGCGCACTGTCGGACGCGCCCCGCCCCGCCTCGCCCCCCGAGCCGCGCCGCCTGGTCTACGACGTGGCCCCCGGCGCCGGGTCGGACGCCTGCTTCGTCTCCCCGCTCTGGATCGGCGAGCGCAGCGGCCGCAGCGAGCCGACCACGCCCCGCAAGGCCGCCGCCGAGGCCGGCTCCGGCGAGTCGAGCGTCGGCGAGGCCGACCTCGCGATCATCGGCGTGCTCGACCGCAGCGACCTCCCCCGCACCGGCGTGCCCGCCGCGCGCCTCGCCGGCCTCCTGGCCGCGCTGCTGCGCTCCGGCCAGGGCCGCTGGGCCGCCACCGGCCGCAAGCTGGTCGCCGGCGAGGAGCGCATCTTCCCCTCGAACATGCCCCCGCGCCTGCCGCCGAAGTCCGCCGTCCTGATCGGCATCACCGGCCCCTGGTACGTCGACGGCGCCACCGGCCAGGTCGGCCGCGTCAAGCTGCGCCAGTCCAGGGCGCGCGCCCCGGTGGTCCAGCCCCGCGCCCGCCGCCCGGAGCCGGTCGCCGTGCGCGCCGCCGCCTCCGAGCAGATGATCGTCGAGCGCGACGCCACCCCCGTGCTGCAGCTCAGCCGCCTGGAATGCCCCGACGACTACGGCAAGATGCAGCAGATCGACGCGCTCACGCTCGACTTCGACTACGGCGACGTGCGCATCGGCGGCGGCGACGAGCGCCAGTTCGTCCGCGTCGCCGACGCCGCCGGCCCCGCCTTCGTGCGGCGCGACACCGCGGCCGAGACCGCCGCCTTCGAGCTGCTGCGCCAGGACGGCTTCGTGCAGATGCGCGTCGCCGACGGCGGCAACGCCAAGGGCCGCCGCGTGCTGGTGTTCCGCGGCCAGGACCCCGGCGAGTTCTGGCACCGCTTCGTGGCCCTGCGCGTCCCCGCGCTGCAGGCGCTGGGCTGGGTCAGCCTGATCGACCGCGACTTCGGCCCGCGCCTCGCCACCACGGTCGGCGAGGTCGACGTCGCCGTGTCCGACGTGCTCGGCGGCGACGGCACGGGCGCCTTCTCGCTCGACTTCGGCATCGAGATCGACGGCGAGCGACAGCCGCTGCTGCCGATCCTGCGCCGCCTGCTCGACCGCGGCGGCCTGGAGATGGCGCAGATCGTGGACGACGACGTGATCACCAGCACGCTCGACGGCCGCGTGGTGAAGCTGCCGCTCGCGCGCATCCGCCCGCTGCTCGCGATCATGGCCGACCTGATCGACCAGCCCGGCACCGCCGAGGACACGCTGCTCGTCCTCCCCCAGGGCGAGGCCACCGTGGTGCTCGAGCTGGAGGACCTGCTGGCGACGCGCTGGGAGAACGCCGCCGCGATCGAGGCCTACGCCGAGCGCTTCCGCGGCGAGCCGGAGATCCTGCCGGTCGTGCTGCCAGCGGCCTTCACCGCCAGCCTGCGCCCCTACCAGCAGCACGGCGTGGAGTGGCTGCAGCACCTCGCCTCCCACCGTCTCAGCGGCTTCCTCGCCGACGAGATGGGCCTGGGCAAGACCGCGCAGACCATCGCCCACCTGGTCGTCGAGGAGGCCGCCGGCCGCCTCGACCGCCCCGCGCTGATCGTCGTGCCCACCAGCCTGATCGCCAACTGGGTCGCCGAGCTGGGCAAGTTCGCGCCCCGCCTGCGCATCGCCGTGCTGCACGGCCTGGACCGCCACCACCGGCGCGGCCAGCTCGACGGCGTGCAGGCGGTGATCACGACCTACACCGTGCTGGCCCGCGACATCGAGGCGATGCGCGAGCTGGCCTGGCACATCGTCGTCCTCGACGAGGCGCAGGCGATCAAGAGTCCCGACGCCAAGGCCACCCGCGCCGTCTGCCAGCTCCAGACCCGCCAGCGCCTCTGCCTGTCCGGCACCCCCATCGAGAACAACCTCGAGGAGCTGTGGTCGCAGTTCGCCTTCCTGATGCCCGGCCTGCTCGGCGACCGCCGCGGCTTCACCCGCCGCTTCCGCACGCCGATCGAGAAGCGCGGCGACGACCAGCGCCGCATCCAGCTGATCCGCCGCATCCGCCCCTTCATCCTGCGCCGCACCAAGTCCGAGGTCGCCACCGACCTGCCGCCCAAGCACACCATCCTGCGCCGCGTCACCCTCGCCCCGGAGCAGCGCGAGGTCTACGAGACCATCCGCGGCACCCTGCAGGAGAAGGTCCGCGCCCAGATCACCGAGAACAGCCTCGCCCGCAGCCGCATCGTGGTGCTCGACGCCCTCCTCAAGCTCCGCCAGGCCTGCTGCGACCCCCGCCTGGTCAAGCTGCCCTCCGCCCAGCTCGTCACGATCTCCTCCAAGCTCGACACGCTGATGGAGATGATCGGCGAGATGGTCCCCGAGGGCCGCCGCATCCTGCTGTTCTCGCAGTTCACCTCGATGCTCGACCTGATCAAGCCGCGCCTCGCCGAGGCCAACATCGCCTTCGTGGAGCTGCGCGGCAGCACCCACGACCGCGGCGAGCCGGTCCGCGCCTTCCAGGCCGGCGAGGTCCCCCTGTTCCTCATCAGCCTCAAGGCGGGCGGCCGCGGCCTCAACCTCACCGCCGCCGACACCGTGATCCACTACGACCCCTGGTGGAACCCCGCCGTCGAGGACCAGGCCTCCGACCGCGCCCACCGCCTCGGCCAGACCAAGTCCGTGTTCGTCTACAAGCTCATCGCCGCCGACACCGTGGAGGAGCGCATCCTGGAGCTGCAGCAGCGCAAGGCGGAGCTGGCCGGGATCGCGTTCGACGAGACCAGCGACCTCGGCGGCCTCGGCGTCGACGACGTGGACTTCCTGTTCTCGGGGCCGCTGGAACAGGCAGCGTAGCAAGGCCAGAGGCTCTGCCTCTGGACTCCGCCAAGGGAAGCCCCTTGGATGGCTTGACTTAAGTAAATGGGATCAAAGGGTCCTCGGACCCTTTGCGGGTCCAGGGCAGAGCCCTAGCCTTCCTTCACCCCACCCTGCGCACCACCATCGTCATCGCGTCCAGCGTGATCGCCACGCTCGTGTGGACGATGGCCCCCACCTTCGTCCCCGCGTTGCAGTGCTCGTGCAGCGTGGCCGCGACCGTGGTCCTGTGCACGCCGGAGGTCCCCCACTTGACCGCGCCCCCCACGCTGAGCCCCACCTGCGAGACCGGCGGCGTCCCTTCCGCCGTGTCCACGTCGACGTGGAACTCGTAGTACCCGGTCGCGGGCACCGTGTAGGCGTGCGTGGCGACGTCGAACGCATGGCCCGGGTTGGCCGGCGCCTCGGTGAACGGCAGCACGGAGGGCCGCCCCGCCGTCGTCACGAACCCCCCGCCGCCGGACACCTGGGTGAACCCGGACGGCACGAACGCCTGCCCCCCCGCGCCGACGAGGCTGCCCGTGACCTCCAGGTTGTTGACCACGTGCCGCCCGGGCGCGCCGGACTTCGGCATGTCGTAGCCGACGACGTTGCCGGTGCCGCGGTCGACCACGGCGGGGATGCTGTCGTTGTGCGGCCCATCGCCGATCAGGGCGGTGCAGCCGTCGGAGTTGCAGAAATACGTCTTCTCGTCGAACTCGATCCAGCCGGCATGGCAGGTGACGTCGTGGATGTGGTTCTGGTTGCCGCCGCCCGCCTGCCCAGTGACGTGCACCGCGATCGAGGTGCGCCCGGGCACCGGGTCGCCCTGCACCACGTAGCAGTCGAGCAGCCTGGTCTCCTCGCAGTCCTCCAGGATCACCACCGGCTTCGGCGTGGCGCCCGGCTGCCAGTCCGTCTCCAGATGGCAGCCCGAGATGAAGGTGCGGAACGCCTGGTAGACGTGGACCGCGGTGTCGCGGCAGACGACCTCGCCGGCGTTGATGATGTTCACCTCGTCGCCCGAGCCGCCCTTGACGCCGAGCGGCACGAAATCCTTCGTCCCCGCGTTCGGCGAGCGCCACAGGTTGCCGACGTTGGTCGCCTGCGGCCGGTTGATCGTGATGCCCTCCCAGTACGACGTCGGCGCCACCGCGATGTGGAAGTTCTCCAGGTCCGCCGACTCGATGCGCACCGCGCGCGTGTAGCCGCCCAGCTCGATCCCGTAGGTGTCGGGCACGCCGTCCGGGTTCGCGGTCGCCACGAAGTCGTCGATCAGGCACGAGGTCGCGCCGTACAGCCGCAGCGCGGTCCTGAAGCTCGCCGCAGCGGAGCGCCCGTCCTGGCTGCTCAGCACCTTGACCCGGCGCAGCATCACCCCGGGCTTGGACTGCTGCGTCGAGTCCGAGGCGCTGCGCCCCGTGGGCGAGGACGCGCCGTCGCGCGCGAAGCCGCGGTTGCCCTCGTGGTCGGTGACGATCGCCGCGTCGACCGGGTATTTGATGTCGATGCCGAAGCGCGTCGGCGTGGGCGCCACGGTGCGCACGGAGAAGTCCTCGCCGAAGAACACCCCCAGCAGGTTGTCCGCCGCCGGCCGGTGCGCGATCACCGCGTCCGTCCCCGTGCCGATGAAGCCGCAGACGTCCGCGCCGTCGCCGTGGATGAACACGCTGTAGTCGCCGGTCAGGATCGGCGTGGCCACCAGGTAGAACTGGTCGCCGATGTCGAGCCGCCCGCGCCGGTCGTTCAGCGCCGCCAGCGCCTGGGCAATATACGGCGAGCAGTCCACCGCCGCGGTGTCGGCCACCCCCGCCGGAATGAACGCGCGCAGGTCGAGCCGGTGGCCGAACTCCTCGCGGATGCGCCGCGAGATCGCCTGCGGCAGCTGGGCCGCAGCCAGGCTGGCGGACGGGCCGGCCGGCGGCGCAGCGCCATGGCCCGGCACGGCGGCCTCCGCGCCGGCGGCGAGCAGCAGCCCGCCGCCGGTGGCGACGCCGGCGTGCAGCAGGCCGCGGCGGGTGGGGTGACGGCTGCTCATGGCGGGCCTCCTGGTCGTGACGGCCGGCACCATCCCGCGCAGCGAGCCAGGGAAGCAAGGTCGGGCTCTGCCCGAACCCGCCAAAGGGCCAAGCCCTTTGGAAACCCTCTACTTAAGAAAGGCCGGTCCAGGGGCGGCTCCCTCCGGTGGCCTTTCCAACGATCCAAGAGGATCGTCGGAACCTCTGGCCACCTACGCCTGGCGGAGCTTGAGGCAGAGTCCCAACCTTGCTCTATCGTCCCTGCAGCACCCCCACCCGCGCCGGCGTCATCGCGCTGACCCCGGCGAGCACCGCGACGTTGAGCCCCATCGCGACGATGCCCACGTTGAGGTCCTGGACCACGCCGGGCAGCCCGGGGAACAGCCCGCCCAGCGTGAGATGGTACGCCGTCATCACCGCCACGGTCACGACCCCCGCCACGATGCCCGCGATCGCCCCCTCCGCCGTCGCCGGGTTGCGCGGCGCGAGACTCAGGATCAGCGCCGGGAACAGCTGCGTGACGAAGGAGTACCCCATCAGCAGCAGCGACACGATGGTGTCGCCCCCGTTCAGCGTGAACCACACGCACGCCAGCGCCAGCACCGGCACCATCAGCCTCGCCACCCGCGACACCTCCGCCTCGGAGGCCGTGCGCCGCGCCGGGCGGTACAGGTTGTTCGCGACCAGGGTGGCGCCCGCCATCAGGATCATCGACCCCGGCACCAGCGCGGTCAGCACCCCCGTGGCACCGATCACGCCCACGAACCACGGCGGGAACGACTGGATGGCGACGCGGAACAGCGACAGGTCCATGGCGCTGCCGGTGAGCCCGGGCACCTGCAGGATGGCCGCGAACCCCACGAAGAACACGAACAGGTTGATGAGCTGGTAGATCGGCAGGATCACCGCGTTGCGCCGGAACACGCCCGCCTCGCGCGCGGTGTAGAGCGAGGCGAAGGTGTGCGGCCACATGTAGAAGCCGAACGCCGTGAGCAGCACCGTCGAGCCGAACCACGCCGGGCTCTGCCCCCGCTCCGGCAGCGCCAGGAACCCGGGATGCGCCGCGTCAATCGCCGAAAACATCGCCCCATAGCCGCCGTAGTGGTGCACCGGCAGGTAGACGCCGAGGAACACCACGACGCCCAGGATCATCCCGTCCTTGAGCACCGACGTCCACGCCGAGCCGCGCACGCCGGACACCATGACGTAGAGCGTGACCACCGCCACGCCGATCCACACCGCCACCGTCGACGGGATGGTGCCGTAGGACGCGGTCGCGACGATGATGCCCAGCCCCTTGAGCTGCAGCACCATGTACGGCACCAGCGCGATGAGCCCGACCACGGCCACGACCACACCGAGCGCCGGGCTACCATACTTGCGCGCGAAGAAGTCCGGCTGCGAGTAGAGCCGGTGCTCGGTGGCGAAGCGCCAGATCGGCGGCAGCATCCAGTACGAGATGACGTACGCCAGCGTCGAGTAGCACAGGATGTAGTACGCCGGCCCGCCCTTGCCGTACGCCCAGCCGCTGCCGCCGAGGAACGTGAACGTCGTGTAGATCTCCCCCGCCATCAGCAGGAACACCAGCGCGGTGCCGAAGCCGCGCCCGCCGACCGCCCACTGCTCCAGGCTCATCTCCTGCCCCGAGCGCGCCCGCAGCCCGAGCGCCAGCGCCACCACCACGGACCCCGCGATGATCAGCAGCGCCGCATTCATGGCCGCGGCCCCCCATCCGGGCGAGGCGCGGCCACGCGGTTCGCCGGGTCGCACAGGTAGATCACCGCCATGATCACCGAGGTCAGCACCACGCACAGCACCAGCCAGGCCAGCAGCAGCGGCATGCCCATCACCAGGGGCGTGACCCGGTTCAGGACGAACGCGCCCCCCAGCACGCCCGCGAAGGGCAGCAGCGCGAGCCATTTCACGAGATGCATGGGCGGCGTCCTGCTCTAGTGGCCCGGAACTCCTGCAAATCCGGGGCCAGGAAGCAAGGTCGGGCTCCACCCGAACCCGCCAAAGGGCCGAGCCCTTTGGAAACCCTGTACTTAAGAATCGGATTCCAAAGGCTCGCCTTTGGCGGAGTTTGAGGCAGAGCCTCAACCTTGCCTTCCTACTCCTCCACCACCCCCCCATGCCGCGGCGCCGGGTGCCACTGCAGGTGCTGCCCTCCGTCGAGCGCCAGCATCTGCCCCGTCACCGACGGCAGCGACAGCAGCGCCAGCGCCGCCCGCGCCACCTCGCCCGGGCTCGTGCCATGCCCCAGCGGCACCGACGCGCACTGCCGCGCGAACTGCTCCGCCGTCTGCCGGTCGCTCGGCAGCGTCGGCCCCGGCCCGATGGCGTTGACCCGGATGCGCGGTGCCAGCGCCAGCGCCAGCGACTGCGTCAGCGCCCACAGCCCCGCCTTGGACACGGTGTAGGACACGAAGTGCGGCGTCAGCGACCACACCCGCTGGTCCGCCAGGTTGAGCACCATCCCCTCCGCCCCCTCCGGCAGCGCCCGCGCGAACGCCTGGCTCAGCACGAACGGCGCCCGCAGGTTCGGCTCCAGGTGCGCGTCCCATCCGTCGCGCGTGGCGTCGTGCCACTCGTCGCGCACGAAGTGGCTCGCGTTGTTGACCAGCAGCCCGAGCGGCCCGAGCGCCTCGACCGCGCGCGGCACCAGCGGCACGACCTGCGCCTCGTCCGCAAGGTCCGCCTGCAGCAGATGCACCGCCCTGCCGAGCGCCCCAACCTCGCGCGCCGTGGCCTCCGCCTCGTCCGCGCTGCCCCGGTAGTGCAGGGCGATGTCGAAGCCGGCCCCGGCCAGGGCAAGGGCCAGGGCGCGCCCCAGTCGGCGGGCGCCCCCGGTGACCAGGGCCGCCCGCGGCATCGCATCGGGGATCATGTCAGCAGGCAAGGTCGGACTCTGCCCGAACCCGCAAAGGGTCCGAGGACCCTTTGATCCCTTGACTTAAGAATCGGATTCCAAAGGCTTGCCTTTGGCGGAGTTTGAGGCAGAGCCTCAACCTTCCTTCCCTGCCCCGCCACCCCCGGCTCAGTGCGCCGCGGGCGAGCCCGCCGGCGTCTGGTTCTGCACCGCGTTGCCGATGCTGGTCTGCGCGCCCGCCGTGTTGCCCGGGCCGGTCCCGGTGTCGGTGCTGCCCGCGTTGCTGCTGCCGCCCGTGCCGGTGGGCGCGTTCATCGACGACCCGCTGGCCTGGTCGTGCACCGCGTTCGGCACGCTGGTCTGCAGCCCGGAGGGGTCGCTGGCGCTGGTGCCGGTGCCCATGCTGCCGGCGGACTGGGCGAGGGCCGGGGCGGCGGCCAGAACGACGGCCAGGACGGGGGCCAGGGCCAGGACGGGACGGATCATGGGCGTTTCCTCGGTTTCTTGTGCAGGCTTGACGGCCCAGCGGAGCAGGAGTTGCCGCCGCGCGCCGGCCCCGCGCCGCGGACGCGGGGAGCGGGGCCGCCGTCAGACGAACGCCCGCCTGACCGCCCGCCCCCCCTCGGCGATCGCGTGGCGCCCCTTCGGCATCATCGGGTAGAAGTTCACGAACCCGTGGATCGTGCCCGGGTAGCAGTGGTGGCGCGCCTCGACCCCGGCGCCGCCCAGCATCGCCGCATACTGCCGGCCCTCGTCGTGCAGCGGGTCGAACTCCGCGGTGACGACCAGGGCCGGCGCCAGGCCGCGCAGGTCGCCCAGCGCGGGGGCGAAGGCGGGGTCGTCGTGGTGGCGCTCGCCGTCGAGATACTGGTCGCGGTACCACTCCATCAGCTTGGCGGTTAGGAAGTAGCCGCTGGCATAGGTGGTGCGCGACGGCACGTCCTCGATGCCGTGCGTGGCGGGATAGTACAGAAGCTGGAAGCGCAGCGGTGGCAGGCCGAGGTTGCGCGCGGACTGGCAGGTGACCGCGGCCAGGTTGCCGCCCGCGCTGTCGCCCCCCACCGCGACCAGCGGCACCCCGTCCTCGTCGCGCCCGCCCAGCGTGTCGACGTAGCGCATCACCCAGCGCAGCGCCGCGAGGCAGTCGTTGGGCGCCGCCGGGAACGGGTTTTCCGGTGCCAGCCGGTACGACGGCGCCACCACCACGCAGCCCGCCGCCCGCGCCAGCCGGCAGCACACCCCGTCGTGCGAATCCAGCCCGCAGTGCACGAAGCCGCCCCCGTGCAGGTACAGCAGCGTGCCCCGCACCCGGCCGCGCGGCGTGTAGACCCGCGTCGCCAGCGGCCCGCCCGGCCCGGGAATGGCGATCTCGCGCACCGACGCCAGCGGCAGCCGCGACAGCCAGATCGGCGACATCGGCGCGTTGGTCATCGCCCGCAGCGGCGCCAGGTCGACCGGCATCTGCCCGCCGTGGGTCTTCTTCTCCAGCAGCGCCAGCATGACCCGGCTCGGCAGGTCCGGGCGCGCGGACGCGGGGGCGCCGCGCGGCGCCCCCGGCGGCTCGGC
>CAXSFE010000036.1:0-30053 GCA_964236585.1 uncultured Acetobacteraceae bacterium
CGGGCGGCCGGGGCGGGGGGGCGGCCCGCGCGGGGCCAGACCGTGTGGCTGCCGCTGCTCGCGGCCGGGGTGGGCGCGGTGCTGCGGCTGCGGGTGCCGGCGCGCGAGGTGATCCTGGCGACGGAGGCGCCGCGCGGCATCAGCGTGCACAACATCCTGCGCTGCAGGGTGGGGGGCGTGACGCTGGCGGACGGGGTGGCGCTGGTGGCACTGGGGCTGGACGGGCAGCCGCTGCTGGCGAGGGTGACGCCGGACGCGGTGGCGCAACTGGCGCTGCGGCCGGGGAGCGACGTGCTGGCGCTGGTGAAGTCGGTCGCGGTCGAGGTGCTGGGGGTGCGGGATTGAGGCGAGTGCGGGGATGAGGCGCGGCGTGGGCGGGCTGCCCGGCGGGCCAGGCAAGGCATCGAAGGCGGGGTGTCGCAAGCGGGGCATCGCGACCGGGGCGCAAGACCGACATACCTTGGTAACGCACTGCGTGTACAATTAGGCTGCAAGATGTGGCACGGGGCGGATCGGACCGCCGGCCGGCGCAGCGCTGAGGGACCCTGCATGGGCAACGACCTGACCGTGGATTTCAGCCGTGGCGGCAACGGCATCGATCATTGTGGCACCGGCTGGGCCGAGCCGGAAGGCACCGGGGTGTGGATGATGGGGCAGCAGAGCCTGCTGGTGCTGCCGCGTCCCGAGATCTCGGGCGACTACCGCCTTGAGCTGGACCTCGGGGCGCTGACCGGGCCGGGCCACCCATCGCAGCGCCTCGTGGTGGGTGTGAATGGGGCCGTCATGGGCGAGTTCGTGCTTGAGACAGACGGCATAGAGCACTGCATGCTGCCCTGGCCGGTGATCGGCCGAGAGCCCGGACTGACGCTCGTGCTGTCGCATCCGGACGCCTGGCGGCCGTCGGAGCTGACCGGCGGCGAGGGCGATCACCGGGAGCTTTCGCTGTTCCTGGGCCAGCTTCGGCTGTCGCTGCACGAGGCGGCGCCGGCGGCCAGCCCTGCGGCCACAGCGTCCGCCGCCCCTGTCCCGGCCGCCCAGGCACCGGTTCCCCAGTCGCCGCCTGTCCAGACGCCCTCGGCGCCGGTAGTCCATAAGCCGGCAGTTCCGGCGCCCGCCGCAGCAGCCCCCGCCCCCGCAGCACCTTCCGCCGCGAGTCCGCCGGTTGTAACCCAGCCTGCAATACGGCCCACCGCTTCCGGCCCGGCCCCGGCAGCGCAGGCCGCCCCCTCCTCGCAGGTCCCGGCGCCCCGGCTGACACCGGCCCCCGCCGCGACCCGGCCTGCGGCGCCGGCACAGGAAGCCCGTGTTCCCTGGTGGAAGAAGCTGCTGGGCTGAGCGCCTCGCGCGGCCAGGCCCGCATCGTCGGTGCCGGCCTGGCCGCGTATCCACGCGGCGGGAGCTGTTCTAGTCTTGTCGGCCCTGGCCGGAACACGATGACCGAACGCCCGCTCCCTTCCCCAGACCTTCTGCCGCCCCGACACGGCGACACCCTCCCCGGTTCCCTGCCCGCCCGGTCCGTCGTCAACGTAGCGACGAGCGTTCGTGCCGCGGACGACGCGGACGCCGTTCCTGCCGGGTCCGGTTCCACGGCCTCCGGCCTTCCAGGACCGGGCGCTGGGCGCCGGCTCGCCGCGTCGTTTGCCGCCACCGTGGCGGTGCTCGGCTTCGCCGGCTGGGCGCTGCTCTCGGTGCAGGGCGCTGCGGCCGCAGTGCGCATCGACCTCGCGCGCGTGGTCTGGCTGCTGCCGGCGCTCGTGGCCCTTCACCTGGGGCAGCTCCTGCTGTCCGCCGTCGCATGGCGCGGCCTGCTGACGCCCCGCCTGCCGCAAGGCACACGCCCGCCCGCCGCCGTCCGGTTTGCGCTGCCGTCACTGGCGCTGTTCTGGCGGCTGCGCATCGTGCGCGAAGGCATCGACTCCCTGCTGCCGGTAGCCCAGGTCGGCGGCGAGATCGTAGGTGCGCAGTTGCTGCGTCGCCTGGGCATGGCAGCACCTCTTGCCGGCGCCAGCATCGTGGTCGACGTCACCCTGGAGCTGCTGGCGCAGGTGCTGTTTCTGGCCGCCGGGCTGCTGGCGCTAGCAGCGTTGCCGAGCGGCGTGACGCCCGGATCCGGGCCGGCCGGCGGGGCCTCCGCGGCGTGGCTGCTGCCGGTCCTCGGAGGACTGGCGGCGCTGCTGGTGCTGGCGCAGCGGTTCGGCGCGCTGCGCGGGCTGGAGCTGCTGACCGGCGCGGTGGCGCGCCACGTGCCCGGCCTCGGCGACTTGGCGGGGCTGCAGGCCGAGGCAGAGGCGATCTACCGGCGTGGCCCCGCCCTGTGGCGCGCGGCGGGGCTGCACGGCCTCGCCTGGCTGCTCGGCACGGCGGAGACCTGGGCGTTGTTGCACGCGCTCGGGCACGACGCATCGCCGCAGCAGGCCCTGGTGGTGGAAAGCCTCGGCATGGCAGCGCGCTCCGCGGGATTTGCCCTGCCCGGCGCGATCGGGATGCAGGAGGGCGGCTTCGTCCTGGGAGTGGCGGTTGCGGGGCTGTCCGGCGCGGCCACGATGTCGGCCGGAGCCACCGTGGGCTTGGCACTGTCGCTGGCCAAGCGACTGCGCGAGATCAGTACCGGAGCGGCCGGCTTGGCGCTGTGGCGTTGGCACTGGCCCGCGGCGCTGCCCGGCGAGGATGACGACAACCCGCTCCAGAATGTGTCATGAACCTGCTGTGAGGGGATCGTCCACGACTTTAGTAAAAGCGAGCAAGTATCTCCTTTTTCCAGGAAAAAAGAAGCAAAAACCCTTCTTTTTAGAAGATCAAGCTTGTTCACGCCCCAAACCTGTTAAGCAGGAATCCCTGACTTTTTAGAAATAATACTCTTTCTTCCTACACGAATACAAGAAACATGACTGTTGCTTTGTAATACTTTCCAGGGCTTGGTGCACCGGTCAAAAAAAGAGCGGGGATCTGCCCCGCTCCTTTATCCAGTCCGTATCAGAACTGGCAGTGATCCGTGTGGATCAGAACTCGCTCGGCATGTAGCCGTTGATCTCGAGAGCAACGCAGACTTCGCTGATGGTGGGACGTGTCCAAGCCATTGTCTTCATCCTTGAGAAGGGGCGCGGCGCGCCCTGATGTTCCGAAGCCATCGTTGTCAGCGTCGTCACGTCATGGTCCCGGCCGATGGACAGCTAGGCTGGGTTCAGCCATAGGTCTATGACAAAAAAACTATGCATGTCATAGGCCACACCTATCAGCGCATGGGGTTGTGGCCAGAGGCGCGGCTTTCCGATTCCGCTCCAATGGGTCGGCAGGGGGCAAAGTCGGAGTTTTGGCCTCATACTTGAAAGCAGGCGACTTCGCCAAAGGATAGCCTCTGAAATCTTGACTTGAGGGTGGGTTTCCAAAGGCCCCTGGCCTTTGGCGGGTTTGGGCAGAGCCCAATCTTGCTTCCTTCCAGTGGACGTCACGCTCCCGGCGGCAGGTTCGCGGCCAGCACCCGTACGGTCTGGTCGTGCCACGCCACGACGCTGCGCGATCCCGGCCCGATCTCCAGCCTGCCCATGTGGTCGAGCGGTGCCCCGAGCACGTGCAGCAGTGCCGCCTTGATGACGTCGGCGTGGCTCACCACCACGAGTTCCGCATCCTGTCCAGCCTGCTCGGCATGCAGCCGCTCCAGCGCCGCCACAGTGCGTGTCTGCACCGCCAGCATGCTTTCGCCGCCCGGGACGGCGGCGCTGGAGCGGAAGCTGTTCCAGCGGTGCCACTCCGGGCGCTCGTGCAGGGCCTCGAATGTCATTCCGGTCCAGTCGCCGCAGTCCAGCTCGACCAGCTCCGCGTCGATCCGCACCGAGAGGCCGAGGGCGGCCGCAATTGGGGTCGCGGTCTCCACGGCGCGCTGCACCGGGCTCGACACCACTGCCGCAACCGTGCGGCCACGCAGCACCGCGGCGACCCGTGCGGCCTCCTCGCGTCCGGCTGCGACCAGGGCATGGCCCGGCGCACGGCCGCCCAGCGCCCGGTCGATCAGGCCGTACTGTCCGTGGCGGACAAGGTGGAACAGGGTCTGCATGCGCGGCGCTCCGGACCTGCGGCATTGGGTGCGTGCCAACGCGGCCTGCATAGCGTCTCGGAACGGCGGGAGGGAGGGCCCGCGCGGGCTGCCAGGGCTTGCCACCGCCGGCGAGGGTCCGGATTGCCGGCACAGGAGGAAGTCCGGAACGCGACCAGCCGAAGGCGCTTCCCGATACGTGCGGTGTGACGGCCCGACGGGACGAACGCCCCGCCGCGGAGTTGCGCGCAGGCCGGATTCGTGCACGGTCCCGCCGGGTTCGACCGGGGGAGCGCGGGCGGTGGCCGAAGCGGACGACATGCATTTCTACGAGCCGCGGCACGGCCACGGCCTGCCGCACGACCCGTTCAACGCCATCGTCGGGCCGCGGCCGATCGGCTGGGTGTCGACGCGCGGCGGCGACGGCTCGGTCAACCTCGCGCCCTACAGCTTCTTCAACGCGTTCTGCTACACGCCGCCGATCATCGGTTTCTCCTCGACAGGGGCCAAGGACACCCTGCGCAACTGCCGCGAAAGCAGGGAATTCGTCTGGAACCTCGCCACCCGGGCGCTCGCGGAGCCGATGAACGCAAGCTGCGCCGCCGTGCCATACGGCACCGACGAGTTCGCGCTGGCCGGGCTCGCGCAGGCGCCGTCGCGCCTGGTCGGGCCGCCGCGGGTGGCAGAGAGCCCGGTGGCGTTCGAGTGCAGGGTCAGCGACATCGTGCAACTCCGGGGCCACGCGGGCGCTGCGGCCGCGGCGTGGCTGGTGCTGGCCGAG
The DNA here is from genome assembly GCA_964236585.1 of uncultured Acetobacteraceae bacterium. GTDB lineage: Bacteria > Pseudomonadota > Alphaproteobacteria > Acetobacterales > Acetobacteraceae > CAXSEF01. Next base: position 4,812 of record CAXSFE010000036.1, read on the forward strand.
GTGGTCGCGGTGCACATCCGCCGCGCGCTGCTGCCCGACGGCGTGTTCGACACCTTCGGCGCCGGCATCATCCTGCGCGCTGGCGGGCCGTCGGCGTACGCGCAGATCCGGCCGGAGAGCCGGTTCGACATGCGCCGGCCGGGCTAGACCCGCCCGGGCCGACCTGCCAGGGATTGATCCACGCCCGGCCTAGCCCGGCCCGTCCGGCGAGGCGGGCTGCGGCCAAGGCTGGGCTGGCGCTCCGACCACCTTCCCTCTCGACGCTGATCTGCTGCCCGGAGTTGCCGCCCTGACGCCGCCGAGCCACGCCACCCCACGTGCCGCCCGCCTCCGGTTCACGCCTGGAATAGCCCGACTGCTGTGCTACGGCTGTGCGCTCGGGGTCGGGCTGTGGATTGTGCTCGGCGTCTTCCCGCGCGACCTGCTGCTGCACGGCGTGGTGCCGGACGCGCGCGTCACCGGCGACGTGGCGCAGCACGTCGTGGGGCAGCGGGCCTTCCTGCAGGACTCCTGGCACTGGCCGCTGCTGCGCACCACGATGCTGGACGCGCCGGGCGGGCTCAACGTGGCCATGACCGACGCCAACCCCCTGGTCATGCTGCCGCTCAAGCTCGTCGGCGGCCTGCTGCCGCAGGGGTTCTCCCTGATCCAGCTCTGGCTTGCGCTGGCCTACGTGCTGCAGCCGCTCGCCGCGGTGTTCGCCTTGCGCAGCGCCGGCGAGGCGCGCGTGCTGCCCGCGCTCGCGGTGTCGCTGTTCGCCGTGTCGATGCCGACCTTCCTGTACCGCCACCCGCACAGCGCGCTGTCCTCGCACTTCCTGCTGCTGGTGGCGCTGGCGTCGTATTTCCACACCACCCGTGCGCTGCGGGGGCGGGACTGGCTGCCGCTGGCGCTGCTGCCGGCGAGCTTCCTGATCCACCCGTATCTTGCATTCATGACGGCGTCCGTGCTGGCGGCGGCGCCGGCGACCCTGCTGCTGCGCGCGGACCGGCGCTGGCTGCGCGCGAGCGCCGTGCTCGCCGGGGCCGTGGCGCTGACGGTGGCGGTGGCGGCCCTGTTCGGCTACGAGGCCGCGCCCCCGAGCGGCGGCTATGGCGAGGTGTCGATGAACGCCCTGTCGCCGGTGTTCCCGACCTACTCCCGCCTGGTCGGCCGCGGTCTGGGGTTCGTGGACGCCACCGGCTCGCAGTACGAGGGCTACCAGTTCCTCGGCGTCGGGCTGCTGGGGCTGCTGCCATGCTGCGTCGTCGCCGCCTGCCTGAGCACGCGCACGCGGTTCCTGCAGCGCAACTGGGGCCTCGTGCTCGCCAGCGTGGCGCTGACCGCGCTGGCGCTGTCCAGCGTGGTCTACGCCGGGACCCACAAGGTGCTCGACATCCACCCTGTGCCCACGGTGTTCCACCAGCTGCGCGCCTCCGGGCGGCTGTTCTGGCCGGTCGCCTACATCCTCATGGTCGGCGCGGTGGCCACGATCGCGCGCATCGTGCCGCGTCCGCTGGCTTATGCGCTGCTCCTCGCGGCCGCGGCGGTGCAGGTCGCCGACACCCGTGACTTGCGCCACACCATCGCCCGCGACCTGCGGGCCAGGACCGTGCCGGTGGTGGATCAGGCACTGCTCGACACGCTGGTCGCGCACCACGCCAGGATGACGCTGCTGCCGACCTTCGGCTGCGGCGCCAACGCCGTGGTGCCGGAGTTCATGCCGCTGCTGCTCACCGCCTCGCGGCTGCGGGTCGCGGTGAACACCATGTACGTAGCGCGCTTCGCCGAGCTGCCGGCCTGCGCCGTGGCCGACGCCGCCACCGCGCCGCTGGCCGCGGGCGAGCTGCGCGTCTTCCTGGCACCCGAGACGGAGGCCGGGCCGGCCGTGGTGCCCGACGGCGCGCGGGTGTGCCGCACCCTGGCGACGATGTCGGTGTGCACGCTGCAGGCCGGGCTGCTCGCCGGGCTGGCGCCGGTCGCCGTGCCGGTCGTGCCGGTCGGGCGCGAGATCAGCGTCGTGGCCCCGCTGGCGCTGCAGATCCTGGGCCCTGGCTGGTACATGCCGGAGCCCAACGGCGTGTGGTCGATCGAGCACGACGCGGTGCTCGTCGCGCGGCTGGAGCCGGCGCCTTCCGGCGACGTGACGCTCGAGGCGCTGGCGCAGGGCTTCACCGGCGTGCACGCGACGTCGCAGCCAGTGGCACTCTCCGTGAACGGCCACCCGGTCGCGCAGTGGTCGGTGCTGGACCGAGAGGACACGCGGCTGCGCGCCGTGATCCCGCACGAGGACTTGGTCGACGGGCCGCAGGTGCTGCGCCTCGACATTCCGGGGCCGGCCAGGCCTTCGGAGACGGGCGTCAACACCGACACCCGACAGCTCGGCATCTTCCTCAAGTCGATTCGCTTCGAGACGACATCTGCATCGTGAGAAGAAAGGTAAGGCCAGGGGCTCTGCCCCATGCTTCAAGGCGGAGACCCCGCCAAAGGCTGAGCCTTTGGAAACCTGGACTTAAGCAAGGCCGGTCCAGGGGCAGCTCGCCCCTGGCGGGTCTGGGCAGAGCCCAGCCTTGCTTGCTTCAGGCTCGCGCCTCCGCCGTCCTCGCCGTGCCTTTCGCCCGGTACAGCACAAGCGTCGCCCCCAGCCCGCAAACGGCCGCGAAGCTCATCCAAAGCCCCGGTGCCGCGCGGTCGTCCAGCGACTGGATCAGCCAGGTCGAGACCGCCGGGGTGTTGCCGCCGAAGAGCGCGGTCGCCAGGCTGTAGGCCAGCGAGAAGCCGGCGGTGCGCACCTGCACCGGCATGATCTCGGTCAGCGTCACGACCATGGCGCCGTTGTAGCTCGCGTACAGGAACGACAGCCACAGCTCGACCGCGAGCATGCGCCCGACGCCGGGGTCGGCCACCAGCCAGCGCAGGGCGGGGTAGGCGGTCAGCGCCGCGAGCACGGTGGCGGCGAGCAGGATCGGGCGCCGGCCGATGCGGTCCGACAGCGCGCCCATCACCGGCAGCCAGAACAGGTTGGAGACCGCGATCAGCAGCGTGACCAGCAGGCTGGCCGAGGTGGACAGCCTGAGCACGGAGCGGCCGAAGGTCGGGGTGTAGACGGTGATCAGGTAGAACGACACCGTGGTCATCACCACGAGCATCATGCCGGCCAGCACGACCTGCCAGTTGGCGCCCATGGAGCGGAAGATCTCGCGCGTCGACGGGCGGTGCGTGGCGCGGGCGAGGAACTCCCCGGTTTCCTGCAGCGAGCGGCGGATCACGAAGATGAACGGCACGATCAGGCAGCCGATCATGAACGGGATGCGCCAGCCCCAGGCGGCGACCTGCTCGCGGGCCAGGGTGTTGGCGATGGCGTAGCCGATCAGGGCGGCGACGATGATCGCGACCTGCTGGCTCGCGGACTGCCAGCTCACGTAGAAGCCCTTGCGGCCGGGGGTGGCCATCTCGGCGAGGTAGACCGAAACGCCGCCCAGCTCGACGCCGGCGGAGAAGCCCTGCAGCAGCCGGCCGGCGAACACCAGGACCGGGGCGAGCAGACCGATGGTGGCGTAGCCGGGCACGAAGGCGATCAGCACGGTGCCGCAGGCCATGATCGCCAGCGTGGTCATCAGGCCGCGCCGGCGTCCGACCCGGTCCACGTAGGCGCCAAGCACGATGGCGCCGAGCGGGCGCATCAGGAAGCCGGAGCCGAACACGGTGAAGGTCAGCATCAGCGAGGAGAACTCGCTGCCGGTGGGGAAGAAGGTCCGGGCGATGTCGCCGGCGTACAGGCCAAACAGGAAGAAGTCGAACATCTCCAGGAAGTTGCCGCTGGTGACGCGCAGCACCGTGCCCAGGCGGCCGGGCGCGCGCGCGACCGGGGCCGCGGGCGGGCGCACGGCTCGGGCGGCGGCGAGGGCGCCGGGCCCGCCCGGCGGCGTGGTGTCGTATGCGGACACGGCGGGTGCTCCTGCCTGGATGTTCCTGCGGGAAGGGCTGGGCGTGTCGTGCCGCCCGGTCCGCCGCCCGCGCCCTGGCGTGGCCTCGCCGTGGAGGTCGCGCCCTGGCGAGCCTCGCAGCGGCACCGCGCGAACGCAATCGCCGCGTGTCCCGCGGTGGGCTCCGCCCGGACCCGCCGTCCCGGGCGGAGGCCCTCCGGGAACCCGCCCCTCGGGTCCGGGCTTCCGGAGGCGGGTCTTTGGCGGAGGTTCTTTGCGGAGCCTGGGGCGGAGCCTCGGCCTTGTCTGCCCGCCTGCCGCCGTGCCGTGCGGGCTGATCTCGCCGCCGCCGCGGATCGTGGCTACACTCGCCGAACCGGCCCGCAGCCTGCACCCGCCCGCACAAGGATGCGCCCATGCCTTCCACGGACCAGGACACGATCGCCGCCCTGAAGCAGGAGCTTGCCGACTCCCGCCCAACGCCGCGCACGCCGCGTCTGCGCCACGACGGCCGCGGTGCCACGACGCCGGTGGAGATTCCGGCGCACGGCTGGTTCGCCGTCGCCAAGCGGGTCGCCGTGCAGTTCTCCTCGCATCGCGTGATGGAGGAGGCGGCGAGCGTCACGTTCTACACGCTGCTCGCGATCTTCCCGGCGCTGGCGGCGCTGGTCTCGCTGTACGGGCTGTTCGCCGACCCGGCTGCGCTGTCGTCGAACCTGCACAACATCCCCAACGTGCTGCCCGGCGGGGCGATGGACATCCTCGACACGCAGCTGCACAGCTTGGCCTCGTCGTCGGGCAAGGCGCTGAGCCTGGGACTGGCGTTCAGCCTGGCGACCTCGCTGTGGAGCTCGAATCAGAGCATCAAGTCGCTGTTCTCCGCGCTCAACATCGTCTACGGCGCGCAGGAGACGCGCGGCTTCGTGCGCTTCACCCTGATCACCCTGTCGTTCACCCTCGGCGCGCTTCTGTTTGTGATGCTCGCCGTGGCCTGCGTGGTCGCGCTGCCGATCGTGCTGGCCTTCGTGGGGTTCGGCGCCTGGTCCGACATGCTGCTCAGGGTGGCGCGCTGGCCGCTGCTGCTCGTGGTGATCGGCGGGTTCCTGGCGATGGTGTATCGCTACGGGCCGTGCCGCCCGCGCGTCGGCTGGCGCTGGCTCACGCCCGGCAGCGGGTTCGCGGCGGTCACCTGGGCGGTCGCCTCGGTCGGGTTCTCGTACTACGTCGCCCACTTCGGCAGCTACAACAAGACGTACGGCTCGCTCGGCGCCGCGATCGGCTTCATGACCTGGATCTGGATCTCGACCATGGTGGTGCTGATCGGCGCCGAACTGGACGCCGAGATCCAGGCGCAGGCCGCACACGGCGACGCAGCGCCAACCGACACAGGGGTGGCCGGGGTCTCGGCCTAGGAAGCAAGGCCAGGGGCTCTGCCTCTGGACCCCGCCAAAGGCCAAGCCTTTGGAAACCTCGACGTGGCCAGCGGCACGTCCAGCTTTATCCTTGTGTGTGCCGGTCCAGGGCGTCTCGCCCTGGCGGGTCCAGGGCAGAGCCCTGGCCTTGTCTTCGCCTGGCCCTGCCACACCTGCCGCTCGCAGCAGAAGGCCTCGCCCCATGTCCCAGTCTTCCTCTCCCGGCGTCGTCGCGATCACCGGCGGCTCGTCGGGCATCGGGCGCGCGGCGGCGCAGCTGTTCGCCCGGCGCGGCTGGCGGGTCGGGCTGATCGCGCGCGGTGCCCCGGCGCTGGAGGCGGCGCGTGCCGAGCTGGCCGGTCGCCGCGCGCATGTCAGCGCCCATGTCGCCGACGTTGCTGACTGCGACGCGCTGCGCGCCGCGGCGGCCGCGATCGAGGCCGAGCATGGGCCGATCACCGCCTGGGTGAACAACGCCGGCGTCAGCGTGTTCGCGACGTTCCCCGAGGTCAGCGCCGCCGAGTTCCGCCGCGTCACCGAGGTCACCTACCTCGGCGCGGTGAACGGCACCCGCGTGGCGCTGGAGCACATGCGGCCCCGCAATCACGGTACCATCGTCCAGGTGTGCTCGGCGATCGGGCTGCGCGGCGTGCCGCTGCAGTCGGCGTACTCCGGCGCCAAGTACGCGATGCGCGGCTTTTCCGAGGCGGTGCGGGCCGAGCTGATCCACGAGGGCAGCCGGGTGCACCTCAGCGTGGTCTACCCGCCGAGCGTGAACACGCCGTTCTACAGCCACGCCACCGCGCGCATCGACGAGATGCCGCGCCCGCCGCCGCCGATCTACCAGCCGGAGATCGTCGCGGACGCGATCCACTTCGCGGCCACGCACCGCCGGCGCGACGTGCTGGTGGGCGCGCAGACGGTGCAGACGGCGTTGCTGAACGCGTGGGCGCCCTCGCTTGCCGATTTCCTGCTGGGGAAGCTCGCGCCGAGGCTGCAGAACTCGCGCAACCCCGGGATCGCGGCGGCGCGCGACGAGAACCTGTTCGGGCCCAGCAGCCTGCCTTCGCCGACGCACGGCCCGTTCGACGTGGAGTCGCTGTCCACCAGCCTGCAGTTCTGGGCGACGAAGAACCGCGGCAGGGTGGGTGCCGGGGTGGCGCTCGGGATCGCCGCGCTGGTGGCTGCGGGTCGGCGTCGCGCCTGACGCGAAGGGACGGATGCCGTACCCGCGGCACCGCCACGCCGCGGCGAGAAGCCGACCTTCCACGTCGTGGTTCCCGGTCGGCCAAGCCCCTCGGAAGTCCTTTTCCTAGGTCGAGGATTCTAAAGGCCCGCCTTTGGCGGAGTTTGAGGCAGAGCCTCAACCTTCCTCGCTTCCCCTGGCTCAGGCCCCGTTCAGCGCCTCCATCGCGTCGTCCGGCAGCACGAGGCTGGCGGCGGCGAGGTTCTCGCGCAGGTGGGCGGTCGAGGAGGTGCCGGGGATCAGGAGGATGTTGGGCGAGCGGCGCAGCAGCCAGGCGAGGGCGGTCTGCAGGGGGGTGGCGCCCAGGCGGGCGGCGACGTCGGAGAGGGTCGCGGACTGGAGCGGGGTGAAGCCGCCGAGCGGGAAGAACGGGACGTAGGCGATGCCGTCGCGGGCGAGGTCGTCGATCAGGGCGTCGTCCTCGCGGTGGGCGAGGTTGTAATTGTTCTGCACGCAGGCGATCGGGCAGAGGCGGCGGCCCTCGGCGACCTGCGCGGGGGTGACGTTGCTCAGGCCGATGTGGCGGATCAGGCCCTGGCGCTGCAGGTCGGCGAGGACGGCCAGGGGGGCCTCGATGGAGCCCTCGGCGGGGCCGTGGGTCCCGAACATGGCGCGCAGGTTGGCGACCTCGAGCACGTCGACGCCGAGGTTGCGCAGGTTGTCGTGGACGGCGGCGGTCAGCTCGGCGGGGGAGAAGGCGGGGAGCCAGGCGCGGTCGGGGGTGCGCCGCGCGCCGAGCTTGGTGACGATGACCAGGTCGTGGGCGTAGGGCGAGAGGGCCTCGCGGATTAGGGTGTTGGTGACGTGGGGGCCATAGAAGTCGCTGGTGTCGATGTGGTTCACGCCGCTGGCCACGGCCTCGCGCAGCACGGCGCGGGCGGCGTCCGGGTCGCGCGGCGGGCCGAACACGCCGGGGCCGGCGAGCTGCATGGCGCCGTAGCCGAGGCGGCGGACGTCGCGGTGGCCGAGGCGGTGGGTGCCGGCGGTGGCGAGGGCGGGATGCGCGGTGTCGGGCATGGCGGGCTCCTTTCGGGGTGGACCAGAGATGGGCGTGGCCAGGGTGCGCGATAACGGGGCAGGATCGGCACGGGTCGTGCGGGGTGGCGGACAGTGAAGGTCGATCTCGGGGACTTGGAGGCCTTCGTGGCGGTGGCGCAGGCGCGGGGGTTCCGCGAGGGCGCGCGGGCCGGCGGGGGCAGCGCGTCCGGGCTCAGCGAGGCGGTGCGCCGGCTGGAGGCGCGGCTCGGCGTGCGGCTGCTGCACCGGACGACGCGCAGCGTGGCGCCGACGGAGGCGGGGCTGCGGCTGCTGGAGCGGCTCGGGCCGGCGCTGGGCGAGGTGGCGGGCGCGCTCGACGTGGTGAACGGGTTCCGCGACCGGCCGGCGGGCACGCTGCGGCTCAACGTGCCGGTGAGCGCCGCGCGGCTGGTGCTGCCGCGGGTCGTGCCGGCGTTCCTCGCGGCGTATCCCGACATCCGGTTGGAGGTGGTCGCGGAGGACGGGTTCGTCGACATGCTGGCGGCGGGGTTCGACGCGGGCATCCGCTACGACGAGCGGCTGGAGCAGGACATGGTCGCGGTGCCGATCGGGCCGCGGGTGCAGCGCTTCGCCACGGCAGCGGCGCCCGCGTACCTGGAGCGGCGGGGGCGGCCGGGGCACCCGCGCGACCTGCTGGGGCACGCGTGCCTGCGCGGGCGATTCGCGAGCGGGGCGATGCCGGCGTGGGAGTTCGAGCGGGACGGCGAGGTGGTGCGGGTCGACCCGGGGGGGCCGCTGCTGGTGGGCGTGGGCGGGGCGGTCGACCTCGCGGTGGACGCGGCGGTGGCGGGGTCAGGCGTCGTGCACCTGTTCGAGGACTGGCTCCGGCCGTACCTGGACAGCGGGGCGCTAGAGCCGGTGCTGGAGGAGTGGTGGCAGCGGTTCTCCGGGCCGTTCCTGTACTACCCGGGGCGCAGGCTGGTGCCGGCGCCGCTGCGGGCGTTCGTGGACTTCGTGCGAGCAAGGAAGGAAGGTTGAGGCTCTGCCTCAAACTCTGCCAAAGGCCGAGCCTTTGGAAACCTCGACGGGGCTGCATTGTCTCCGATGCCGATCCGGGGCGGCTCGGTCCTGACGGGTCCGTCTTTCAGAGGATCAGATGGCCTGCCTAGAGCACTGGAAGGGCAGGCGGAGAAAAGAGCACGACCGGTCGGGGCCGTCGTGCGGATCGATCAACGGCGGCTCGATGCGGCACACGACAGCCGGTCGCGGCGGCGGCAGGGATCAGGGCGCGCCGGGCTCCGCGACGATGGGAACCACGGGCGCGGATCCTTCGAACACAAGCCGCAGCCAGCGCCGCCCTGGCACCTCGATGAAGCGGTAGGCCAGGCATGCACAAGGCAGTGTCAGCACGACGCCGGCCGCGGCGGCATACGTCTGCGCGTGGGCCAGTCCCAGGCGTTCGACCACGCCGTGCACCCGTCCGATCAGCCCGCCCATCAGATCGTGCGTGAGATAGATGCTGTACGAGAGTAGGCCCGCGAACTCGGCCAGGGGAGATGCCAGGATCCGGCCCGGACGATGCTGTTCCGAGGTAAGGCTCACGATGAGAAACGGGAACAGCAGAACGACGAGGAGGTCCGTCCTGGGGATCATCAGGAGCAGAATGATTCCCAGGCAGAGGGCCGGGCTGAGCCAGCGGCTGCGGGCAAGGGCCGATCCGTATGGCGTGGCACTCGCCCGGAACGCCAGGATGCCCAGGGCGAACTCCGGCAGGCAGCGGATGACCGGCAGGGCCAGATACGACGTGTGGAGGTCGAGAAGCGCGGCCTGGCTCGGGCGCTGCCCCCACGATTGCGGGACCACGCACAGCACGGCGAGTAGGCCGACACAGACGGACAGGGCCAGCCAGGCCCGGGACGGGCGGCCGAACAGGCAGGGCGCCAGGATCGCCGGGAACAGGAGGTAGGCCGCCCATTCAGCACTGATGGACCATGCAGGGCCATCGAGGCTCTCCGCCAAGCCCCAGGATTGTACCATCAGCAGGTTGGTCAGCAGCGCGAATGGAACGGGGACGCTCACGGGATCCAGGTTCCCCGCCAGCACCAGGGTGCCTCCGAGAAAGGTCATCGCGAAGTACAGCGGGTAGACCCGTGCCATCCGGCGTCCCAGGAACTTGATGTAGTTGCTGCGAAGCAGTCCGGCACGGAACATGTGGCCGTAGTTCAGGGCCATCACGAACCCGCTCAACGTGAAGAACAGATCGACCGCAAGGTAGCCGTGGGCCAGGAACGTCGTGCCCGGGTTCGAGAACGGCAGCCCCAGCACGTAGTGGAACAGCATGACGTAGACGGCGGCGACACCACGCAATCCGGTCAGCGGCCGGATCTCCTGGCCGGGTCTCACGGCTGGTTTCCGGGCCGTCTCCGGACCGGATCCAGGTGCATCTCGCGATCGTCTCTCACCATTGCAGGTCCCGCACGGTCCGGTGATCGGAAGCGTTCGGAAAGGTGCAACAACTCCAGTCGTCCTGTGAAGGTGCCTCCGAGAACCAGGCGCAGGACCGCATGATTCGTCGGAGGCAAGGGGTGGCGTAGGAGGAAGGTGACGCAAGCAGCGAGAGGCAGCGTCCTGCGGGTCCAAGGACCAGTATCCTGTTGCAGTACCGGCAGGTTCTCCATCTTCAAGTCAAAGTCGAGATCCGCGCACCAAAGACATCAGCCACGTGTAGGCACATTGTCTAAGGGATGGACGCGAAAGGCTCGCCTTTGGCAGGGTCCCCGCCTTCAAGCACGGGGGGCAGAGCCCCTGACCCTGCGGTGTCGCGGCCGAACACCGGCACCGCGTAGGTGACCCCGGTCATGCACAGGCCGCAGGCGGGCGCTGTCGGCCCTGCGGCGGCGCGGTCGCGGGCAGCGAGGGCGCGGGAGACGTCGGCCTCGGTCCAGGCGCCGGTGCCGACGAGGCGCAGGGTGCCGACCATGTTGCGGACCTGGTGGTGGAGGAAGGAGCGAGCCTCGACGGTGACCTCGATGCGCTCGCCGTGGCGCTCGACGTCGAGGCGGTCGAGGGTGCGCACGGGGCCGCTGGCCTGGCAGGCGGTGGCGCGGAACGAGGTGAAGTCGTGGCGGCCGAGCAGGGCGCGGGCGGCGCGGGCCATGGCACCGGCGTCGAGGTCGTGGGGCTGGTGCCAGGCGCGGCCGTCGTCCAGCGCGGGGCGGGCGCGGCGGTTGAGGATGGTGTAGCGGTAGGCGCGCGCGGTCGCGGAGAAGCGGGCGCTCCAGTCGTCGGGCACGGGGGCGGCGTCGAGCACGGCGACGCGGTGCGGGCGCATGTGGAAGTTGAGCGCGTCGGCGAGGCGGCGCGGGGCGATCGGGCGGGCGAGGTCGAGGTGGGCGACCTGGCCGGCGGCGTGGACGCCGGCGTCGGTGCGGCCGGCGGCGACGGTGGCGACGGTGGTGTCGCCGGCGAGGTGGCGGGCGGCGTGCTCCAGGACGGCCTGGACGGTGGGCCGGGCGGGCTGGCGCTGCCAGCCGGCGAAGGCGGTGCCGTCGTACTCGAGGAGGAGCGCCCAGCGCGTCATCGGGGCCGGCGGGTCATGGCGGGGCGTCGGCGCCCAGCACGGTGCCGGGGGGCGCCGCGGCGCCGCGCAGGAAGGCGCTCGCGTCGACGGCGGCGCGGCCCGGACGCTGGACGCGGAGCAGGCGGAGGGCGCCCGTGCCGCACTGCACGCCCAGCCGGTCGTCGAGAACGGTGCCGGGCGCCGCGGCCGGGCCGGCGGTCGGGGCCAGCTCGGCGGCGAGGACCTTGATGACCTCCGGCGGCGTGCCGAGGGTGGTCCAGGTGCCGGGCCAGGGAGTCAGGGCGCGGACGCGGCGTTCCAGGGCGGCGGCGTCCCCGGTCCAGTCCAGGCGGCCGTCGGCGCGGGTCAGCTTGGTGGCGTGGGTCGCGCCGCCGGGCTGCGGGATCGCGGGCGGGCGCTCGGCGAGGGCGCGGACCAGCAGGGCGGCGCCAAGGGCAGCCAGGACATCGTGCAGCCCGGGGGTGGCGGTCGTCGGGCCGATGGGGACCGCGACGCTCAGCAGCATGGGGCCGGTGTCGAGGCCTGGCTCCATGCGCATGATGGTGACGCCGGTCTCCGGGTCGCCGGCGAGGAGGGCGGACTGGATCGGCGAGGCGCCGCGCCAGCGGGGCAGCAGGCTGGCGTGGACGTTCCAGCAGCCGAGCGCCGGGGCGTCGAGCATCTCGGGCGGCAGGATCAGGCCGTAGGCGGCGACGGCGGCGACGTCGAGGCCGAGGTCCGCGAATGCGGCGTGCTCGGAGGCGTCGTGGCGCAGGCGGGCGGGGGTGCGGACGGGCAGGCCGAGCGCTTCGGCGGCGTCGTGGACAGCGCAGCGCACGGGCTTCTGGCCGCGGTGGGCGGGGCGGGGGGGCTGGCAGTAGACGGCGGCGATGTCGTGGCCGGCGGCGTGCAGGGCGTGAAGCGAGGGCACCGCGAAGGCGGGGGAGCCCATGAAGGCGAGCCTCACGGGTGCACCGGAGGAAGGAAGGCCAGGGGCTCTGCTCCCCATGTCCTGAAGCGGGGACCCCGCCAAAGGCTCGCCTTTGGAAGCCTTGACGAAGAGGGCTTGTGTGGGCCGGTCCAGGGCGGCTCGCCCTGGCGGGTCCAGGGCAGGGCCCTGGCCTTGTCCTTGCTTCCGCTGGCCTTGCTCACTCCTCCGCCTTGAGCTTGCGGTCCTTGGCCAGCCTGCGCATCAGCATGTTGCGCTTGAGCGGCGAGAGGTGATCGACGAACAGGACGCCGTCGAGGTGGTCGATCTCGTGCTGCAGGCAGGTGGCGAGCAGGCCGTCGGCGGAGAGCTCGCGGGCGCGGCCACCCTCGTCGGTGTAGCGGACGCGGACCTGGGCGGGGCGGCTGACGTCGGCGTACTGGCCGGGGAGCGACAGGCAGCCCTCCTCGCGCACGCCCCACGCCTCGCCGACGGCCATGACCTCGGGGTTGACGAGCACCAGCGGCGCGGGGGCGTCGTCGGGCATCAGGTCGACGATGGCGACGCGCAGGGAGACGCCGACCTGGGGGGCGGCGAGGCCGATGCCGGGGGCGGCGTACATCGTGGCGAACATGCGCGGCAGCAGGGCGCGGACCTGGTCCATGTCCTCGGGGAGGACCTTCCTGGCGCGGGTCTTGAGCGCCTTGTCGGGGGCGAGGAGGATCGGCAGCAGCGCCGCGCCGGGCCCGTCGCCGCGGGGCGTGCCGGGCGGCGTGCCGGCGAGGGTCGCGTCCGTGGTGTCGTGGGTGTCCGTCATGGGCCGCATGTAGCCAACCGCGAGGTGAGGGGCAACGGCTGCGCCCCGGGCGGGCCTCGGTCCGGCCCGCCCGGGGCCGGGCAGTCAAGGCGGGGCTCAGTAGTTCGGGAAGCAGCGGCCGGCGCGCGGCCCGAAGTGGAAGCCCGGCGGGCAGGGACGGTAGTAGGGGCCGGGCGGGGGGCCGTAGTACGGCCGGTAGTTCGGCACGCAGCGGCCGTACGGGTCGCGGTGCCCGCCCGGGCCGCAGCCGTCGCGCACGGGCACGACCGCGCCGTCGGACACGCTGCCAGGGCCGGTGTTCAGGGCGATGCCCGCGGGGGCGCCGCCCGGCGCCACGGCCCTGGCGGGCAGGATCGCCGCGAAGGGCAGCGCCGCGACCGCGGCGATCAGGGCCAGTGTGCGCATGGGGTCTCTCCTGTGGGTGGGTGGCCGTTCCACCACAGGAAAACGGCGGGACGGCGTCGGAGTTGTATCCGAAGGTGACGCTGCGGCCAGCGGCGTGTCCGGGGGGTGCGCCGCCCGCGCCGGGGACCCGCAGGGCCGCGGCCAGGGTGCGGCCGAGCCTCTTGCAACGCCCTGCGCCGCGACCAAAATACCCTGTCCGGACGGGGTGCCTTTGAGGGCCCCGGCCACGCGCTTCGCTCCCAGGAGGAGGTCCCGATGTCTCAGCGCATGTTCGCGTCGCCGTTGTTCCTCGGCTTCGACCACCTCGAGCAGATGCTCGAGCGCGCGTCCAAGACGTCGTCCGACGGCTATCCGCCCTACAACATCGAGCAGGTCAGCCAGACCGACCTGCGCATCACGCTCGCCGTCGCGGGCTTCACCATGGACGACCTGCAGATCACGCAGGAGGACAACCAGCTGGTGATCCGCGGGCGGCAGACCGACGATGCCGGCGAGCGCGTGTTCCTGCACCGCGGCATCGCGGCGCGGCAGTTCCAGCGCGCCTTCGTCATGGCCGAGGGCATCGAGGTGCGCGGCGCATGGCTCGACAACGGGCTGCTGCACATCGACCTCGCACGGCCGCAGCCGGAGGCGCGGGTCAAGCAGATCCGCATCGGCCGGCCGGAGCCCGATCCGGGCCGCGTCGTCGACGGCGTTGCCGGCTGACGCCGGCGCGGGCACGCCGTTCGCGGCGCGCCACCCTTCCCATTTTCCCGAGTGCAGACCGGCCGCCCCGTTCGGAGCGGCGGTTCCAGGCAGGAGACGTGCCATGGCCAACGCGAACCCCGACCAGACGAACGGCCAGGACATCGACATCCGCCACCTGTCCACCGCGCAGCTGCAGGCGCTCGGCGTGTCGCAGCTCGCTTACGTCAAGCCGGTGATGGTCGGCGGCGTCGCGGCGTTCGCGATCCACGCCGCCGACGGCACGCAGATGGCGGTCGCGGAGGACTGTGCCGTGGCGGTGGCCGCGATCCGCGAGCACGAGATGGTCGCGGCGATGGTGCACTAGGGCCTGCCGGCTTCCGGTCCGGCCGCCTGCGGCGGGGAGGCAACGCAGGTCCGTGGAGGATCAGGCGGGAGCAGGGCGCGAGGCGAGGGTTCAGGCCACGCCTCCGGCCCGCCGTTGCAGGAACGGATCGCGACGGGCGTCGGTTCACCTGGAAGGCGCCAGGCCTGACTTGCTTGACCCGGCTCGTGTATCACGCTGCCGGTGTCACCGCACGGCTGGTCCCAAAACTGATGAACTCGCTGTATGAATATTCAGGTAGTATTCAGGTTGTAGTTAACGCGTCTGGCGCAAATGTGACGTTGATGAAACTGATCCGCTGCATCTGAGCCAGGGGTCTGTCGATGCCCACGACGAGCAGACAGGGTGCCACGGCCAGCGAACCCGGTCATCACAGCAGCGGCGGCCGGAACGTCATCTCCGCCAGCCCCGGGTTCGGCACGGACATCTTCTTCGCCGCGGTGCAGATGAGCCGCATGCCGATGTGCCTCACCGACCCGCACGGCGACGACAACCCGATCGTCTTCTGCAACCTGGCATTCGAGAAGCTGTGCGGCTACGCGCAGGACGAGATCCTGGGACGCAACTGCCGCTTCCTGCAGGCCGACGGCACCGATCCCGCGGCCCTGGTCGAGATCAGGCGCGCGCTTGCCGCCGGCGAGAATGTCCAGCAGGAGCTGCTCAACCACCGCCGCGACGGCACGCCGTTCTGGAACGCGCTGTTCATCAGCCCGGTGTTCGACACCGCGGGCAGGCTTGCCTACCACTTCGCGAGCCAACTCGACGTTACCCGCCGGCGCGAGGCGGAGGCGGTGCTGCAGCAGTCCCAGCGGATGGAGACGCTCGGCTCGATGGCGTCCAGTCTGGCGCACGAGTTCAACAACCTCATGACCATCGTGTTGGCCAACCTCGACCGCCTCGACGGCGAGGTCGCCAGCGAGCGCGGCCGAAAGAGCGTGGAGCGCGCCGTCTGGGGCGCACGGCGCGCGACCAGGCTCACCAACCAGATGCTGTCCTTCGCGCGGCGCGAGTTCCACGACAGCCAGGTGCTCGACGTCAACCTCACGCTGGCGAACTGCGACAGCATCCTCGACCAGATGGCCGGCACGAAGGTCGGCGTGCGGCTCGCGCTGTCGGCCGACGCGCTGTTCGCGACGCTCGACGCGAGCCAGCTGGAGATGGCGCTGCTGAACCTGGTGCGCAATGCGTCCGACTCGGCGCCGGCGGACGGCAGGATCGTGATCGCCACCCGGGCGTGCCTCCTCGACGGCCTCGGCAGCCCCGCGGCCGTGGAGGTCTCGGTCGCCGACACCGGGTGCGGCATGACCCCCGAGGTCGCGCAGAAGGCCATGGAGCCGTTCTTCACGACCAAGGCGCTCGGGAAGGGCACCGGCCTCGGGCTGTCCATGGTCAGGGGCTTCGTCGAGCAGTCCGGCGGCAGACTGGAGCTGCAGACGGGCGCCAGTGCCGGGACGACCATCCGGATGGTGTTTCCGCAGCCCGTTCCCGCGTAGGCCGGACAGAAGGCAGGCAAGGCCAGGGGCTCTGCCCCTGGACCCCGCCAAAGGCCGAGCCTTTGGAAACCCCTACTTAAGCAAAGCCGGTCCAGGGGCGGCTCGCCTCTGGCGGGTCCGGGCGGAGCCCGGCCTTGCCTGCTGCCTCAGGCCGCAACCCCCGCCGGGTCGATCCAGCCGACGTTGCCGTCACGCCTGCGGTAGACGACGTTCAGCTCGCCCGACCCCGAGTTGCGGAACATCAGGACTGGCTGATCGGCGAGGTCCATGCGCATCACCGCCTCGCCGACGGTCAGCAGGCTGATCTCGACGGCCTGCTCGGCGATCACGGTGGCGAAGGTCTCGGCGGTGCCCGGCTCGGCCAGCGGAACCTCGTCCTCGGCGCGCAGGACGTAGCCGCGGGCCGGCTCGGGCCTGGCGCGATGGGCGAGGTCGCGGGAGTGGTCGTTGACGCGGCGGCGGTAGCGGCGGAGGCGCTTGGCGATGTGCTCGGCGGCGTCGTCGAAGGCGGAGTTGGCATCGGCAGCCTCGCCTTCCCCGCGCAGCGACAGGCCGCGGCCGGCGTGGACGTTGATGTCGCAGGTGAAAAACGAGCGGGCCCGGCCGAAGGTGACCTGGGCCTCGAGCGCGTGGTCGAAATACTTGCCGGCGATCCCGTCGAGCTGCTCGCCGACCCTGGTTCGCAGGGAGTCCGACAGCTCGATCTGCTTGCCCGACACGGTGATCTGCATGGCCCTGCCTCCGTCCGCTCTCATGCGCCGGGCGGGGCGGGCCTGGGCGTCAGGCCGGGACCGCCTTCTCCCGCTTGCGCTGCACCGAGCTTGGGATGCGCAGCGCCTCCCGGTATTTAGCGACCGTCCTGCGGGCGATGTCCACGCCTTCGCCGCGCAGTGCCGCCACGATCGCGTCGTCGCTGAGCACGTCCTCGGCGGTCTCGGCGAGCACCATGGCGCGGATGCGGTGGCGCACTGTCTCCGCGCTATGGCTCTCGCCGCCAGCCGTGCCGGCGATGGCGGTGGTGAAGAAGTACTTCAGCTCGAAGGTGCCGCGCGGGGTGGCGATGTACTTGTTGGCGGTCACCCGGCTGACGGTGCTCTCGTGCATCTCCACCGCCTCGGCGATGTCGCGCAGGATCAGCGGGCGCAGGTGCGCCACCCCGTGCTGGAAGAACGCGTCCTGCCGCCGGACGATCTCGGCCGAGACCTTCAGGATGGTCTGCGCCCGCTGCTGCAAGGACTTGACCAGCCAGTTGGCCGAGGAGAGCTGCTCCCCCAGGAAGGCGCGCTCCTCGCGCTTGGCCCGGGTCAGGATGCGGGCATGGAAGCCCTGGTTGACCAGCACGCGCGGCATGGTCTCCGGGTTCAGCTCCAGCAGCCACTCCAGCCCGTCCTCCGTCTGGATCGGCGCGCGCCGCATCAGCACGTCCGGCAACACGGCGCTGGCAGGCGCGATGTCGTAGGACGCGCCCGGCTTGGGGTCGAGCGCGCGGATTTCAGCAATCATGTCCGCCAGGTCGCCCGCGTCCACGTCGCACAGCTCGCGCAGGCTGCGCAGGTCGCGCCGGGCGAGCAGGTCCAGGTTGTCGAGCAGCGCCTGCATCGCCGGGTCCAGGCGGTTGCGGTCGGCCAGCTGGGCGGCGAGGCACTCCCGCAAATCCTGCGCGAACAGGCCGGGCGGGTCGAACCGCTGCATCTGCTCGCGCACCTTTTCCACCCGGGCGGGCTCGATGCCGAGCGCGTCGCCCAGGGCGGCGCTGGCGATCGGCACCCGGCCCGCCGGATCCAGCAGGGAGATCAGGTGCGCGCCGATCAGCCGGTCCACCCGGTCGTCGAAGCTCAGCCGCAGCTGCTCGCCCAGATAGTCGCGCAGGGAGCGCGGCGCTTCGGCCAGGTCGGCCGGCTCGCGCTCGCCGCCGTCGAAGCGGCCGCTGCCGCCGTCCCGGCTGAAGGCGGGCGCGCCGTCCCCCAGGCTGCCGGCGTCGAAGCTGTTGGCGTGGTCCGCCTCCACCGCTTCCGGCAGCTTCTCCCGCCGCAGCAGGTCGCACGCGTCTAGCTGCACGAGGGATTCGGCGCCCTGGTCGGGGGCGGCGTGCTCCGGCTGCGCCTCCGTCCGCTCGTCGCGCTCCAGCAGCGGGTTGCGCTCCAGCTCCTCCTCGACGTAGGCCGTCACCTCCATGTTGGTGAACTGCAGCAACTTGATGGCCTGCCGCAGCTGCGGGGTCATCACGAGGGATTGGGACTGCCTGAACTCCAGCCGGGGACCGAATGCCATGCTGCCAGCCTACAGGCTGAACCTTTCTCCCAGGTACACGCGGCGCACGTCTTCGTGCTGCACCACCTCCTGCGGGCGGCCCTCCATCAGCAGCTTGCCGTCGTGCATGATGTAGGCGCGGTCGATGATCTCCAGCGTCTCGCGCACGTTGTGGTCGGTGATCAGCACGCCGATGCCGCGGTCCTTGAGGTGGCCCACGAGGTCGCGGATGTCGCCCACCGCGATCGGGTCGATGCCGGCGAGCGGCTCGTCGAGCAGGATGTAGTTGGGGTGGGTAGCGAGCGCGCGGGCGATCTCGACGCGGCGCCGCTCGCCGCCGGACAGCGCCATCGCCGGGGTGCGGCGCAGGTGGGCGATGGAGAACTCGTCGAGCAGCTCGTCGAGCAGGCCCTGGCGCTGCTCGTGGTCAGGCTCGACGACCTCCAGCGCCGCCATGATGTTCTGCTCGACGTTGAGGCCGCGGAACACGCTGGCCTCCTGCGGCAGGTAGCCGATGCCGAGGCGGGCGCGGCGGTACATCGGCAGCTGGGTAATGTCGGCGCCGTCGAGCGTGATGGAGCCGGTGTCGGGACGCACGAGGCCGGTGATCATGTAGAAGGTCGTGGTCTTGCCGGCGCCGTTGGGGCCGAGCAGGCCCACGGCCTCGCCGCGCCGGACGTTGATGGAGACGTCGCGCACCACGGGGCGCTTCTTGTAGGTCTTCCCCACGCCGGTCGCCATGAGGCCGGCGCCGCCCTTGACCACGCGCAGCGCCTCGGCGCGCTCCGTCTTCAGCGCCATCTCGGTCATCGCGTGGCTCCGGCCAGGGTCGTCGCGGGGGAGGGGGCAGCGCTGGCCGCGGGCGCGGGTGCCGCGACGCCCGGGCGGGGCGGCTTGGCGGACTTTGCCCCAGGCGCGCTGCCTGCCGCTCCAGTCGCGGCGCCCCCCAGGGCACCGGGGCCTGCACCGGGGCTGTTGGGCACGATCAGGCCCTCGACGCGAGTGCCAGGATTCTGCGACAGGGTGGCAAGGCCGGTGTGCATGTTCACGATCGCCGCTGCCCCGTTGAGCACGTTCTCGCCGCGCGTGACGTGCACCGTGCCCACGATGCGGGCGATGCCGGTGTCGGGGACATACACCCCCTTGTCGCCGGTCACCACCTCGGTCGGAGTCTGCACGCGGACGTGGCCGAAGCCGTCGACGCGCTGCAGCTTGCCGGAGGTCGTGAGCGGGTCGGCGCCGGGTTTGGCGGGATCGGGCACCTTGGTGCGCGGCACGATGCTGCCGGGCGCCGGCGCAGGGGCATTGGGGTCAACGGTGTAGCCCACCAGGACGTCGGCCTGCACGCGGCGGGAGTCGTTGGTGGTCACCACGGCGTCGCCGCGGCCGACGGCCATGTGGCGTGCGGACCAGTACTCCATCGCGTCGCGCGCGACGAGCACGTCCTGCGGCGTGACCAGCTTGAGGCCGCTGCCGGTCAGCACCAGCACGGCCTGGTCGATGTCGTAGGTGGCGTGGTCGCCCCAGGCCTGGTCGGTGGCGGTGAAGATGTGGACGTGGCCGAACGCCTCCAGCCGGTAGATCTCGTTGGCGCCGGCGTCGTCGCCGATGCCGGGCGTGGTGGGTTTCGCCCCGACCGCCGCGGGGTCGGGCACGGCGCCGGGAGCGGACGGGCCGGCAGCGGGGTCGATGGCGGCGGGCGTGGCGACGACAGCGGGGGTGGCAGCGGGGGGCTTGGCGCCGGGGACGGCGGCCTTCTTGCGGTAGTGGGCGACGAGGGAGTCGGCGGTCACGGTGACGTCGCCGCGGATCGCGCGGGCGTCGCCGCGGGCGGTGACGATCTGCTCGCCCTGGTTCCAGTCGATGCCGTCGCGCGCGGTGACCGAGACCGGGCCGCCGTGCGACAGGTCGATCGCCTGCGCCCGTGCCGCGCCAGGGGCGCAGAGCACGCACGAGGCGGCCAGGACCGCGGCCGCCGAGACTGCGGCAGCCAGGGTGGCCGGGCGGTTGGCCCGGCCGCGCGACGTGACGATGCGGCTCACGGCCGGCCCCCGTTCAGCACCATGTGCGCCGGGCCCTGGAACTGGATCACGGCGCCCTTGTCCACGAGGACGAAGCCCTGGGCGTCCAGCGTGCCGAACGGGCCCTCTGCGTGGGTGCGGTCGTTGCTCGCGGCCGAGTCCTGCTTGAGGTCGATGTCGGCGGTGTCGGACGTCATCACCGTGCCGTCCTGGCGGTACAGCGTCACGTCGCCGGACAGGTCGAGCTGGCCGGTGTGCTGCATGTACACCCCATCGAGGGACTGCAGCATCAGCCAGGCGCCGTTCTGCATCACCACGTCGCCCTTCGGCGCCACAAGGTCGACCCGCTCCGGGCCGGCCTCCTTGGCGCTGTCCGCGGTGACGGTGTAGGGGCGGCCGCGTGCGTCCACGCCGCGATAGCGCGGCGCCACCATGCGCCCGGTGCCCAGCTCCACCGCCGCCAAGCCGCGCATCGCGAAGCGGCCGGCGCCGAGCGCGCGGTTCAACTCCGGCCACAGCGCCACCGCGCCCAGCAGCAGCAGCGCACCCAGCGGCAGCAGCCACTTCACGGTCGTGAGCGTCACGCGCCGGCGCACCATGCGGCCACGCGTGGGCGGCCTGCGACGCGGGTCGGCGCCGGGGGCGAGCCGGGCCTCCAGGCGCTGGGTGGCGGCGCGCCCGCCCTCGGCCGGGGCATCGGGCGCGGACGGGCGCACTTCGCCCGGCGCGGACGGGCGCACTTCGCCCGGCCCGGCGCTGCTCATGCCAGCCCCGCGCGCAGCAGGTCGTGCAGGTGCAGCAGCCCCACCGGCCGGCCGGCCTCGACCACGAACAGGCTGGTGATCGGACGGGCGCGTGCGGTCATGCGGTGCAGCGCCTCCGCGGCCAGGGCATCCGGGCCGATGGTGCCGGGCGAGGCGGTCATCACCTGCTCCACGCTGCGGCCCAGCAGGCCGGGTCCCGCCGGGTCCGGATGCGCCGGGTCGGCTTGCGCGAGATCGGCCCGCGCAGGGTCGGGACCCATGGCGCGGCGCAGGTCGCCGTCAGTGATGATCCCTGCGAGCGCGCCGGCCGCGTCGAGCACGCCCAGGCAGCCCAGGCTCTTGCCCGTCATCAGCACCAGCGCCTCCGGCATCCGGGTGCCCGGCGCCGCCAGCGGCACGGCGTCGCCGGTGTGCATCAGCTCGCGCACCCGGCGCAGGCGTGCGCCGAGCGAGCCGCCGGGGTGGAAGGTGCGGAACTCGCTCGCCGTGAAGCCGCGGCGCTGCAGCAGGGCCACGGCGAGGGCGTCGCCGAGCGCCATCTGCATGGTGGTGCTGGTGGTGGGTGCGCCAGTGACGGCGCAGGCCTCCGGGGCGGCCGGCAGCACCAGCGCCACGTCGGCGGCGCGCGCCAGGGTGGACTGCGCGCGGCCGGTGACGGCGACGAGCGGCAGCCCGAAGCGGCGGGCATGGGCGACGAGGTCGGCCAGCTCCGCGGTCTCGCCGGAGTTGGACAGCGCCAGCACGCCGTCGCCGGCCAGCACCATGCCGAGGTCGCCGTGGCTGGCCTCCGCAGGGTGGACGAACAGCGAGGGCGTGCCGGTGGACGCGAGCGTGGCGGCGATCTTGCGCGAGACGTGGCCGGACTTGCCGATGCCGGTGACGACGACGCGGCCGGGCAGCGCCGCCAGCAGGGCCACCGCGTCGGCGAAGCGGGCGTCGAGCGAGGCGGCGAGCGCGCGCAGACCAGCAGCCTCGGTGGCCAGCACCGAGCGCGCCGCGGCCAAGTCGTCGTCGAGGGTGGCCAAGGCGGCGGTCATCGCGGTCGTCTCCCTTGTCCATGTATGGGCAGGGGCAGGGGCAGGGTCAATTCTGGCGAGGATTGCGAAGGGTTAAGGAAGGTCGGGCTCTGCCCGAACCCGCAAAGAGCTTCCCCCCTTTCAAGCAGACGGCTCTTTAAGCCCGCCCCTTAAGAAAGCCGGTCCAGGGGCGCTGCCCCTGGCGGAGTTTGAGGCAGAGCCTCAACCTTACCTGCCTTCAGTGCGCGAACACGTCGCCCTCTGCCGCGTAGCCCAACAGGTCGAGGCGGGCGCGGGCCGGCAGAAACGCGAAGCACTGCCGCGCCAGGTCGAGGCGATCCTCACGCGCCAGCAGGGCCTCCAGGCGAGCCCAGAGGGCGTGCAGGTACAGGACGTCGGACGCGGCGTAGGTGAGTTGCTCAGGGGAGAGCTCCGGACTGCCCCAGTCGGAGGACTGCTGCTGCTTGCTCAGCTCGACGCCGAGCAGGTCGCGGCACAGCGAGGCGAGACCGTGGCGCTCGGTGAAGGTGCGCACCAGGCGGGCGGCGATCTTGGTGCAGGCGACCGGGCCCACGTCGATGCCGAGCGAATGCTGCAGCACGGCGACGTCGAAGCGGGCGAAGTGGAACAGCTTCAGCGTGGCGGGGTCGGCCATCAGCGCGGCGAGGTTGGGGCAGTCGAAGCCACGGCCGCCCAGCGCGACCGGCACGAGCTGGACCAGGTGGGCGGTGCCGTCGCCGGCGCTGAGCTGGACCAGGCAGAGGCGATCACGGTGGGGGTGGAGGCCCATGGTCTCGGTATCGACGGCCACGACGGGGCCGAGGGAGAGGCCGTCCGGGAGGTCGCCGCGGTGGAGGTGCAGGGTCGCGTGGGGGAGGAACTGGGTGGTGGCCACGGCGGGGCTCCGGGAGAAAGGAAGGCCAGGGGCCCTGCCCCTGGACCCCGCCAAAGGCCGAGCCTTTGGAGACCTGATCTTAGTCAAGAGATCAAAAGGTCCTTAGACCCTTTGCGGGTCTGGGCGGAGCCCGGCCTTGCTTGCGTCGAGGGGAACTGGTGCCCAGGAGAAGACTCGAACTTCCACAGCCTTGCGGCCACAGGTACCTGAAACCTGCGCGTCTACCATTTCGCCACCTGGGCATCGGGGCGCCGGGCACCGCCCGGGGAGCGGGCGATGTAGCCGCCTGCCCGGCTGTCGTCAACGGGGTCGAGGAACGCCAACCCTGAAACCTTCCGGCGCAGGAGCAGGCAAGACTGAGGCTCTGCCTCAAGCTCCGCCAAAGGCCGGGCCCTTGGAGTGCCCTCCTTGATCCGAGGGATCAAAGGGCCTCCCGGCCCTTTGCGGGTCCGGGCAGAGCCCGGCCTTGCTGTCCTTCCCGCAGCCGCCGCCACCGCGCCAGGGCGACGAGCGACCAGACGCCTTCGACGAGGCCGAACGGCCAGGCGCCCTGGAGGAATCCGTACGCCGATCCCAGCGCACAGCTTGCCGCGAAGCCGAGCACGAACCACGGCGAGCGCGGCTCCAGGGCGTAGCAGGCCAGCATCGAGGAGACGGCGAGCAGGCCGAACAGGGTGAGCGCGTCCATGCGGCGTCGTCTCCGTGTGACAGGCCGGGCGGGGTTTTCTTCCAGCGTCGCCCGGTTGAGAGTGCGGGCGTACTTGGACCATCGTGGGGCCTCGCGCAGGCCTGTTCCGACAGGACGCGCAGGCCCGATCTCGACAGGAAGCAGAGCATGACGACGCGCAGCGTGGCGACGGTCTTCGGCGGCACCGGTTTCATCGGCCGCTACGTGGTCAAGCGGCTGGCGGCGGCGGGGCACGTGGTGCGGGTCGCGGGGCGCGACCCGGAGCTGGCGCAGTCGCTGCGGCCGATGGGCCGGGTGGGACAGATCGTGCCGCTGTTCGCACCGCTGGGTCACGACGACGCGGTGCGGCGCGCGGTGGACGGCGCGCAGCTGGTGGTCAACCTGGTGGGCCTCCTGGCAGAGGCGAAGGCAGGACAGTTCATGGCCGTGCACGCGGAGGGCGCGGGGCAGGTGGCGCGCCACGCGGCGGCGGCGGGGACGGAGCGGCTGGTGCAGGTCTCGGCGATCGGCGCGGACGCGGGCAGCCCGAGCGAGTACGGACGCACCAAGGCCGCCGGCGAGGCGGCCGTGCGCGCGGCGTTTGCCGGCGCGGTGGTGCTGCGGCCGTCGCTGGTGTTCGGCGCGGAGGACAAGTTCTTTAACCGGTTCGCGGGGATGGCGCGGGTGCTGCCGGTGATGCCGGTGATCTCGGGGGACAGCCGGTTCCAGCCCGTCTACGTCGGCGACGTGGCGGACGCGGTGATGGCGGGGCTGGGGCGCGACGACGTCGCGGGGCGGACCTACGAGCTGGGCGGGCCGGAGGTGCTGACGTTCCGGGCGATCCTGGCGTGGATCCTCAAGGAGACGCAGCGCCGGCGGCCGCTGCTGGAGATCCCGCCGGCGGTGGCGCGGCTGCAGGCGAGCGTGGCGCAGCGCCTGCCGGGCAAGCCGTTCACGCTGGACCAGCTGACGATGCTGTCGCGCGACAACGTGGTGGCGGACGGCGCGGCGGGCCTGGCGGCGCTGGGGATCGTGGCGACGCCGATCGACGCGGTGGTGCCGTCGTACCTGGACCGCTACCGTGCGGGCGGGGGCAAGCGGACGCTGGTACCGGAAGGGCCATTTCGGCCCTAGTTTCCGACCTCAGGAAGCTGGTGAGTACCAACTGACCAGCTTTCTTCGAATTTCGGGTCAATAGGTCTGTCCTATCTGCTTGTTTTCCCTCGCAGCCGCGCTAGCCTCTACCTAGAGAGAAGGTCACTGCTTGGTTCGGTGGGCCCGCACCGCCGGGCTGGCCTGCACGGGGTGCGACGCACGCCTTGTGCATGTGCATATGTCGTTGCAGGCTCGATGCGAGCAGCGCTGTCTGGCGGAGATGGCGGGTGTGCCGGATTGGCGCCCGTCGGCCTGTGACTGAATTTCGAGCAAGATTCGCGCCGCTGCCGGTGTCCCGGGCGGCGGTTGACTCCGGAGGGCTTCCATGGCTGACCGCATGCTGCAGTTCGTGCGTCTCGAGCAGCACCAGCCCGACAAGCGCGAGGTCGGGCAGCGGCGCGAGGACTTCGCCGAGATCTACCGCCGCTTCGACACGCCGGAGGCGCGCGCGCAGGCCTCGCGGTGCTCGCAGTGCGGGGTGCCGTTCTGCTCGGTGCACTGTCCGGTGAACAACAACATCCCGGACTGGCTCAAGCTCACCGCGGAGGGGCGGCTGGAGGAGGCGTACGAGGTCAGCGCGGCCACCAACACCTTCCCCGAGATCTGCGGCCGCATCTGCCCGCAGGACCGGCTGTGCGAGGGCAACTGCGTCATCGAGAAGG
>CAXSFE010000037.1:0-29871 GCA_964236585.1 uncultured Acetobacteraceae bacterium
CCACCCCCGCCCTCGCCGCCGGCCTGATGCTCGCCCTCGCCGCCACGCTCCGCGCGGCCACCCCCACGCTCGCCCTCGCCTCCCCCCCCCTCGCCCTCCTCCCCCCCACCCCCGTCCCCGCCGCCCCCCGCACCCTCCCCCGCCTCGCCCGCGCCCTGCTCGTCGTCCTCCCCGCCCTCTGCGTCGCCTCCGCCCAGGTCGCCTGGAACGCCCACCGCGGCGCCGGCCCCGTCCTGACCACCAGCCGCCAGACCGTGATGGTGCAGGCCGTCCTCCCCCTCCTCCGCCGCCACCCCGACCTCCTCGCCGACCCCGCCACCCCCCCCATCTCCGCAAACGACGCCCTGTTCGACGCCGCCGCCCGCGACACCGTCGGCGGCGGCGAGTACGCCCGCATCGACGACCTCCACCGCCGCCTGTTCGCCGACGGCCTCGACGCCCCCGCCATGGCCGCCGCCGCCTCGCACCTCTACCGCCGCGCCTGGACCACCCACCCCGCCCCGATGCTCCTCGCCACCGTGGGCAACCTGCGCCACGAGTTCCTCGCCCTGCCGTTCCAGCCCCTCGACACCGTCGCCGCCCTGATGGTCTACGCCGGCTGGCCCCGCCCCGCCTTCGACCGCCTCAACGTCGAGTGGGCCGCCCTCCGCCACGGCCCGTCCCGCGCCACCGCCGCCCTGTGCATTGCCGCCGACGTCGCCACCCGCCTGCTCGGCACCCTGATCGCGTGCCTCGCCATCGCCGCCCCCTGGCTCCCCTCCGATCTCCCGCGCGACACGCGGCAACGCCTGCGCGGCCTGTGGCTGGTCTGCGCCGGCTTCGTCGCCCTCTACGCCCCGGTCCACCTGGAGCCGCGCTACCTGGTCCCGACCGTGCCCCTCGCCTGCCTCATCGCCGCCTGCGCACGCCAAGGAAGGCCAGGGGCTCTGCCCCTGGACCCCGCCAAAGGCAAGCCTTTGGAATCCAACACTTAAGGAGAGGTTTCCAAAGGGCTCGCCCTTTGGCGGAGTTTGAGGCAGAGCCTCAACCTTGCCTGCCTTACCCCGCTGCCCCGAGCGCCAGGTCCACCCGCCTCAGCAGCTCGCTCGACCGGAACGGCTTGCGCAGCACCTGCTCCGTGCGCGGTCCCCCCTCCTCCCCCCCGCCCAGCTCCGCGTACCCCGTGACCAGCATCGTCCTCAGCCCCGGCTGCATCTGCACCGCCCGGCGCAGCAGCTCCACGCCGTTCATCCCCGGCATGACGTAGTCCGCCAGCAGCAGGTCCACCGGCGTCTCCTCCAGCAGGCGCAGCGCCTCCGCCGCGTCCGCCGCCACCATCACGACGTGCCCGTCCTCCTCCAGCATCTCCGCCGTCAGCGCCCGGACGTCCGCCTCGTCGTCGACCACCAGGATGCGCTGCGACACGCCCGGCGCCGCCGCCATCGCCGCCAGCGCCCCCGCCCGCGGCAGCAGCAGCGCGACCCGCGTGCCCCGCGCCGGCTCGCTGGCGATGCGCACGTCGCCGCCCGACTGCCGCGCCAGCCCGTGCACCTGCGACAGCCCGAGCCCCGAGCCCCGCCCCGGCCCCTTGGTGGTGAAGAACGGCTCGAACACCCGCGCCAGCACGTCCGCCGGGATGCCCAGCCCGGTGTCGGCCACGCTCATCGCCACCAGCCCGCCCCCGGACGCCGCGCCCCCCGCCAGGCCGTTGCCCCCGCCCTCCGCGGCCGCATCCTCCGCCGCAACGAACACCCCCGTCGCGACCGTGAGCGTCCCGCCGTGCGGCATCGCCTCGCGCGCGTTGAGCGCGAGGTTCAGGATCGCGGTGTCGAGCTGGTTCGGATCGACCATCGCCGCCGGCGCCGCCGGGTCGAGCTGCAGCACCAGCGCCACCCCCGGCCCGAGCGTGGTCGCCAGCATCGGCCGCATCGCGGCGACCACCGCGTTGAGGTCGCACGACTGCGGCAGCAGCCTCTGCCGGCGCGAGAAGCCGATCAGCTGCGCCGTCAGCTTCGCCCCCCGCTCGGCCGCCGCGATCGCCCCGGCGATCAGCTGCTGCTGCCCCGCCTCGCCCGCGCCCACCCGGCGGCGCAGCAGGTCCAGGCTGCCGATCACCACGCCGAGTAGGTTGTTGAAGTCGTGCGCCAGCCCACCCGCCAGCTCGCCCACCGCCTGCAGCTTCTGCGCCTGGCGCAGCCGGCTCTCCCCCAGCTCGCGCTCCGCGGTCTGCACCTGCAGCCGGTTGTGGCTGGCCGACAGCGCCCGGGTGCGCTCCTCCACCCGCCCCTCCAGCGTCCCGTTCAGCGCCTCCAGCTCGCCGCGCTGCCGCCCCAGCGCCTCCGCCATGTCGTTGAACGCCGCCGCCAGGCTGCCGAACTCCGTGCGCGGGTCCTCGCTCAGCACCGCGCGCGCCCCCAGGTCGCCGCCGCGCCAGCGCACCGCGGCCGCCAGCAGCTGCGCCGTCGGACGGCGCACGTAGCTCTGCCCGAACACGATCGCGGCCCCCATCGCGAGCACCGCAGCGCCCACCGCGAACACCACCCCGCGCCGCGTGGCGCTGACCAGGTCGGTGTCCGGCGCGTCCACCGGCCGGCCCACGCCCACGTACAGCCCGTTGCCCGCGGCCGCCGGCGGCACGAACCCCACCAGCCGCGACACCCCGTCCAGCGCGTGGATCGTGGCCACGCCCGGCCGGCTCGCGTCGAGCAGGAACCGCGTCTCCGGGCGGAACGGCCGCCCCACCGCGCCGTCCAGCCGCGGCACCCGCGCCAGCACCGTGCCCTCCCGGTCCGCCAGCAGGATCGCGCGGTCCCCTGGCGCCAGCATGGCCTCGACCGTGCGCGTCACCGCCTCCAGCGACAGCCCCGCCACTACCACGCCCACCACCCGCCCGTCCGCGGCGCGCACCGGAACCCCCAGGCCCAGGAACGGCTCCGCGCTCTCCCAGCCCACGGCGTAGCGGTCCACCACGAACTCCGCCCCGCCCAGCACGAGCCGCGCCGTGTGCACCACCGCATCCGAAGCCTGCGCGCCCCCGCCGCCCCCGGCCCCCTCGACAGCCCCCGCTCCCTCGACAGTCCCGGCGCCCTGCGCCACCCCCGGGCCCTGCACCACCCCCGGGCCCTGCGCCATCCCCGGCTCCCCGGCCGCGCCCGGGGCCTGCGTGGCTGCCCGGGGCGCCACGCCCTGCCCGGACGCGCACACCGGCCGCAGGTCGCCGTCGAGGACCAGGACGAACGCATAGGCATGCAGCGTCCGGCGCAGCACCGTGACCTGGCTGGCACAGGCGGGGTCGAGCGCACGCGTCGCCCGGCTGGACGCCACGGCCACCATCATCTGCCGCGCGGCCTCCGTGGTGCTGCCGACGGCATTGCTGACGAGCTCGGCCTCGTGCAGCGCGTCCTTGCCGGAGTGGCTGCTCCGCTCCTCCCGCAGGTCGAGCACCAGCAGGCCGATCACCGCGAAGCTCGGCAGGCTCACCGCCGCCACCAGGATCAGCAGCCGGGTGAACAGGCCCACCCGGTGGAACAGCCCGGCGGCCGGCACGACGGCATCAGGAGTGGTCGCCAGCATTCTGCTCCCCGGCCGCGCACCACACCACAAAACCAGACCTGCCCGGCGCGGACCACAACCTATGATGGTGCAGAACCGGAAAAGGGACAACTTTCGCGCGGGTCACGCCTGCGCCATGCAGCCGTCCCAGGACGCGGCAAGGACGCCTGGAGGCGCGTGGTGCGAGAGGGGGGACTCGAACCCCCATGCCTTGCGGCGCACGATTTTGAGTCGCGTGCGTCTACCGTTCCGCCACTCTCGCAGCCAGGGCGCAGCCCGGCGCCACCGCGCCGTCGCAGCGCAATACCACCGCGGCCGCGACGCGACCAGCGCCCACGGCCCGGCAGCCGGCGCGCGACCCCGGCAGGGCTTTACGCAGCGCCCCGTCGTGGCTATAGCAACCACCCGCTGGTCCCGGATAGCTCAGTTGGTAGAGCAAGCGACTGTTAATCGCTCGGTCGTAGGTTCGAGTCCTACTCCGGGAGCCATCCCCCGCCGGCCTCTGCCTCCCGCGCCCGGCCCTCACGCGACGCTGGCCGCCCGTTCCCGCCGGACATGCCCCGCCCCATGAGGCCCACCACCCTTCGCGGCGCGAGCTTGGTGCTCGCAGACCGCATGGTGCCCGGTGCCTTGACCTTCGCCGACAGCCGCATCACGGACATCTCCCCGACGACCGCGCCGGCACCCCGCCACCGGGCGCCGACGTCCTCGACGGCGACGTCCTGCTCCCCGGCCTGGTCGTCTTGCACACCGACGACCTCGATCGCCAGGTCGAGCCCCGCCTCGACGCCCGCTGGCCGTCCCGCGCCGCCATGCGACCGCGGCCGCCTCGCCGTGGCCCTGCACGCCGACCTGCTCCGCGTCCGCGTCCACGGCCGACCTGCCCCGCGTCCACGACGGCCTGGCCATCGTCCGCCAGCTCTGGCGCCGCGGCGAGCGCGTCGCCTGATGCCCCCCCGCCCCGCCGGCGCACCCCCGGCACGCCCGCGCGCCGCCCCCCGGCCAACCCGGTGAGGGCCGCGCTCTACTACGCCCCGCGCCCCGACGACCCCCTGCACCGCGCCGGCGCCGCCTGGCTGGGCCACGACCCCGAGACCGGCGCCACGCCGCCCCGCCCCGCCTTCCCCGGCCTCGACCCGGCGACCCTGCGCGACGCAACCGCCGCGCCCCGCCACTACGGCCTGCACGCGACCTTGACCCCGCCCCGCCGCCTCGCCACCGGCTGGGAGGAGTTCGCCGCCGCCGCCGCCTCCCTCGCCGAGCGCACCCCCGCCTTCCCCCTCCCTCCCCTCCGCCTGGACGACCTCTCCGGCTTCCTCGCGCTGACCGCCCTGCCCTGCCCAGCCCTCGACGCCCTGGCCGAGGCCTGCCTGCGCGCCACCGACGTCCACTGCCGCCGCCCCGACGACGCCGAGCTGGCCCGCCGCCGCGCCCCCGGCCTCGACGCGGAGCAGGAGCGCCTGCTGCAGCGCTGGGGCTACCCCCACGTCCTGTCGCGCTGGCGCTTCCACATCACCCTGACCAGCCGCCTCGACGCCCGGACCATGCCCCACGCCCGCGACGCCGCCGCCCGCCACTTCGCCGACGCCCTCGCGCAGCCCCGCACCGTCGCCGAGATCTGCATCGTCACCGAGGCCACGCCCGCCACGCCCATGCTCATCGCGGAGCGGCTGGCGCTTCAACGACAGTAAGCAAGCCTGGGCTCTGCCCAGACTTGCAAAGGGTCCGAGGACCCTTTGATCCCATTTACCTAAGTAAAGCCATCCAAGGGGCTTCCCTTGGCGGGGTCCAGGGGCAGAGCCCCTGGCCTTCCTTCCTAAACCTCGCGCAGCGTGTAGTCGAAGTTCCTGCGCGCCAGGTTGACGTTGTAGTGCGGGTCCGCCTTCATGTACTTGTGCCACTTGGTCACGAAGCGCGCCTTCTCCGCCTCCGCCTGCGTCGACCTCACCTGCGAGATGCTCTCGTAGTGGTACATCTCGCAGAACGGCGTGTAGACGATGCGATACCCCGCCTCCACGATCTTAAGGCACAGGTCCGTGTCGTTGAAATCGACGGCGAAGCTCTCGTCCAGCCCGCCCACCTGCGCCAGCACGCTCTTGCGCGTCGCGATGCACGCCCCCGTCATCGCCGAGTAGTTGCGGATGACGTGCGTGAACGCGTTGTAGCCGACGAACTCGCGCGGATACGAATGGTAGATGTGCGCCGTCCCGTCGTTGACGCCGACCACCGTGCCGACGTGCTGGATCGACCCGTCCGCGTGCAGCAGCCGCCCGCCGACCACGCCGATCTCCGGGTCCTGGCTCAGCTCCATCAGCGCGGTGAGCCAGTCCTCGTTGATCACCTCCATGTCGTCGTTGAGCATGACGAGGTGCTCTGTCCGCGCCTGGCGCACGGAGAAGTTGCTCTTGTTGGCGTAGTTGAACGGCTTCATCGGCCCATCGTACGGCACGACCCGCACGCCCCGGCTGGTCATGTACGACACCTGGTCGCGCGACAGGTTGGCGTTGTCGACCACCACGATCTCGTAGTTCGGGTACGACGTCCGATCGAGGATCGACTGCACCAGGTTGTCGACCATGTGGAACTTGCCGCGCCCGGGCAGGTCGATCGTGGTGTTGTTGGTCAGGATCAGGATCGACACCCGCGGCGTCCCGCGCACCGGCCTGCGGATGCGGTACGTCCCCGGCAGCAGCCCCTCCTCGACCCACGCGCCCGCGCCGTACTTCTCCGTCGCATGCTCGGACAACGCGCGCAGCCCCGCCGTCAGCGCGTACGGCTTGGCGTCGACGATCATCGCCGACGACCCGGGGATCGCCCGCCAGTGGTACAGCGGCTTGGCGATATGGTGGATGTGCGGCGTCGCCCGCGACACCCGCAGCATCAGGTCGTAGTCCTGGCTCCCCGAGTACTCGTCGCGGAACCCGCCCAGCTCCAGGAACAGCTTCTTGCGCACCGTGAGGATGTGCAGCGTGTACATCACGCTCTCGAGGTGCTCAGGCGACCAGTCCGGCTTGTAGTAGTGGTCGATGTGCTTGCCGTTCTCGTCGATCTTGTCCTCGTCGCAGTACATCGCCTGGATGTCGCCGTCCGCGTTGAACGCGCGCGCCATCTCCAGCAGCGTGTCCGGCGCCAGCAGGTCGTCGTTGTCCAGCATCAGCAGGAACTCGCCGGTCGCCATCTCGGCGGCCGCGTTCGACGCCCCCGCGATCCCCATGTTGGTCTCCAGCCTGCGGATGCGTATGCGCGGATCGGTGCCGCGCAGCTCCTCCAGCACGGCCACCGTCGCCTCGCTGGTCGAGCAGTCGTCGCAGATGCACAGCTCCCAGAACGGGTAGGTCTGGTCGAACACCGACTGTAGGCACTCGCGCAGGTAGTGCGGCGGCACGTTGTACACCGGCACCACCAGGCTCAGCACCGGCTTGACCCGCGTCAGCTCGGTCAGCGCCTCGCGCGAATACGCCGACAGCGGCTTGATCAGCGCCGGCGTGGTGATGGTGCGCGCAGCCCCAAGCCAGCCCACGAACGGCGGCATCTCCGCGTCTAGCCCGATCTCCAGCAGACGCTCGCGCATCTGCTCGCCGATCCGCGTGACGCTGAACTCCTCGCGCATGCGCAGCTGCGCCCGCTCGCCGCGCGCCCACGCGTCCTCGGGGTTGTCGCGCACCGCGAGGAACTGCTCGACCAGCGAGTCTTCCAGCGGGTCGGCCCAGATGTAGCCCGGGAAATACGGCCCCGCCTGCTGCTCGATCTCGATCAGCCGGTAGTCGATCGGGAAGCCCACCGTCTCGTCGAAGAACTCCAGGTTGCCCGAATACCCCGTCGCGATCACCGGCTTCCCCAGCGCCATGAACTCGGCAATGTTGAGCCCGAACCCCTCCGAACGGTGCGCAGAGACCAGACAGTCGCACGCCGACTGCAGCATCTGCATCTGCGCCTCGGGCAGCCGGTCGGCGATCACCAGCACGTTGTCCACGCCGCGCAGCACCCGGTTCAGGTCGCGCGTCACCCCGGGATCGATGTTGGAGGAATGGAACTTGATCACCAGGAACACGTCGTCGGAGCCCGCGAACGCCTGGCGGAACGCCTCGATCACCATGCGCGGGTTCTTGCGCTCGGACGTGCTGCCCACGTCGAACGCGGTCAGGAACACCAGCCGGTCGTGCGGGATGCCGAACGCGTCGCGCGCCACCTGGGTCGGCGCGGGCGACACCTCGATCGGCAGCCGGATCTTGTGCACCGGCACCGGCGACATCGCCAGGATCGACTCCACCTCGAACTCGCTGTTGGTCCACACCTCGTCGAGCGGCCCGAACGCCGAGAACCACTCCGGCCGGAACGCCGCCAGCTCCCACGCCCACACCGCGACGTTGTACGCGTCGTCGAACCGCCCGACCGGATACAGGCTCGTCAGCCAGGCGATCTGGTCCGCGTTGGCCAGGATCAGGTTGATCCGGTACGTGGGCGTGCGCTCGTAGTCGCGGTGCAAAATGCGCGCGGCGCCCTTCGAGACATCGAAGTTGTGCAGCTCGAACGGCATGCCGCTGCTCTTGACCGCCCGCACCAGGCTGCGCGCCGCCGTCCCGAGCCCGGAGGTCGCCGCGAACGGCCCGTAGATGTTGAGCCCGAACGGCTTGCGCAGCAGCCCGGGAACGCTGGCGCTCCACTTGCAATACGGCGCCACACCCGGACCGTGCCGCCCCTCGATGCGCCCGTGGTGGCGCCAGTGGTCGCGCGCGTCGTCGAGCCGACCGCCGACCGCCTCGCGCACGTCGGGATAGAGGTACATGTAGCCTTCGGAGTCGAAGTTCTCCGTCTCGGCGACGAAATCCTGACCCTGCGGCGGCTTCGGGTAGGCGTAGAACGCGTCCGCCGTGATCGTCGGCCGGGCGCCGCGACGCTCCTCCTCACGCCCGTACTCCACCCAGTGCGCGTAGCCGCTGGTGAAGGCGCCGGTCTTCACCGCATCCTGCACGTCCGGATTGATCGCGAGGTACACCTCCTCGTTGAACCGATCCTCGTCCGCCGCCTGCGCTGCCGGCACGGCACTCTCCGCCTTCTGTGACCTCCGCCCACGCCGTGCCGCCGGCGCCTCGGGCTGCGCGACCTCCACGGCCGGCGCCTCCGCCGGCTCGCCCGCGGTAGGCGCCGCACCGCTTGCCTCGTCCGCCGGCACCCGGCGCGGCGGCCCGATCAGGCAGGCGGGCCGCCCGCGGTGGCCCGACCCGATCTCGGCGCGGCCGAACCGCTCCCAGTGGTCGAACCCGGTGGCGACGATGCCCTGCTGCACCGCCTCCCGCACGTCCGGGAACGCGTCCAGGTAGGCTTCCTCGGGAAAGTTCCGCTCGTTCAGCTCGAACGCGGAGTCGCTGGCTGCATCAGGCATCGGGCTTTGTCTCTCGATCAGATCGACGTTTTGCGCTGCGTCCGCGCTCGGTCAGGTCAGGCCGGAGGCCGCGGCGCGCTCACCGGACATCGTAGCAGGCGGCGATCGAATCCCACGCCCCTGCCTCGCTCCACCCCAGCGCCGACAGCGGCCGCGCCAGCGCCGCGGGCAGCGCCGGGTCGGCGTTGATCCGCACCATCGGCTCGCCGAACTCCGCCTGCTCGGGCAGCACGACCTCGCAGGCCATGGCACTTCTCGCCCGCATCTCGCGCGCGAACCTCTCGGTGAACGCGCCCTGCTGCTCCACGTAGCCGCTCGGCCCGAGACGCGCCGGCGCCGTCCCCGCCGCCAGCCGCTCGGCCAGGTCGACGTACGCCGCCGCCAGCAGCCCCACGTGGATGTTGTCGCGCACGTAGGCCGGCGTCTTGACCTCCGCCGCCCGCCCCTCCTTCCAGCACCGCATCAGATACGCGCAGAACCGCGGCTCCTCCAGCGGCCCGAACGGGTTCGGGATCACGAACTTCGCCTCCGCCACCCCCAGCTCCGCGCAGAAGTGCCCGACCACCTGCGCGCTCAGCCCCTTGCTCAGCCCGTACGCCGAGAACGCCCGCAGCGGCAGCGTCCCCGCCCCCTCGCCCTGCTCGAACACGCTGCCGGTGTGCACCACGCCCCGCAGCCCGCCGGCCTGCATCGCCCGCAGCACCGCGCGCAGCCCCCGGGTGTTGGCCGCAACCGCGCCGGCGATGTCGAAGTCCGGGCTGCGGTAGTCGCCGACCTGCGCCGCGTGGTGGCACAGCACGTCCGCCCCCCCGCCCGCCAGCGCCATGAACCGCTCGTCGCCGAACGCGCACTCCCACACCACCTCGGCACAGCCCTCGAGCACGCGCACCCGCTCGCCGCGCACGCCCTCGTAGCCGTCCCGCCGCCCGCGCACCGGCGCCACCACCTGGTGCCCGCACGCCGCCAGCGCCCGGGCGAACCAAGCCCCGGTGAACGAGCTCCCCCCTGTCAGCAGGACCTTCAAGCCAGGCCCCGCAGCCGCTCGACGCCGTGGAACTCCGGATCGAAGTCCGGCCACGCCGCGTCCTTGGCCGAGATCTCCTCGGGCGCCATCGGCCACTGCACGTCGAATTTCGGGTCGTTCCAGCGCACGCCCCGCTCCGCCTCGAAGTTGTAGAAATCGCTGACCAGGTACAGCGCCTCGGTGTCCGGCGTGAGCGTCAGCAGCCCGTGGGCGAAGCCGCGCGGCACGTACATCATCAGCCGGTTGTCGTCGTTCAGCTCCGCGCCGAACGAGCGCCCGTAGGTCGGGCTGTCCGGCCGCAGGTCCACGATCGCGTCGAACAGCGACCCCTTCACGCAGCGCACCACCTTCACCTCCGCCGACGGCGCGAGCTGGTAGTGCATCCCGCGCAGCGTCCCCGCCTTCGCCGACAGCGAGTTGTTCACCTGCCTGAAGTGCGTCTCCAGCCCCTGCGCCCCGAACTCCTTCTCGCAGAAGAAGCGCGCGAAGAACCCGCGCTCGTCGCCCTTGCGCTCAAGCTCGATCGTGTACGCGCCGTGCAACGGCGTCTCGTGGAACTTCACGCCGCCTTCCCCCAGCGCAGGTCGTTGCCGATCGCGCCGTCCGCCATCAGCCCGTCCAGCACCTTGAGCCGGATGAACGCCCCCTGCCGGAACTCCTTGTCCGCGAACTTCATCCCGCCGAGCAGCGCGCGCAGCCGCTCCACCGACGCCGCCAGCTCCGTCGCCGGCTGGTGCTCCGGCGCCAGCTCCTTGAACAGCGAGAAATCCACCTGGTACGACCGCTTGTCCGGCGGCGCGTCGGTGTTGATCGACACCGTGGCGCCCTCCACCCCGTCCGCCACCGCCTGCGCGAGATCGCGCACCCGGTAGTTCCAGCGGTCCGACCCCGCATTGACCGAGAGATATGCCCCCCCGTTGTCCGCCTCGCGGGTGATCGCCCACTCGATCGCGCGCGCCATGTCGGCCACGTCGATCAGCGGCCGCCAGGGCGACCCGTCGCTCAGCACGGTGATCTTCCCGTCCGCCATGGCGCCCGCCACGAAGTCGTTCAGCACCAGGTC
Source organism: uncultured Acetobacteraceae bacterium (assembly GCA_964236585.1). GTDB lineage: Bacteria > Pseudomonadota > Alphaproteobacteria > Acetobacterales > Acetobacteraceae > CAXSEF01. Next base: position 11,002 of record CAXSFE010000037.1, read on the forward strand.
CAGCCGCAGCCGCGGGCTCGCCCCGCAGGCCGTCGCGAAGCGCAGGCACGTCACCGTCATGCCGCCGGTGTTGGCCGAGCGCAGCCCCTCCTCGGTCGCAATCTTGCTGCGCGCATACGCCGTCAGCGGGTTCACCGCGTCCCTCTCGGAACGCGCGCCCCCCTCGGCGAAGCCGTACACGCTGCACGACGAGGCGAACGCGAAGTGCTTCACCCCCGCGTCGCGCGCCAGCATCGCGCAGCGCACGGAGGCGCGGTGGTTGATGTCGTCCGTCACCGCCTCGAAGCGGTTGCCCATCGGGTCGTTCGACACCGCGGCCAGGTGCACCACCGCATCCACGCCCTCGAACAGCTCCGGCCCCATGTCGCGCACGTCGCCGAAGATCTGCCGGTCCAGCAGCCGCTCGGGAAACTGCACCGCATGCGTCAGAGACTGGGCGAAGAACGCCGCGTCGTAGCCGATCAGCTCCGCCTGCAGGAAGCGCGCGCGCAGGTGGCGCACCAGCACCGGCCCGACGTAGCCCATGTTTCCGGTTATCAGAACGCGCATCAGCACAGCCCCCAATTCTTCGTCGTCAGGTTCTTTGTCGTCGGCGCCGCCATCATGCCAGACCCGTGTAGCGGGTTACCACGTCTTCCAAGGCGCCTTGTTCGCGGCCCACAGCTCCTCGAGGTGCCGCTTGTCGCGCAGCGTGTCCATCGGCTGCCAGAACCCCGGGTGGTGGTGGATGCCGAGCTGCCCCTCTCGCGCGAGCTGCTCCATCGGCTCGCGCTCCCACACCGTGGTGTCGCCCTCGATGTACTCGCCGACCTTGGGCGAGAGCACGAAGTAGCCGCCGTTGATCCAGCCCCCGTCGCCCTCCGGCTTCTCCTGGAAGCCGTACACCTTGTCGTCGGCGATCTGCAGCGCCCCGAAGCGCCCGGGCGGCTGCACGCCGGTCACCGTCGCCTTGAGCCCGGCGTTGCGGTGCTCCCTGATCGTGCGGGAGATGTCGACGTTGCCCACGCCGTCGCCGTAGGTGCAGCAGAACGCCTCGTCGTCCTTGACGAACGGCAGGATGCGCTTGATGCGCCCGCCGATCATCGTCTCCTCGCCGGTGTCGACCAGCGTCACCGTCCACGGCTCGGCGCTCGCCTGGTGCACCTTCATCGAGTTCTGCTTCATGTCGAACGTCACGTCGGACATGTGCAGGAAGTAGTTCGAGAAGTATTCCTTGATCTGGAAGCCCTTGTGGCCGAGGCAGATCACGAAGTCGGTGATGCCGTGGCTCGTGTAGGACTTCATGATGTGCCACAGGATCGGCCGCCCGCCGACCTCGACCAGCGGCTTCGGGCGGACCTCGGTCTCCTCCGACAGCCTGGTTCCCTTGCCGCCGGCCAGAATCACTGCTTTCAAGACTGCATTTCCTTCACGCCACACGACCAGGGAACGCGCGCCAACCCTCGGGACCGGCCGACACCCCCGACTGGCACAGGAAACCACAAGAACCTGAACGATGCCTTATCACAGCCCCCGCCACGCCGAGTCTCCCGCCGGGCCACGCCTGCCGGCCGCCTCGCCCCGCCAAGCATCGCCCCGCACCCGCGCGACCGCGCCCGGCACCCGCCGGCGGCTGCCCGGCCCCGGCGTCGCGCCGGCCGTTCCTGCGTCCCATGCTGCACTGCGGCAAACCTCCTAGCAGGGGATCGGACGGCTCGCAACCGGAACAGGTCCGGACCCGCGCGAACGGTTGCACAGGCCCACCGTCAATACACCGGTGTGTGCCCGCCTGTCCCCTTTTGTCGGCTTTGGGTCGTGTCCCGGTTTGAATTCGGGAAGAAAGGCCAGGGGCTCTGCCCCTGGACCCCGCCAAAGGCCGAGCCTTTGGAAACCTGGACTTAAGGAGGCCGGTCCAGGGCGGCTCGCCCTGGCGGGTCCAGGGCAGAGCCCTGGCCTTTCAAACCGGGACATCACCCGGCTTTGACACGCGCCGCCCCCGCCCGACATGGTCGCGCCATGCCCCCGCCCCTCCCCGCAGCCGGCGCCGCGCCGCCCGCAGGCCCGCCGCCGGCGACCTCCGGCCTGCCGCCGCCGGGCAGCGACGCGCACCGCGCGGTCCTGCGCGACAGCGGCCTTTTCATGGCGGGCCACTACCTGCACGCCTGCCCCGGGATCGCCGCGGCGCAGGCCGACCCCCTGCGGCACTACTGCGACGAAGGCTGGCGCCAGCACCGCCAGCCGAACCCCTACTTCGACCCCGCCTTCTACCGCGCCCGCACGATGGCCGCCCCCGCCGCCACGCCCGATGCCGCCGCGCCGCCCGACACCACCGCCGCGCCCGACACCGACCCGCTGCTGCACTACGCCCTGCTCGGCAGCCGCTCCGGCGCCTGGCCCAACCCCTGCCTCGACCCCGCCTGGTACCGCGCCACCCACGGCGACCACCCGCTCGACGCCCTGGTGCGCTTCGCCGCCCGCGACGAGGCGCTCGACCTGCGCCCCTGCGCGCACTTCGACACCGCCTGGTACCGCGCCCGCCACCGCCTGCCCGGCACGGCCAGCCCGCTGCTGCACTACCTCGCCCGCCGCCACACCGCCCGCGTCAGCCCGCTGCCCGAGTTCGACGTCGAGCACTACTGCCGCATGCGCCGCGACGTCGCCGCCCACGGCGTCGACCCGTTCGAGCACTACCTGGAGCACGGCTGGCGCGAGGGGGAGAACCCGTCGCGCGGCTTCGAGACCCGCTTCTACGCCCGGCGCCACCTCGCCGCCGAGCCCGACACCAACCCGCTGCTGCACTACCTCGCCCGGCGCGACGGCGGCGACGCCCCCGCGCCCACCCTGCGCGCCGCCCTGCGCGCCGAGCTGACCCGCGCCCGCGCCGCCGGCCTGCGCCGCCTGGACCTGCCGCTGTACTGGCACGACGGCATCCCGGTCGGCATCGAGCCGCTGAGAATCTTCCTGTCCGAGCCCGACCTGCCGCTCGGCTTCGGCCTGGTCTGGGGCAACGAGCACCTTGCCGCCCGCCCGGACCTGCCGCCCGCGACGCGCGACCTGCTGCGGGAATACCACGCCAGCGACGCCGACGACGCCGACATCTGCGCCCTGGTCGCCGCCTGCTTCGCCGACCCCCGTCACCGCCGGCACCACGGCCGTCCGGTGCTGGCGATCCACGCCCCAGACCCGGCCCTAGACGCCACGCTGGCCCGCGTCTGCCAGCGCTGGCGCCGCCACCTGCCGGACGCAACGATCCTTCTGACTCGCCGCTGGCGGCCGCACTGACGGCCCGCCCTGGTCGGAGCGGCGGGATTCGAACCCACGACCCCCAGTCCCCCAGACTGATGCGCTACCAGACTGCGCTACGCTCCGACCGACAGGCGAGGCCCCGTGTAGCAGCATGTCCCCGCACCCGCAACGCAGCGGCAGGAAAGGCCAGGGCCCTGCCCCATTGCTTGAAGGCGGGGACCCGCCAGGGGCAGCGCCTCTGGACCGGTCTCACCTGGGCCTGCGGCACGACACCCCACGACGGGACTCCGCCCCAAGGGAGCGGTTTCCAAAGGCCTCGGCCTTTGGCGGGTCCAGGGCAGAGCCCTGGCCTTCCCTCCCTGCGAGCGAGCCCCCCTACGGCAGCAGCCGCCGCAGCGCCTCCAGCTCGCGCAGCACCCTGGCCAGCACCTCGCGGCCTGGCGCCCCGCCCCGCGCGGCCTCGGCCGGTGCCGCCGCCGCCGGCTCCGCCGCGTCAGCGTCCTGGACGCGGGTCCGCTCCGCCGCCGCCTCCGCGCGCTCCGCCTCGGTGGCCGGCGGGATGTCGTCCGACAGCCGCCCGCCGCCCTCGCGCAGCAGCCGCTGCACCCCCTTGATCGTGTAGCCCTGGGTGTAGAGCAGGTCCGAGATCCTGCGCAGCAGCGCGATGTCGTCCGGCCGGTAGTAGCGCCGCCCGCCGCCGCGCTTGAGCGGCCGCACCATCGGGAACCGCGTCTCCCAGAACCGCAGCACGTGCTGCGGGATGTGCAGCTCGTCCGCCACCTCGCTGATGGTGCGGAACGCGTTCGGCGCCTTCTTCAGCCGCGCCCGCGGCGCCTCGCCCGCCGCGTCGCCCCCGCTTCCCGACGACCCGCCCCCCGACGACTCGCCCCCCAACGCCCCGCCCGCCGACGACTCGCCCCCCGGCCCGAGCCCCGACGCTTCGGACGGCGGGATGCTAGTCATCCTCGGCCGCGGGGATCGCCGTGCCGTTCACGTGCGCCTTGAGCACCTGGCTCGGCCGGAACACCAGCACCCGGCGCGGCAGGATCGGCACCTCGACCCCGGTCTTCGGGTTGCGCCCGACCCTGCGCCCCTTCTGCCGCACGGAGAACGTCCCGAACCCGCTGATCTTCACGGAATGCCCGGACTCGAGCACCTTGGCGACCTGCTCCAGCACGGTTTCCAGCAGCTCCGCGGACTCGTTCCGCGACAGGCCGACCTGCGTGTAGATGCGCTCGGCCAGGAGGGCGCGGGTGACCGTGTTCATCCGGCAACGCTACTGATGCCCAGATACACAGTCAACGAACCCCGCAATCTCAGGCACTTGGCCGTGTCCTCCGCACCACACCCGCCCGCATTGTGCACCCGGGGCACAGCGGGCCGCACGGAGGAAGCAGGCAAGGCCGGGCTCTGCCCGGACCCGCAAAGGGTCCGAGGACCCTTTGATCCCTTGACTCAAGCAACAGTCTCCAGAAGCGAGGCCTCCGCAGGGCCCCCGCCTCCAAGCAAGGAGGCAGCGCCCCCGGCCGTGCCGCCTCGGCACCACCCCCCTGTCCCGAACCGCAGGCCGCGCCCGCCGGCCACCGGGCTCGCCAGGCCGCGCCGCGTCGGACGAGGGTGCGCGGCGCGGCGAACACCTCGCGCGACGCACGCGCCCGCCCGCAGTCTCGGACACCGGCATCCGCCGAAGCGCCACCAGAACCCGCCACCCGCCGGAACCGCCGGACGGACGGCCTCTGCAGGCAGAAACCCCGCCTCCGCCAGGCTCGCCGCGACGACAAGGCAGGCCACCAGATCAGCAATTAATTATTGTATTGCTTAATATAACGTAGCCCGGCATCCTGCTTGGGCAACGCAGGAGAGCCCCATGGAAACCGCCCTCGGCCGCACCGGCGCCGGTGCCGAACCCGCCGACACCGGCCGAACCCGCAACGCCCTCCGGCGCAGCAGCCGCTGGCTCGCGGCGATCCTCGGCGCGCTGATGTGGTCCGCCTGGCTGCTGCTGGCCGCGATGATCCTGGCGCTCGTGCTCTACCGCGGCCCCGCGATCGGCCTCGGCCCGGACGGCGGCTACATCGGCACCTCGATGCCCGACGGCTACACGCCCTTCACCACCCTCGCGACGCGCTTCCGCCTCGGCGGCATCCTCGCCGTCGTCCTCCAGTTCACCCCCGGCGCGATGCTGCTCAGGCAGCTGCGCGACCTGTTCCGCCTCTACGCCCGCGGGATCGTCTTCTCCCGCCGCAACGCCCTGCTGCTCAAGCACACCGCCGCCTGGCTGGTCGCCTACGCCGCGACCCCGCTGCTCAGCCACGTCCTGCTCACGACGACCGACCTCATCGTCGACCAGGCCTGGTTCCACGCCGACGAGGTCAAGGCGCTCGTCGTGGGCCTCCTGCTGTTCGGCATCGCCCAGGTCATGGAGTTCGGCCACGAGATCGAGCGCGACCGCGAGGGCTTCGTCTGATGCCGATCGTCGTCCGCCTCGACGTGATGATGGCCCGCCGCAAGATGCGCGCAAAGGAGCTCGCCCGCCGCGTCGGCATCACCGAGGCCAACCTGTCCCTGCTCAAGTCCGGCAAGGTCCGCGGCCTGCGCTTTTCCACCCTGGAGGCGATCTGCCGCCACCTCGACTGCCAGCCCGGCGACCTCCTGGACTACGCCCCGGACCCGGCCGCCGAGACCGCCGCCGAGCGATCCTCCGTCGAGGCGTAAGCCCCCGAACCCCAGCCAGGGAAAGGCCAGGGCTCTGCCCTGGACCCGCCAGGGCGAGCCGCCCTGGACCGGCCTCCATGGGACCTGCGGCACGCCACGCCGCGACGGAACTCATCTCCGCCTCAGGAAGCCCTGACCTCCTGCAGGCAGGGGTAGTTCGTGAGCGATGCGAGGCGTCCTGGGTCCGCGAGCAGGCGCTCCCAGGCGTCGCAGCAGACGTCGACGATGGCATCGCAGTCGGCGAACAGCCGGTGCGAGAGGAAGCGTTCGCGCAGGGACAGCCAGACGCGCTCGACCGGGTTTCAGCGCGGGCGCATAGGGCGGCAGCGCCACCGGCGTGACGTTGCCGGGGATCCGCAGCGCACGGGCACCGTGCCATCCGGCCTGGTCCAGCACCATCACGGCGTGCTCGCCGTCCCCACGCTCGGCGGCGAAGTGCTCCAGCAACAGGCCCATCGCCTCGGTGGAGACCTCCGGCAGCACGAGCGCGGTGCTCTCGCCGGTGTCGGGCTGGATGGCGGCGAAGTTGCACGTCCAGATGAAGCGCCGGTCGCACAGCCCTGGCGGGCGCTGCCCCGTCAGCCACCAGCGATGGCAGGTGCGGCGTTCTGGCCGACCCTGGCCTCGTCCTCGAACCACAGCGTGACCCGCCTGCCGGGATGTGCTGCGGCCGCGTCGTCGAGTGCGCGCTGAGGCCCCTTTTCGAACGCCGCCTGTGCCTGGGCGTCGGATTGCGGGTGAACCTGACGTGCCTTCTGCCGGGAGAATCCCAGGCGGCGCACGACGCGCGACATGCTGGCGGGGTGGAAGCGCATGCCCCAGCTCGCCTCGACCTGGTGGCACAGGTCGGCCAGGGTCCGGCCCGACAGGCCGCTCTGCTCCGGGCGTGGTCCGCGCAGGACCAGGAGTGTAGTAATGCAGGTCATCATGAATAACAAAACTAACCTACAGCAAGTTTATTACCTAACACACATTAATAAATTCCAGTATTTTATGTCTCAAATTCGTCATAATTTCAGACACAAGCCCGTAAAGTTCTGTATCACGACACCAGGAGAGGAACTTTAGCTTAGCGTCGGTCCTTAAGGTCAAGTGAGTGCCGGCGGCCGCGGCCTCCCGCCGATGGCCTTATCAGAAAGCAGAAGATGTTCACGAACCGACGTTCCATACTGGTCAGCGCCGTCGCGCTGGCAGTGGCTCCCGTTGTCACGGCCGTGGCCCAGTCGTCACCGCGGGAGGCTTCCGAGATGCCGGCGATGCCGGACGTATCCGGCGTTCGGACCGCGAAGGAGTTCGCTGCGGGCGTGATCGGACCTGCCGAGCTGTCGCTCGCCACCAGCAAGATCGCAGTCGAGCGGGCCACCAACCCGATGGCCAAGGAATTCGCGGGTTTCGAGCTCACGGAGGCCATCGCTGTCACCACCGTCCTCAAGGAGCTTGGCACTCCCGTGCCGGCGCCCGACGCGATGGCGCAGGCAACCCTGGCCAGGATCAAGAACGCCCATGAAGGTGCGGCTTTCGATCGCGACTACATCACGGCCCAGCTCGAGAATCACAAGTTCCTGCGCGCGCTTGCCACCGCCTACCTGAAGAACGCTCCAAAGGACACGAGCGACATGGCGGAGCTGCAGGGGCAGCATCTTGCCACGTTGGCACTGTCCAACTTCAAGGAACACGTCCTTCTCACGGAACGTATCTCGGGTGAGCTGCGGGCGTAATACCCGCCTCATGAACTGCTGGCTCTCTCGTGATGCGGTGTTCCAGGGGTGGCGTGATTCGCGTCCTCCCGGCCGGATTACGACAAGCGAGCGATGGGTGCGGCGCTGGTGGAGCACGATGATACCGAGGCGGCGGACCTGCAACGCCTTGCACGCCGCGAGCGCGATGGCCGGGTATCGGCCCGGCTGCCGGCGATCGCGGGCGTGCTCGACGGCATGAGCCGTGCGGCGGCAGCGCGGGCCGCAGGCATGGGCCGTCAGATGTTGCGCGACTGGGACGGTCCGCTTCAACGCCGGGGGCATTGCGGGCCTGCACGACCAGCCGCGCCCCGGCCGTCGCGTCCGCACGGACGAGGGCAGGCAGGCGGCGCCCAGGGCGATGATCCTGCGCGGTCCCGATCCGGAGCGCGATGGGTCTCGCCCTGGCGCATCGTCGACCCGTGCCGCCTGGCCGGGCAGCGCCTGGGCGTCACCTACCGCCGGGGCGGGCATCAGCCCGCGGTCATGGCCCCTTGACCGGGTAATGCCGGTCCAGGGGTGTCTCCCTCCGATGGCCCTTCCACCGATCCAGGCGGATCGTCGGAACCTTGTGCCACCTCCGCCTGGCGGGTCCGGGCGGAGCCCGGCCTCGCTTCCTGCCCCCGCCTACAGCCGCACCAGCGCCGATCCCCACGTGAGCCCGCCCCCCAGCGCCTCCATCAGCACCAGGTCCCCCCGCCGGATCCGCCCGTCCCCGTACGCCTGCGCCAGCGCCAGCGGGATCGACGCCGCCGACGTGTTCGCGTGCCGGTCCACCGTGACCACGACCCGCTCCGGCGGCAGCCCGAGCTTGCGCCCCATCGCCTGGATGATCCGCAGGTTCGCCTGGTGCGGCACCAGCCAGTCCACGTCCGACTGCGCGAGCCCGTTCGCCGCCAGCGCCTCGTCCACCACCGCCGACAGCTTGGCGACCGCGTGGCGGAACACCTCGCGCCCGTTCATCACCAGCGTCCCCGGCCCGGACTGCCCCACCGCGCCGTCGACGTACAGCATGTCGCCCAGCCGCCCGTCCGCGTGCAGGTGCGTCGACAGCACCCCCTCGCCCTCGCCCGCGCCTGCGCGCAGCAGCACCGCCCCCGCCCCGTCGCCGAACAGCACGCACGTCCCCCGGTCGCCCCAGTCCACGATGCGCGAGTACACCTCCGACCCGATCACCAGCACGCAGCGCGCCTGCCCGCAGCGGATGAACGCGTCGCCCACCGACAGCGCGTACACGAACCCCGAGCACGCCGCCGACAGGTCCATCCCGAACCCGCGCGTGACCCCCAGCGCCGCCTGCACCCGCAGCGCGCTCGCCGGGAACGCCTGGTCCGGCGTGCTCGTCGCCAGCAGCACGCAGTCCACCTCCGACGCCTCGACCCCCGCGTCGTCGAGCGCCGCCTGCGCCGCCCGCGCGCCCATGAACGCCGTCGTCTCGTGCGGCCCCGCCAGGTGGCGCTGCCCGATGCCCGTGCGCTCGCGGATCCACGCGTCCGAGGTGTCCACCCGCTCCGCCAGCTCGGCGTTGCCCACCACCCGCTCCGGCAGATACCCGCCGATGCCGACCAGTCGCGAACGCACGCTCATGCCAACGGCCCTCTGAAGCAGATCAGCAAGCAAGGTTGAGGCTCTGCCTCAAACTCCGCCAAAGGCAAGCCTTTGGAATCCGTTCCTCAAGTCAAGCCGGGTCCAGGGGCGGCTTCGCTCCTGGCGGGTCTGGGCGTAGCTGGCCAAAGGTTCCGACGGCCCGCCTGGGCCGACGGAATGGCCAGCGGAGGGAGAGCCCAGCCTTGCTTCCTTCCCGGCGACCGCCGCCCTCAAAGCGCCGTCGCCATGTCCGCGTCGTCCGGCGCCGCCGCGGCCCCCAGCTCCCCGATCCGCGCCAGCCCCGCCCGGATGCGCTCGTTGAACCCGTGCGTCACCAGGTCCATCGCGACATCGACCGCGTGGGCAAACCCTTCCGCGTCGGTCCCCCCGTGCGACTTCACCACGACCCCGTTGAGCCCCAGCAGCATCGCCCCGTTGTACCGCCGCGGGTCCAGCCACTCGCGCAGCCGCTCCAGCCCCGGCCGCGCCAGCAGATACCCGAGCTTCGCCTGCGCGCTCGACGAGAACACCTCGCGCAGCATCTCGCGCACCAGCCGCAGCGCGCCCTCGCCCGTCTTGAGCGCCACGTTCCCCGTGAAGCCGTCCGTGACCACGACGTCGGTGGTCCCCGCCGCGATGTCGTGCCCCTCGACGAAGCCGTGGAACTGCGGCGCGATGTGGCTCGCCCGCAGCAGTTCCGCCGCCTGGCGCAGCACCTCCGAGCCCTTCAGCTCCTCCGACCCCACGTTGAGCAGCCCGATCGTCGGCGCCGGCAGCCCCAGCACCGTGCGCGCGAACACGTCGCCCAGCAGCGCGAACTCCACCAGGTTGCGCGTGTCGCACGCCACGTTCGCCCCGAGGTCGAGCAGCACCACGTCGCCGCGCGCCGAAGGTGCGATCGCCGCCATCGCCGGCCGGTCGATCCCCGGCAGCGTCTTGATCACGATCTTGGCCAGCGCCAGCAGCGCCCCCGTGTTGCCCGCCGACACCACGCCGAGCGCCTCGCCGGTGGCCACCGCGTCGATCGCCACCCGCATCGACGCGCCGCGCACCCGCAGCGCCGCCGTCGGCTTCATCTCGGACGGGATCACCGAGGCCGCGTGGCGCAGCGTCGACACCGCGCGCAACCCGGGCAGCGCGTCGAGCATCGGCGCCACCACGGCCTCGTCGCCCACCACGAGGAACCGCGCGCCCGGATGGCGCTCCACCGACAGCGCCAGCCCGCCGAGCACAGCCCCGGGGGCATGGTCGCCCCCCATCGCATCCACCGCCAGGGCGTAGGGAACCGCAGGCATCACGCCACCCCCGCCATGTGGCTCAGACGCGGACGGCACCCTTCAGCGCCTTGCCGGCCACGACGACCTCGCGGCCATCATAATGGCCGCAGTGCGAGCAGATGTGGTGCGGCCGCTTCAGCTCGCCGCAGTTGCCGCACTCGTTGTGCGCCTCGGGCACCAGCGCATGGTGGGCGCGGCGCATCCCCTGGCGGGACGGCGAGGTCTTTCTCTTGGGAACGGCCATGGGACTGCGCCCCTCCGGATTCTGGTGCCGCAACGGGGCGGCCGCGGCTGCGGCGCCTGCGTCACGCACCGGCAACACAAGGGGCGCGCTCTACCAGACGCGAACCCGGCCCGCAAGGACCGCAGCAAGGCAAGGCCAGGGGTCCTGCCCCTGGACCCCGCCAAAGGCGGAGCCTTTGGAAACCACGACTCTGGGTCCGAATGCTGCCGCCACGTGCCGTGCCGCAGGCCCGAAACGGAAGCTGGTCCAGGGGCGCTGCCCCTGGCGGGTCCAGGGCAGAGCCCTGGCCTTCCTCAGTGCCCCCGCAGCTTCGACAGCCCCGCGAACGCCCCGCCTTCCTCCGGCGCCACCTCCTCCGGCAGCGCCACCCCCGGCCTGCGCGGATACGGGTCCAGCCCCAGCGCCAGCTGCTCCACCGCCGCCTCCCCCAGGTCCAGCGCCAGCCCCTCGTACCCCACCTCGTCGTCCGCCTCCAGGTCGATCGCCGCGTCCTCCGGCGCCTCGGACAGCCGCTCCGCCGGCACGAACTGCACCCGGAACGCCTCGGCGACCGCCACCTCGAACGGCTCCAGGCTCACCACGCACTCCCGCACCAGCCTCGCCTCCAGCGTCCCCTCCGCCGCCACCACCCCCCGCCGCCCCGCCTTCAGCCGGAACGCGCAGCGCAGCGACAGCACCGCCGGCACCCCCAGCCGCCCCGCCACCGCCACGCGCTCCGCCTCCCCCGCCTCGACCACATAGTCGACCCACCCCGCGCCCAGCCGGTCCAGCGGCATCGCCCTGTGCAGCTCGCTCACGACGCCACCCCCGCCACCGCCCGGCCCCCGCCCGACGCGCCGACGCCCCCCGCCGACCCGCCAACCCCCGCGCCACCAATCCCTGCCAGCCGCAGGTCGTCCTCGCCCAGGAACGCCGCCCGCCCCGCCAGGAACTCCGACGCCGCCTCGCGCCCCAGCGCCGCGTCCTGCGCCAACACCCACGCCGCCAGCCGCGCCGCCGCCCCCTCCGGCGCCGCCCCGCGCCACACGTTGCGCCCCAGCGCCTCGGCCAGCGCCCCCGCGTCGCCCGCCGCCAGCGGCCCGTCGTACGCCAGCGCCCGCCCGTGGAACGCCTCCCACATCGCGCGCACCCGCTTGCCCACGCCCAGGTCCAGCCCGAACTCGCGCAGCGTCGTGTCCATGTCGGAGAACATCGCGTCGAACACCGCCTGCGCCAGCGCCGGCCCCGCCCCGCGCGCCTCCCCCGCCGGAATCCCACGCAGCCTGCGGATCAGCAGCGCCACGTGCACCCCCACGCAGTCGAACCGCCCGTCCAACGTGTCCGGCACGCCCAGCGCCCCGTACAGCGACGGCAGCCGCGCCGCCGCCACCGCCGCGCCATACAGGAGGAAGCCGGCCCGCTCGTGGCGGCGCCGCAGGAAGGGAAGTCCGAACATCCCCCGATGCTAGAACCGCCCGATTGACAACGCGAGCCCCGCCGTGCACGCCCCAGCCGGTCGGACCACGGCCAGGAAGTCGGAGCAACCATGCGCGTGCGTCCCACCCCCACCCGCGCGCGGCGCCCCGCCCGCGCCCTCTGCCTCCTCGCGGCCCTCGCCGCCGCCCCGCTCGCCGGCTGCTCCCTGTTCGCGCCCTCGACCACCCTGCGCGGCCAGCGCATCTCCGCCGAGCAGGTCCGCGAGCTGATCCCCGGCACCTCCACCCGCGCCGACGCCACCTCCCTGCTCGGCTCGCCCACCGCGCGCGCCGCCTTCGACGACAACACCTGGATCTACATCAGCCAGGTCACCGAATCCCGCGTCGCCCGCGTCCCCGGCGTCGACCGGCAGAACGTCCTCGTCCTGTCCTTCAACCAGACCGGAACCCTGCAGTCCCTCAAGACCCTGTCCAAGGACGACGCCAAGTCCGTCGCCATGGTCGCCCGCACCACCCCCTCGCCCGGCTCCGAGGCCTCGTTCGTCCAGCAGCTCCTCGGCAACGTCGGCCGCTTCACCCCGGGCGGCCTCGGCAACCTCGGCGGCAACAACGGCTCCTCGCTCGGACAGACCAACCAGTCCCCTTGAGCAAGCAAGGCCAGGGGCCCTGCCCCTGGACCCCGCCAAGGGAAGCCCCTTGGATGGCTTCTCTTAAGTCAAGGGATCAAAGGGTCCTCGGACCCTTTGCGGGTCTGGGCAGAGCCCAGCCTTCCTTTTTCACCCCGGCGCCCCCGCCTGCCGTTTCGGCAGCGCCCGCGCGACCGCGTCCATCGCCAGGCACGCGTCCACCACCCGCTTGACCACCGGGTACGCCGCCACCTCCACCCCGAACAGCCCCGCGTTCACCGCGTGGCTCACCAGGCACAGGTCCGCCTGCCCCACCGCATCCCCGTGGCAGAACCGCCCGGTCTGCGGCTCCCCGAGCCGCGCCTCCATCGTCTTGAGCCCCTCGCGGTACCAGTGCCCCGTCCACGTCTTCCACCCGCCCTCCACGGCCGAATACTCCGCCGCCAGGAACCGCCTGACCCTTGGCACCAGCAGCGGATGCGCGTCGCACGCGATCGTCTGCGCCAGCCCCCTCACCCTCGCCCGCCCCACGGCATCCCCCGGCAGCAGCGCCGGCTCCGGGTACCGCTCGTCCAGGTACTCCAGGATCGCCAGGCTCTCCACGATCGCCGCCCCCCCGCCGTCGACCAGCGCCGGCACCGACCCCTGCGGACTCATCCGCCCGTACTCGGACCCCGCCAGCGCTCCCGTGTCGATGTCGTGCATCGTCTCCTCGTAGGCCAGCCCCTTGAGGTTGAGCGCGATCCTCACCCGGAACGCCGCCGCCGACCGCCAGAACCCGTGCAGCTGTATCATCGTGCCCCCGCTCCCCGCCCCGCCTGCCACTACCCCGGCCCGGAACAGCGGCCCACGCTACACCCCTTCAGAAGTGGCTCCACCCCGCCAACGCCACCCCCAACGCCTCGCCGCCCAGCACCACCCGCACGCCGTCGCCCGCCTCGAACCGCCCGACCCGCGTCACCCCCACCCCGCACGCCGCCGCCGCCGCGACCAGCGCCGCCTCCCGCTCCCCCGGCACCGCCATCAGCAGCTCGTAGTCGTCCCCCCCGCCCAGGCACCGCGCCAGCCCCGCCCGCTCGCCCATCGCCGCCACCGCCGCCCGCGCCGCCCCCGACAGCGGCACCCGCTCCGCCTCCACCACCGCCCCCACCCCCGCCGCCCGGCACAGATGCCCGAGGTCCTGCACCAGCCCGTCCGACACATCCATCGCCGCCGACACGACCCCGAACAGCCGCCCCCCCAGCCCCACCCGCGGCACCGGCACCCTGTACCGCCCCGCCAGGAACCCGCCCGCATCCGGCACGAGCCCCCGCAGCGCATCGAGCCCCAGCGCCCCGTCCCCGATCGTCCCGCTGACCCACACCCCGTCCCCCGCCCGCGCCCCCGAGCGCAGCACCGCCCGCCCCGGCACCACGCTCCCGAGCACGGTCAGCGACAGCGTCATCGCCCCCGGCGTCGACGTCGTGTCCCCGCCCAGCAGCCCGACCCCGAACTCCGCCTGGTCCGCCGCCAGCCCCGCCGCGAACCCCGCGAACCACGCGTCCGGCGTCCCCCCTGGCGCCGACACCGTCATCAGGTAGCCGAACGGCGCCGCCCCCATCGCCGCCAGATCCGACAGGTTCACCCGCAGCAGCTTGCGCCCCACGCCTTCCGCCGGGTCGTCGGGCAGGAAATGCACCCCCGCCACCATCGCGTCGGCCGCCACCACGAGCGCGCGCCCCGCCGGCGGCACGAACACCGCCGCGTCGTCGCCCAGCCCCAGCGACCCCTCCCCCGCCAGCGGCCGGAAATGCCGCGCGATCAGGCCGAACTCCGCGGGCAGGGTCACCTGAAAATCCCTAAGGGAAAAAAGGCCAGAGGCTCTGCCTCTGGACTCCGCTCAAGGCAGTTGCCTTGAGAATCCACGACAAAGAAGCCGCATCCTTGAGGATCGCCGGTCCAGGGCGGCTCGCCCTGGCGGGGTCCAGGGGCAGAGCCCCTGGCCTTCCTTCACGCCACCTCCGCCGCCGCGAACTCCTTCGGCCGCAGCTGCCGCGCCAGCCGGTCCAGCAGCCCGTTGACCATCCGCGGCTCGTCGCCCGCGAAGAACCCGTGCGCCACGTCCAGGTACTCGTTGATCACCACCCGCGACGGCGGCCCGTCCGCCATGCACAGCTCCGCCCCCCCGGCCCGCACCAGCGCGCGCAGCACCGGGTCGAGCCGCCCCATCGGCCACTCCGGCGGCAGCGCCTCGGCCATCATCGCGTCCAGCCTGTCCTGCTCCGCGACCGCCACCCGCACGATCCGCGAGAACAGCGCCACGTGCGCATCCGGCACCCGCCCGTTCTCGAACCCGTCGTCGTTGCCCGGCAGCTCGCCCAGCCGGTGGCGCACGAACTGGTCGATGATCGTCTCCGCGCCCTCGCCCCCCTGCTCGCTCTGGAACAGCGCCTGCACCGCGCCGACCCGCGCCGCCGTCCGCGGCCGCCCCTTCGGCCCCGCCTTCGCGCCGCCGTCCTTCGCCCCCCCGTCCTGTGCCACTGCCCGCCCCTTCCCGCTCATGCCGCCACGCCCGCCGTCACCGCCGCGCGAACCGCCGCGCCACCGCGACCTGCCGCAGCGCCG
Source organism: uncultured Acetobacteraceae bacterium (assembly GCA_964236585.1). GTDB lineage: Bacteria > Pseudomonadota > Alphaproteobacteria > Acetobacterales > Acetobacteraceae > CAXSEF01. The sequence continues at coordinate 26,431 of CAXSFE010000037.1, forward strand.
CCGCCGCCGCCTCCGCGCCCTTGTTGTGCCCCCCTGGCCCCGACCGCGCCACCGCCTGCTCCAGCGAGTGCACCGTCAGCACCCCCGAGCCCAGCGCCACGCCGAACTGCAACGCCACCGCCATCAGCCCGGCCATCGTCTCGCGGCAGATGTGATCGTAGTGGTCCGTCCCCCCGCGCACCACGCACCCCAGCGCGACATACCCGTCGAACCCCCCGCCCGCGCCCCCGCCCGGCACCCCGTCGCCGCGCGCCGCCATCCCGATCGCCTGCGCCAGCTCGAACGCCCCCGCCACGTCCAGAACCTCGTGCGTCGCCCCCGCCTCGCCCAGGATGCGCAGCGCCCCCTCCGTCATCCCGTCCACCACGCCCCGGTAGTACGGCGCCCGCACCACCAGCACGTGCGGCGGCGCCCCCTCGACCCGCACCGCCGCCGGCACCGGCGCGTCCTGCGTGCTCACCGCGCACCGCGCAGCAAGCAAGCCTGGGCTCTGCCCAGACCCGCCAGGGGCGAGCCGCCCCTGGACCGGCGTGACTTAAGTCCAGGTTTCCAAAGGCTCGGCCTTTGGCGGAGTTTGAGGCAGAGCCTCAACCTTCCTTGCTTCCTCACCCCTCCACCACCCGCCGGTTCTCCACCACGTTGAGCCCGTACCCCTCCAGCCCCACGATGGTGCGCGTGTGGTTCGTCAGCAGCACCATGTCGCGCACCCCCAGCTCGACGAGGATCTGCGCCCCGATCCCGTAGTCCCGCAGGAACGGGTTCGGCGGCCCCTCCCCCGCGCTGACCGACGCCGCCCGCTCGCTCACCGCCGTCGGCCGCGGGTCGCGCAGCAGCACCACCGCCCCCCGCCCCGCCTCCGCGATCATCCGCATCGCTTGGTGCAGCCGCGCCGAATGGGCACCCCCCAGCATGTCCGTCAGCAGGTCCACTGCGTGCATCCGCACCAGCACCGGCGCCGGCCCGGCCAGATCGCCCTTCACCAGCACCAGATGCTCCGCATAGTCGAAGGTGTTGGCATACACCACCACGCGCCAGTCGCCCCCCGTGACCCCCGGCAGCACCCCCTCCTGCACCCGCCGGACCAGCCGCTCCGTCCGCCGCCGGTGCGCGATCATGTCCGCGATCGTGCCCAGCTTGAGCCCGTGGTGCTGCGCGAACGCCACCAGCTCCGGCAGCCTGGCCATCGACCCGTCGTCGCTCATGATCTCGCAGATCACGCCCGACGGGTTCAGCCCCGCCATCCGCGCGATGTCGACCGCCGCCTCGGTGTGCCCCGCCCGCACCAGCGTCCCCCCGTCGCGCGCCGCCAGCGGGAACACGTGCCCCGGCGTCACAATCCCCCCCGGCCGCAGCTCCGGGTTGATGGCGGCGGCGATGGTGTGCGCCCGGTCGAACGCCGAGATCCCCGTCGTCACCCCCTCGGCCGCCTCGATCGACACGGTGAACGCCGTCTGGTGCCGCGTGCCGTTCGACTGCGCCATCGCCGGCAGCCCGAGCTGCTCCACCCTGGCCTGCGTCATCGCCAGGCACACCAGCCCGCGGGCATGGCGCGCCATGAAGTTCACCGCCTCCGCCGTCGCGAACTGCGCGGGGATCACCAGGTCGCCCTCGTTCTCCCGGTCCTCGTCGTCGACGAGCACGAACATCCGCCCCGCCCGCGCCTCGTCGATCAGCTCGGCGGTCGACGCCAGATACCCCGACAGCTCGCCGCGCACGACGTCCGCCATCGCCCGCTCCGGAATCACGTCACCCATCGTCACGCCTCCAAGCCTCACGCCGGCAGCAGAAAGCAAGCCTGGGCTCTGCCCAGACCCGCCAGGGGCGGGCCGCCCCTGGACCGGCGCTACCTAAGAGATGGCGATCCAAGGGCCCAGCCCTTGGCGGAGTTTGAGGCAGAGCCTCAACCTTGCTTCACCACTCGCGCCCCGGGCCAGCCGAAGCCAGCCGCGCCGCGTTGCGTGCCACCCCGTCGACCTCGATGTGCACCGCCTCGCCCGGCCTGCGCAACCCGAGCGTCGTCGCCCCAGCCGTGTGCGGGATCACGTTGACGCCGAACACCGCGCCGCCTTCGCCGCCCGCCGCCTGCTCGCCATCGCGCACCGGGTCCGCGAAGCCGCGCACCGGCTGCTCGACATCGCGCACCGAGTTCACCGTCAGCGACACCCCGTCCACCGCGATGCTCCCCTTCGTCGCCACGAACCGCGCGAGCCGCCCGGGCACCCTGAACTCCATCCGCACCGACCCGTTCTCCTCGGCGCGCGCCACCATCTCGCCGAGCCCGTCGACGTGCCCCGACACCATGTGCCCGCCCAGCTCGTCGCCCATCCGCAGCGCCCGCTCCAGGTTCACCCGCGTCCCCGCCGCCCACCGCCCGAGCGTCGTCAGCGACAGCGTCTCCGCCGACGCCTCCACCGCGAACCAGTCCGCCCCGAACCCCACCACCGTCAGGCAGCACCCCGAGCACGCGATCGACGCCCCCAGCGCCACGCCGCCCAGGAACCCCCCGCCACCCGCCTGCGCCTCGTCGCGCGCCACCGCCTCGACCTGCACCAGCGCCCCGTCCGGCAGCCGCGACACGTAGGTGATCGCCGGCACCGGCCCACCCTCCGGCAGCATCGCCGCCAGCTCCCGGCGCACGCCGTCCGCCACCGGCCCCGGCAGCGCCGCCAGCAGCGCCCCCATCGCGGCCGGCGCCACCACCGCCACCCCCAGCCGCACCAGCGAGCCGAGCCCCTGCCCCTCCGCCTCCAGCATCCCCCGCACCGCGCGCACGCAGTCGCGCACCCCGTCCGCACCCCCCTGCTCCGCCCCGGCCGCCACCGGCGGCAGGAACAGCAGCCCCCCCGCCCGCATCACCCCCGGCGCTCCCGCCCGCCCGCCCGGCACCCCGACCACGAGCCGCATGTCGCGCCCCTCGCCGATCGCCTCGCACGACCTCACCTCGCCGACCGCCGCGATGATCCCGGTGAACATCAGCCCGCCCCTTCTTCCTGCGCCACGCCCCGGCCCTGCACGCCCGGCGGCGCCGCGCCCCCATGCGCCATGCCCCCGTCCGCCATGCCCTCTCGCGACACGTCCCCCGCCGGCACCAGCTCGGTCAGCACGTCCTCGCCCACCACCCTGCGCGCGACCGGAACGAAACGCCTCATCTCCGCGATCCGCTCCAGCCCCATCCCCGCCACCGCCGCCACCCCGTCCCCGCCGATCACCCCCGGCGCATGGAACCACGCCACCCTGTCCACCAGCGCCGCTCGCAGCAGCCCCGCCGCCAGCCGCCCGCCCCCCTCGACCAGCACCCGCGTCAGCCCCCGCTCCCCCAGCGCCCGCAGCCCCCCCGCCAGATCCACCCGCCCCGCCCCGCCCACGCCAGCCCCGTCCGTGCCAGCCCCGCCCGCCGCGCGATCCGCAGCCCCCCCGCCCGCCATCTCGGCATCCGCACAC
>CAXSFE010000038.1:0-29663 GCA_964236585.1 uncultured Acetobacteraceae bacterium
GGCGGTGGAGGCGGCGGTCGACCTGCGGCGCGGCGTGGTGCCGGACGGGCGGTGGCACTCGCGCGTCGGGCGGCGGCGGCGCGACCTGGCGGTGGGGCTGCTGCTGGACGCGTCGGAGAGCACGCGGGCGGCGGTGGCGGGCGGCGGCGGGTCGGTGCTGGACGCGCAGGTGCAGGCGGCGGCGCTGCTGGCCGAGGCGCTGGCGGGCGCGGGGGTGGCGGCCGCGGTGCAGGCGTTCGCGTCGTGCGGGCGCGAGGACGTGCGGGTGACGCGGGTGCAGGCGCTGGGCGGGGCGTGGGACGCGGCGGCGCGGGCGCGTCTCGCCGGGGTGGCGCCGGGGCTGTCGACACGGCTGGGTGCCGCGCTGCGCCATGCGGGCGCGGGGCTGCGAGCACGGGGCGAGCACAGGCGGCTGCTGCTGGTGCTGACGGACGGGGTGCCGTCGGACGTCGACACGGGCGAGGCGGCGCTGATGGAGGACGCGCGGCGGGCGGCGGTGTCGCTGCGGCGGGACGGGATCGAGGTGTTCGGGGTGGTGCTCGGGCCGGACGGCGGCGGGGCGGGGGACGGGGTGTTCGGGGCGGGGCGCTGGGTCGCGGTGCCGCGCATCGAACGGCTGCCGCAGCGGTTGGGCGAGGTGTACGCGCGGCTGGCGCGGTAGGAAGCAAGGCCAGGGGCTCTGCCCCTGGACCCCGCCAAGGGAAGCCCCTTGGATGGCCTTGCTTCAGTGAGGCCGGTCCAGGGGCGGCTCGCCCCTGGCGGGTCTGGGCAGAGCCCAGCCTTGCTTGCCTGCGCTGATCGTTGACGCGCGGAGAAGCCCGCTCCTATGGTTTGTGCGTGCAGCGGTGGCGTGACCGCAGGCGGCCTGCCGGGCAACGAGGCCCGCCGGGCACGGTTCGATGCGTGTCGGGCACACCGGCCAAGTTTGCGCAGCGCTGGCCGCCCTCGTTCGCTCGTCCGCCGGCGTGGTTCCGGCGGGCGGTGCGGTTTGCGCGATGCGGCCACGCGGCCGGGCTGTCTCCCGGCGTGGCGACGACGATTCAGACAACACCCTGGGCGAGGATACCCCGAGATGCTTCATGGCGACATCAGCAGCAGCAAGGACACGGTCGGCGTGGCCGTGGTGAACTACAAGATGCCCCGGCTGCACACGCGCGCCGAGGTGCTGGAGAACGCGCGCGCGATCGCGGCGATGGTGGTGGGCATGAAGTCCGGCCTGCCGGGCATGGACCTGGTGATCTTCCCCGAATACTCGACGCACGGGATCATGTATGACAGCGCCGAGATGTACGAGACGGCGTCGTCGGTGCCGGGCGACGAGACGGAGATCTTCGCCGAGGCGTGTCGCAGCGCCAAGGTGTGGGGGGTGTTCTCGCTGACCGGGGAGCGGCACGAGGAGCACCCGCACAAGGCGCCGTACAACACGCTGATCCTGATGAACGACCAGGGCGAGATCGTGCAGAAGTACCGCAAGATCATGCCGTGGGTGCCGATCGAGGGCTGGTACCCCGGCAACTGCACGTACGTCAGCGACGGGCCGAAGGGCATGAAGGTCAGCCTGATCATCTGCGACGACGGCAACTACCCCGAGATCTGGCGCGACTGCGCGATGAAGGGGGCGGAGCTGATCGTGCGCTGCCAGGGCTACATGTATCCGGCCAAGGAGCAGCAGATCATGATGGCCAAGGCGATGGCGTGGGCGAACAACTGCTACGTCGCGGTGGCCAACGCGTCGGGGTGGGACGGGGTGTACACCTACTTCGGGCATTCCTCGATCGTGGGCTTCGACGGGCGCACGCTCGGCGAGTGCGGCACGGAGGACTACGGCATCCAGTATGCGGCGCTGTCGAAGTCGCTGATCCGCGACGCGCGGCGGACGATGCAGTCGGAGAACCATCTCTTCAAGCTGCTGCACCGCGGCTACACCGGGCTGATCAACTCGGGTGACGGCGACAAGGGCGTGGCGGCCTGCCCGTTCGACTTCTACGGCAAGTGGGTCCGTGACCCGGACGCGGCGCGCGAGATGGTGGAGAGCTTCACCCGGCCGACGGTGGGCACGGAGGAGTGCCCGATCGAGGGGCTGCCGAACGAGAGCACGCTGCACCGGTAGGGGCCGGCCGCGCGCGCCTGCGCCGGGCAGGTGCGCGCGGGGGCTGGCGGGGGTTCGCCGGGCGTCGCGGAGCCGATTGCGTTTCGGAGTCAGATGGTTGTTGACATCGCGTTTGCGTGGTCGTCTTCTGGTTGCGCGGCACCGAGGCCGCATCTCTAAAATCGGCAGCTTCCGCCTCTGTTCTTGCACCATCGTGCGAAGACAGGGGCATTTTGCGTTCTTCCCAAGCGCGGCGTGCGTGGCCTGACTCGTTGGCTGCTCGCGACCCCGATTTCGCAGGACCATGGATGGCATCTCAGGCAGGCATCGATCTATTGCGGGGGCGGCCGACACCGGCCATCGGCACGACGGACGCCAAGCTGCAGCAGCGCAAGCTGGACGCGCTGCGCCGGGGCATCCACCGCATCGCCGACGCCGCCGCCCTGCCCTACAGCGTGCATGTCGTGGGCCTCGGCACCGCGGGCTGCCGCGCGGTGGAGCAGATCCTCGCCGATGCGCCGGACGGGATGCTCGACAACGAGGGCGCGCGTCTCACCGCGCTGACGATCGACATCGGCGAGGGCGGCGGCGACACGCTGGCGTCGCTGGCGGCGAAGTTCCCCGAGGGGCGCGCGCAGGTCGAGAGCCTGGTGCTGGACGTACCGCCGGCGGGCGTGCTGATCGACAGCCTCGGGCGGTATCGTGACTTCCTGCAGCTTGAGTCGCCGCTGACGCGCTGGGACCCCGGGTACAGGCCGTGGGTGGGCGAGGAGGCGGTGCGGCCCGCGCCGGGGCAGCCGGTGTCGCGGGCGGTGGCGAAGGCGATCTACGGCCGTGCCTACTACGACGGTGAGCGTCCGGCGGCCAAGGCGCTGCGCCGGTTCGCGGCCAGCCTGGACGCGGCGCCGGGCGACGCGGTGGTGTGCATCGTGTTCGGGATGGGCGGCTCGGTCGGCTCCGGCATGGCCGTGGACGTGGCGCGCCACCTGTCCAACGCGATCCTCGGGCGCCGCGTGCTGGTGACGGGCATCGGCATCGCGCCGTGCGAGGGCGACGCGCCGGAGCACACCGGCGCGCAGCTGTTCCCGCTGCTCAACGAGATTGACTGCCTGGGCGACGAGGACAAGAACCGCGGCGTCGTGCTGTCGTGCGGCGACCTGTTCAAGAACCCGTTCACCGCGGGCTTCCTGCTGGTGCCGCAGCAGCCGGTGTGGGCGGCGACGGGCGACCTGGCGGCGGCGCAGGAGAGGGTGCGGCACGAGATCGCGTCGCTGCTGACGCTGCGCAACGGCGCCAACCTGTGGGAGATGCTGCGGCTGCTCAACTGGGTCGCGGCACCATCCACGCAGCATTCTGCGGCGCGCACGCCGTGGGGGTCGCGCTGGATCCACGTGCTCGGCTACGCCGACGCCGAGGGCGCGCTGGCGGCGGGGCCGGACCTCGCGGAGCGGCTCGGGCTTCTGCCGGGGTATGCGCCGGAGTTCGTCGAGGTGCGGGTGGCCGATCCCGAGGCCGCCGGCGTCGGCGAGGTGGCGGCGGCGCTGGAGCAGGCGCTGGCGCCGGAGGTGGCGCCGGTGGTCGTGGGCGGGGGAGCGCCCGGCAGCGTGCAGTTCGTGCTGCCGCGGGTCAGCAAGACCGACCTCGCGCTGTTCGGGCCGGCGCGCGACGCCTACGGGGACGCGGGCGAGGACGAGCGCCGCCTCGCGCACTCGCTGCTGCTGGAGCGCGGGATCGTGCTGAGCGAGCCGTCCACGCAGCTCGACGGCATGGCCGGGGCCAGCCTGTTCGGCGGGTCCGGCTGGATCGCGGTGCCGCTGGCGGCGCTGCGCGGCGAGGAGATCGCGGCGTGACGCGCGGCGGCCGCAGGGCGCCGGCGGGCTGCGCGGCGCACATGGAATTCCCGAGCCGTCGGGATCAGGCGGGCCGCCATGCCGCTTGATTGGGAGGCGGTGAAGGGGAAGTACGGCGGGGGCTTCATGGTCCCCACCGTGGCTGGGGGCAAGTTCCTGCACGTTGCCCGGGTCGACGACGCGGCGATCCACATCGACTCCCCGATCTGGGAAGTGGCGCTCGACCGCAGCAATCTCGAGAAGGGCGTGGCACTGATCGAGGAGGGAACGATCTCCCGCGATCCAGGCCTCTTCGTCGAGGACTACATGCTCTATGTCGCGAACCAGCGTGCGACATCGGTGGCCCACATACTGCGGGATCTCGGCTATCTCGACGAAGCCGAGACGTTTTCCGTCAGGTGCTGACTAGCCTGTGCTGACGAGACTGGCCTTGTGTCTGCTCATCACGACAAAAAGGACGTAGTTCATGTCTGCTTCACTCTACCACAGCGCAACCGGGGTCCAGGCCCCGCATTGCATGCACGTCATCGGCATCGGTCGCACCGGCGCCGCGTACGTCGAGGCGCTGCTGCGCACCGGCGAGGTCGAGGACCACTTGGCCGATCCGCGCGCGACCTTCGCCGCGATGGTGGTCGACATCGGCGACCAGGACATGGGCCTGGCGATGGACTACGCGGCCTCGTTCAAGAAGCGCCTCGAGTCGCGCGGCATCCCGTCCGACCGCTTCTCGTTCCAGGCGATCGCGCTGGAAGTGCCCGGCAAGGACGAGTTCTTCGAGGGCATGAACCGCACCCGCGAGTTCCTCAAGCTCGAGTATCCGCGCTACTACTGGAACCCGAACTTCGAGAGCTACGTGCCGAAGAAGTACGTGATGCCGAAGGCCGGCGAGCACTTCCCGCGCGCGGTCGCCAAGGGCATCTACGCCAACGCCTACTACGCCGGTGACCGGCCGATGGACTTGGCGCTGCGCAAGTTCGTCGACCACGTCGACAAGGCCGGCCTGCCGTCGCTCGTCACCGTGTGCTTCAGCCTCGCCGGCGGCACGGGCACGGGCATCATGGTCGATCTCGCCCGCCACCTGAGCAACGTGAAGTTCGGCCGCCGCATCCCCGTGATCGGCGTGGGCCAGCTGCCGCACACGGGCGACCCGGAGACCTACAAGGACAGCCCGGCGCTCTACACCACGCTGAACGACCTCGACTGCATGCTCGACGACGACAAGAACGCGGGCGTCACCGCGGTGTGGGGTGACCTGTACCGCTCGCCGTTCACCGGCGGGTTCTTCGTGGTCAATCCCGAGCAGAGCTGGCAGCGCCTGACCGCCTACACCACGACGGGCGAGGCGCACATCCGCCAGAGCATCAAGGAGATGGTCACGAACCGTTTCGTGGCCGACTCGTTCATGCGCTTCGCGGTGGTCGACAACGGCCGCGACCTGTTCCGCGCACTGCGCCCGTCCGGCCTGACCGGCGCGCCGCACGAGACGGTCAGCGGCAAGTCGCGCAACTGGACGATGTTCAACGTCGCCAAGCTGACGCATCCGGGCGTGCAGGTCCTGCCGGGCGAGGCGCCCAGCAAGTGGGACGCCGTGATCGCGCAGTGGATCGACTTCGTGCCCCAGTACATGGGCCTGAAGGACGGCTTCAAGACCAACTACGCCGAGGTGTTCATCCAGGCGTCGCGCAACATGGGCGTCGACGAGATGAAGGCCGGCTTCAAGAAGATGATGACCGAGAACTACCTGCTCGACTCCGACAGCACGATGCAGATCGACAGCCACGAGTTCTTCGACGCGCTGACGGCGTATGCCAACATCATCCTGGCCGGCGTGGCCAAGACGGACCTGACCGCGTTCTGGGACAGCCAGAAGGTCTATGACAAGCTGAGCTGGGAGGACAAGCTCAACGAGCACTCGTGGCTGATCGACATCGGGCCGATGCTGTCCGAGCCGGCGATCCGCTTCGAGGGCATGGCGGGCGAGTGCATCTGGGGCTGCGCCTGCTGGGTGGTCGTGCCCTACGACCAGCTCCGCGGCGACGTGCTGCCGCCGGCGAACCGCAAGATCATCATGGAGGAGGGCATCGCCGCGATGACCAAGACCGTGATGCCGACGCCGGGCGGGATCGCGGCGATCAAGGAGAGGGTGCGGGTCGCGGACCAGGCTGTCGCGTAGGCGGAGAAAGGCCAGGGGCTCTGCCCCTGGACCCCGCCAAGGGAAGCCCCTTGGATGGCTTTACTGAGGTAAGGCCGGTCCAGGGGCGACTCGCCCCTGGCGGGTCCGGGCAGAGCCCGGCCTTGCTTGCTGACTTCGGAAACCCGCTGCGGCGGGTTTCCCCTTTTCTGGCCTGTCCCACTGCAGAGGTAGTTTCCCGATGGACACGATGCCCAAGACCGACGCGCGCATCCCCGCCACGGTGATCACCGGCTTTCTCGGCTCGGGGAAGACGACGTTCCTCAACCACGTCCTGCACCACCAGACAGAGAAACGCCTGGCCGTCATCGTCAACGAGTTCGGCGCGGTCAGCATCGACGGCGAGCTGGTGGTCAAGGAGGGCAACGAGGAGATCGTCGAGTTTAACAACGGCTGCCTGTGCTGCACGGTGCGCGGCGACCTGATCGAGACACTGGGGCGGCTGCAGGGGCGCGCGGGGTCGCTGGACGGCATCCTGATCGAGACCACGGGGCTGGCCGATCCGGCACCGGTCGCCTCGACGTTCTTCGTGTCCGACGAGGTGAAGTCCGCGATCCGGCTGGATTCCTTCGTGGGGCTGGTGGACGGGGTCAACATCGAGGCGAACCTGGCGCAGAGCGTCGAGGCGCAGGAGCAGGTGGCGTTCAGCGACATCATTCTGATCAACAAGGTCGACCTGCTGAGCGAGGAGCAGCTGCAGGGCGTGGAGCGGCGCATCCGCGGGCTGAACCCGCTGGCGGCGATCCACCACACGACGAACGGGGTGATTGACCTGGCGAGCGTGCTGAACGTCGGCGCGTTCGACCTGGAGGCGAAGCTGCAGATCGAGCCGGACCTGCTGGAGGACCACCTGCACGAGCACGACGACGCGGTGAAGTCGTTCGTGCTGACGGAGGATCGGCCGATCGACATGAACCGGTTCATGGCGTGGATGAACAAGCATGCCGCGGATCACGGCGACGACCTGTTCCGCACCAAGGGCATCTTCAACGCGCGGGGCTTCCGCGAGCGGCTGGTGTTCCAGAGCGTGCGGATGCTGACCACGATGCGGCCGGACCGGATGTGGCGCGACGACGAGGCGCGGCAGAGCGTGTTCGTGGTGATCGGGCGCAACCTGGACCGCGAGGAGTTCGCGGCGGGGCTGGCCGCCAGCGCCGTCAATGGTTGACGACGGGGCGGGTCCTGGCGACGGCGCGGGGCCTGGCGGCGACGGTACCGGGCCTGGCGATGGCCCGGCGGGGGCAGGCGATGCCGGGCCCGGCGAGCCGGGGGCGGTGGCGCACGCGGATGCGGGGTTCTACGACGCCCACGTGTTCTGCTGCGTGAACGAGCGGCCGGCGGGGCACTGGCGCGGCTGCTGCTCCGCGAAGCGGTCGCGTCAGCTGTGCGACCTGATGTGCCGCATCGGCATGGCGACGGGGCTCAAGCGCATCCGCGTCAACCACGCCGGGTGCTTCAACCTGTGCGAGCACGGGCCGCTGATGGTGATCTACCCCGAGGGCGTCTGGTATCGTTTCGAGACCGAACGCGACGTCGAGGAGATCCTGGAGCAGCACGTGCGGCGGGGGCGGCGGGTGGCGCGGCTGCTGCTCGACCCGGCGCGTATCGCGCTGCGGCATTGAGCGGGCGGGACGACCGGCCGCTGCGGAAACGTCGGAACCGCGCGGCTGCCCTGGTCGCGGCGGCACGACGCGCCGGTCCCGCCGCGGGTAAGGCGGAGGAGGAATGCCTGCAGGATCGCCAGACTGCCCGCGACTTGAGCAGGAACCATGCCGTTCCTGCGGCAGAGGGCAAGATGCCTGGTTTTGAGACATCGGCACGGCTCACATCTGGTATAACGTCTCGTCCAGCAGGCTCGCGGTAGCGTGACCACCTCCGCCACGGGCACGATCGCCGTGGGTCGGCCCGGATTCTCGCCATGGGTGGACCCGGACAGGGCCGATCCCGACCGGTGGGGCCCGTCGCTGCGCCGGCGGTGGTCGTTGCCACTATGGAAGGAGAATGCCATGGATGGATCACGGGCGAGCGGAGCGGGGCCCTGGCGGGTGGGCGTGATGTTCTCCGTCACCGGGTCGCTGGCGGTGATCGAGCAGACGCAGCTGCGCGGCACGCTGCAGGCGATCGGTGAGATCAACGCGCGCGGCGGGATCCTGGGCCGCGAGGTGCTGCCGGTGGTGTGCGACCCCGGCTCGGACACGCAGGCCTATGCCCGCTGCGCGACGCGGCTGATCCTGGACGACGACGTGGGGGCGATCTTCGGCTGCTACACGTCGAGCAGCCGCAAGGCGGTGCTGCCGGTGGTCGAGCGGCTGAACTCGCTGCTGTTCTACCCGACGCTGTACGAGGGCTTCGAGTTCTCGCCCAACATCATCTACACCGGGGCCGCGCCGAACCAGAACAGCATGGCGCTGTGCACCTACGTCATGGCGCACTACGGGCCGCGCGTGCACGTCGTGGGCTCGGACTACTGCTACCCGCACGAGGCGAACCGGCTGATGGGCGAGCTGGTGCGCAGCAACGGCGGGACGGTCGTGGGCGAGTCCTACGTCGGGCTGCGCGCCGGGCCGCGCGACTTCGCGCCGGTGATGCGCGACATCCGCGCCTCGTGTCCGGACGTGGTGTTCTCCACCGTGGTCGGCGACGCGACGGCGCACCTCTACCAGGCCTACGCCGACGCGGGCTTCGACCCGAAGGTGATGCCGATCGCGAGCCTCACGACCACGGAGGCGGAGCTGCGCGCGATGGGCCACGACGTCGGCGAGGGACACGTCACCGCGGCGCCGTACTTCCAGTCGGTGCAGGGGGAGCGCAACGCTGCGTTCGTTGCGGGCTACAAGGCGCTGTACGGCGAGGAGGCGAGCACCAACATGTGCGCCGAGGCCGCCTACTTCCAGGTCCACATCTGGGCCGCCTCGCTCGCGCAGACCGGCAGCGCCGAGGCCGACGTGCTGCGGCCGATGATCCTGGGCTCGAGCTTCGAGGCGCCGCAGGGCGCGGTCGCGATCAACCGGCTGTGCAACCACGCCGACCTGTGGACGCGCATCGGGCGGGCCAACGGACGCGGGCAGTTTGACATCGTCGAGCAGTCGGCGGCGGCCATCGTGGCGGACCCGTATCTCATCGGCTACGGCAGCTCGGTGTTCTGCCAGTGAAGGGCGGGGCGGTGAGGGGAGACGCGGCGGAGCGCGGCGGTAGCGCCGAGCGCGGCGCCGGCCTGGCGGCGCTCGACATCGTGGTCGCAGTGGCGCGCGACGAGAGCGGCCAGGGCCTGCTGCGCGAGCTGCAGCGGACGCGGGCGCGGGTGCGCCACCTGTGGCCGCTCACCGAGCCGCTGCCGGAGGACTGCGACGTCGTGTTCTGCGAGGCGTCTGCCGAGGTGGCGCGGCTGGTGCCCTGGCCGCCGGGCCAGCCCACCGCGGCGCTGGTGATGGTGGTGAGCCCGACCACGGACCTCGACGTCCTGCGCCGCGCCACGCCGGACGCGGTGCTGCACCGGCCGTTCTCCGCGCAGGCGGTGCTGGCCGGGCTGACGGTGGCGCACGCCAACTTCACCTACGCGAGCCGGCTGCGCCAGCGCATCCAGAAGCTCGACGAGACCTCGCGCACCATCCGCAGCGTGGAGCGGGCCAAGACCATGCTGATGCAGAGCCGCAGGATGCGCGAGGAGGAGGCGTACCGCTTCATCCGCAACCAGGCGATGACGCGCAGGATCTCGATCGGGGCGTTCGCGTCGGCGATCGTGGAGTCGGGGGACGCGCTCGGCTGAGGCAGGCAGGCAAGGCCAGGGCTCTCCCTCCGGTGCCCATTCCAATGGCCCAAGCGGGCCATCGGAACCTCTGGGCACCTCCGCCCTGGACCCGCCAAAGGGCCGAGCCCTTTGGAAACCCTTCACTTAAGTAGTGGATTCCAAAGGCTCGCCTTTGGCGGAGTTTGAGGCAGAGCCTCAACCTTGCTTCCTGCCTACGGGCGCGTCTGCAGGGTCGCCTGCCAGATGGACTCCACCGGCGGGTACTGCATCAGCTCCAGGCCGTCGAGGATTCCGCCGAGTGGCGTCCAGTCCGGGGCGAGCGCCGTGGCGAGCCGCCTGCCGGCGTGCTCGTCGCGGACGTTCGACAGCTTGAGGTGCGGCTGCCAGTAGGCGGGGCGGTAGTGGATGTGCACCTCCTCCTCCGGCAGCTCGGTGTAGATCGCATTGTGCAGTTCCAGCAGCGCGTCGCTGACCGCGACCCGCAGGCTCAGCGTCGGGGGCGTGCCGTGGACCACGCAGGGGCTCGCGAAGGTCACGCCGAGGGCCGAGAGCGCCGGGAGCCGCCATTCCAGGAGCGTGCTGATCGTCTTCGGCGCCACGCGGTCGGCGAGCACCAGGAGCGTGACGCAGGGGCCGTACTGGGTGACGAGGTCGTGCTCCGGCACGTCGAGGTGAGACAGGCGCGCGTAGAGGCGCTCGATCTCCAGCCGGCAGGCCTCGTCAAGTGTCAGATTGAGGGCGTAGGGCACGGTCGCCTGGGTCCTCGGCGGCGGGAAGCGGGAGGCCGTTGTCGCGGGCGCCCTGCCGACCGGCAGGAGGCGCGACCGGGGCACGCGCCCCGGCGGTGCGGGACGGCGGCTAGCGTGCCGCCGCCCGCAGCCGCCCGGCGCCGGGGCGGCGCTGCGTGCCGGAGACCACGCGTTCGGCGAGGGCGCCGAACAGCAGGCCGAGCGTGCACCACATCACGAACTGCATGGCGATGGTGGCGAGCCTGAAGCGCCACAGCAGGACGGCGTCGAAGCCGTCGGGAACCTCCTGCACGGCGGGGAGGATCAGCATGACGACGGTGACGAAGGCGGCGTAGAAGGCGGCGGCCAGCAGGGCGGCGGACCAAGCGCCGCGTGCCGCAAGCAGTCGCCTGCGGATGGCGACGGCTGCGACCATCGCGCCGATCGAGCAGGCCATCATGACGAAGTAGAGGGCGGTGCGGCTGCCGATCGTTTCGGGCTCGCCGACCGAGGGCGGGTTGGAAGGGTACTTGAGGTCGGGGACCATGAAAACGGCGAGGAAGCCGCCGGCGGCCAGCAGCAGGGCGAGGCCGCGAGCGTCGGCGACCCCTGCCCTGCCGTGGGCGTAGGCGAACACCAGGGCGAACAGGCCGCCGAACGCCGCGCCGTACACCACGGTGCCGGTGAGCAGGCCGAGGCCGGCCTGGCTGGAGCGGCTGACCAGCTCGGGCTCCGCCATCGCCGGGGCGTGGCCGGCGGCGGCCTCGGCCTTCGCCCTGGCCTCGTCCATCGCGGTCTCGAAGGCGATGGCACGCTCGACCTGGGGCTCGCCGAGCACCCGGCCGACGGCAAACAGGAGAAGCCCCGCCACCAGGCCTGCGATCATGCCGCGGATCAGGAGGCTTCTCGTCACGGCTCGGGACCCGGCCTAGTGGCAGGGGAAGCCGAGGAGGTGGCGGGAGTCGTGCACCCACTCGTGGACATACATGCCGTTGATCAGCGAGGTCGCGCCTTCCTCGGAGCCGACGAAGTAGATGGCGAGCATCGCCAGCGCGCCGAAGACCATCCAGGGCAGGAGCTCGCGGACCGGGATCGGGGCGGCAAAGGCGCCGGAGGTGTGGACGGTGTCGGACATGGTGTTTTTCCTTCTGGTCCGCGGGTCTTGGACATGGCGACGCCGGCCGGGGTCGGCGCGGCGGCTCGATGGGACGATGGTGCCATGAGGCATTCAGGGGACGACGTCACTGTCGTCCTGGCCGGAAGACATCCCAATCCGGGATCATCTCGGCTCCAAAGACTAGCGACGACCGTTTTGTATTGTCAAGAATTGCATTGACCCGGCGCGTGGGTCGTCGCTGCGCCGTCATGGCCGCGGAGGAGCCGGGCAACGCGGGGCCGGGGGACGCGGGGCGGAGCGACGCGGGCCCCGAGATCGATGCGGCAGCGCACCGGCAGCGGCGACGCGTGCTTGCAGCGCGGGGGTGCGGCGGCGCAGGCTCGCGGCGCGGTCGCGTGGGAGAGCGACGCGGGCCGGGGAGGATCGGACGATGGGCCCTGCCGCCGCGGCGCCGGCCACGGCCTCGCCGCAGTTCTTCACGGCGCTCGACGCGTGCCTGACGGGAGAGCTGGAGCGCTTCCGGGCCGGGCTGTGCGGCGCGCACGACACGCGCCCGGCGATCGCGCAGGACGCGCTGCTCGGCCCGGGCGACGTGGGCGCGATCCTGTCGCGCTACGACGCGCGGTTCGGGCGCACCGATCCGCGCGCGGCGATGTCGATGTGGGCGTCCGCGTATTTCACCGACACGGTGCCGCCGCTGCTCGCCGCCAACATCCTGCTCGACGTCTCGCCGCGGCTGGAGGCCGGCGCGGTGTCGTTCGTCATGGCGCCGAGCCTGCGCATCCAGGCGCTCAGGATCGGGCCGGAGCTGGTTCCGCTGGCGGGGACGGGGCCGGACGCGCGGTTCGCGGCGCTGCTCCGCGGGCACATCGCGCCGCTGGTCGCGCTGGTGGCCGAGCGTGGCGGCGTCACGCGGCGCGTGCTGTGGAGCAACGTCGGCAACGTGTTCGAGGCGTTCCTGCACAAGCTGGAAGCGATCGACGCCACGCGGCCGGGGCTTGCCGACGCGCGGCGGCTGCTCGCCAGCCGGGTGTTCGCGGACGGGGCGCGCAACCCGCTGTTCGAGCCGGTGCGCTACCCCGGCGGGCGGCGCGTGCGGCGCGTGTGCTGCATGCGCTACCTGGTGCCCAACGAGGTGGTGTGCGGCGTCTGCCCGCTCGGCCGGGACAACCCGGCGCGGCGGGCGCCGGCCGGACAGGGGGCGCCATGACCCTGAAGGCCCGGCCTCGTGCGTCACGACGGGAAGGAAGCGCGTTCTTTCTTGAAAGAAAGAACCAAAGAACTTTCCCCATGGGTCCGAAGCCGCCCGCCTGGCCGGGACCCCATGGGCAAAGTCTTTTTGCTTCTTTTTCTTCAGAAAAAGAAGACTCTTGCTGTTCGTTCCAGACAGGTCGCCGTTGTGACGCCCTCCGGCATCGCCGTGCCGCCGGCCGGGTTCCATCCGGCCGGGTGCCTCCCAATGTCTGTGCCGATCCCCACTGCCGGAGGCTCGCATGACCGTCCAGTTCCCGTTCGACAACAGCTACGCGCGCCTGCCGGAGCGTTTCTCCGCGCGACAGCCGCTCGCGCCGGTGGCGGTGCCGCGCCTCGTGCGCCTCAACGCGGCGCTGGCGGACGAGCTGGGGCTGGACGAGGCGGCGCTGCGCAGCGTCGAGGGGGTGGAGATCCTCGCCGGCAACCGCGTCGCGGCCGGGTCGGAGCCGATCGCGCTGGCCTACGCCGGGCACCAGTTCGGGCAGTTCGTGCCGACGCTGGGCGACGGGCGCGCGGTGCTGCTGGGCGAGGTGGTCGATTGTCACGGGCTGCGGCGCGACATCGCGCTCAAGGGGTCGGGGCGCACGGCGTTCTCGCGCGGCGGCGACGGGCGCGCGGCGCTGGGGCCGGTGCTGCGCGAGTACCTGGTCAGCGAGGCGATGGCGGCGCTGGGCATCCCGACGACGCGCGCGCTGGCGGCGGTGGCCACCGGCGAGGTCGTGCACCGCGAGACGCCGCTGCCCGGCGCCGTGCTGGTGCGCGTGGCCGCCAGCCACATCCGGGTGGGCACGTTCCAGTACTTCGCGGCGCGCGGCGACGTCGACGCGCTGCGGCTGCTCGCGGACCACGCGATCGAGCGGCACCATCCCGGGGCGGCGGGGGCCGCGCACCCATATCGGGCGCTGCTGGAGGGCGTGGTGGTGCGCCAGGCGGAGCTGGTCGCGCGCTGGCTGCTGGTGGGGTTCGTGCACGGGGTGATGAACACGGACAACACGTCGATCTCGGGGGAGACCATCGACTACGGGCCGTGCGCGTTCCTCGACGCCTACGATCCGGCGGCGGTGTTCAGCTCGATCGACCAGGGCGCGCGCTACGCCTACGCCAGCCAGCCGCACGCGATGCTGTGGAACCTGTCGCGGCTGGCGGAGGCGATGCTGCCGCTGCTCGGCGAGGACGAGGCGGCCGGGCTCGAGGCGGCGCAGGCGGCGCTGTCGCGGTTCGGGGCGGTGTTCAACGCGGGCTATCTCGGCGGGCTGCGGGCCAAGCTCGGGCTGGCGTGCGAGGAGGAGGGGGACGCGGCGCTGGCCGAGGACCTGCTGACTCTGATGGCGCAGAACCGGGCGGACTTCACCGTCACGTTCCGCAGGCTGTGCGACGCCGCCGCGGAGCCGGGCGAGGCGGCGCTGGCGGTGGTGCGCGCGACGTTCGCGGACGCGGACGGGTTCGACGCGTGGGCGGCGCGCTGGCAGGCGCGGCTCGCGCAGGAAGACGGGGCGCCGGGCGGGCGGGCGGCGGCGATGCGCGCGGTCAGCCCCGCGGTGATCCCGCGCAACGCCCTGGTGGAGGCGGCGCTCGACGCGGCGGTGGGACGGGGGGACATGGGGCCGTTCGAGGCGCTGCTGCAGGCGGTGTCGCAGCCGTGGGAGGACCGGCCGGGTGATCCGCATCAGGCGGCGGGGGAGGCTTCGGAGGTGCCGTACCGGACGTTCTGCGGGACGTGAGGGAAGCAAGGTCGAGGCTCTGCCTCGAGCTCCGCCAGGGGCGAGCCGCCCCTGGACCGGCCTCACTTAGGAAAGGACGCCGCGGTCTTTGCCCGGTGATCGGCTTCAGGCTCCTCGGTGAGGGAGACCTGCCGCGCCTGGTGACCTGGCTGCGCGCGCCGCATGTCTCCGCATGGTGGCATCCCATGACGCCGGCCGAGATCGCGGCGAAGTACCTGCCGCGCCTCCGCGGCGAGACCGCCACCCGCGTCCATGCCATCCTGCTGGATGCAGAGCCGATCGGGATGTTGCAGGCGACGCCGGTGGAAGGCGGCGAAGCCGATACATGCAGTATCGACCTGCTGATCGGCGACGCGGACCTGGTCGGCATCGGTCTTGGCCCGCGGATCATCGATGCCTTCGCCGTGGGCGAGGTCTTCGGGCGGCTTGGCTTCGCCAGCTGCCTTGCCGATCCAGCCGACGGGAATCTGCGGTCCGTTCGCGCCTTTGAAAAGGCTGGCTTCACGCGCCGATCTGTCGAGGTCGCGGGACAGGTCATCAGCCTCATGGCGCGCGAGCGCTGAAGCAGGAAAAAGGCCGCCGGTGCGCGGGTGGGCCTTTCCGTTCCGGTCGACCAGGCCAGTCCACCTGTTTGTCCTGAGGTGTCCGGCAGAGCCGTCTGATCCGGCGGAGGCGGATCAAGACACGTTCTGGTGCGGCGCGAGGCTGACCCAACTGGAGGAACCCAGGTTCTTGCTGGACTCCGGTGAGCCTCGACTTTGCTTGACCACGCGCGTGAGGCGCGCCACGAGGTGCGCATGACCGACCCTGCCACAGAGATCACGCCCGAGTTCCAGCGCGGCTGGGACGCCGCCCTGCTGGCCGCGCGGCAGTGGCACGAGTCACAGGCGAAGAAGACGCTGATCCAGGCGGGGCGGTCGCGGTTCCCGAAGACGCTGGAGCGCGAGGCGGAGGTGCATCAGGTTTCGGCGGAGCGGATCACCCTGCTGAGCCCGGACGACGCCTGAAGGCGAAGCAAGGCCGGGCTCTCCCTCCGCTGCCATTCCAACGATCCAGGCGGACCGTCGGACCCTTTGGCAGCTCCGCCCACACCCGCCCCTGCTTCAAGGCGGGAGGCCGAGCCGCCCCCGGGACCTGCCTGACTCCAAGGGAAGGCGGTCCAGGGGGCCTCCCCCTGGCGGAGTTTGAGGCAGAGCCTCAACCTTGCTTCCCTGCCGTCTGCGTCAGTGGCTGATCATCCAGGGCCGCGCCGCCGGGAAGCTCTTGGCGGCGGCGGGGGCGGCCGGCTTCGCGGTGGAGCAGCAGCCGCAGCCCGGGGCGTGGCGGCCGGAGGTGGAGGAGCGCTGCGGGGCGTGGGCGCTGCGCTCGTTGGTGGCGGAGGCGCGGCGGCGGCCGCCGTCCATTGTGGCGAGGCCGGGCGCGGTCAGGATCATGCGCGGCGAGGCTTCGCCGCACCCCGGGCAGGGCTGCGGGTCGGCGAACTCCACCATGGGGCGCAGCTCGGTGAAGGGGCCGCACTGCGCGCAGCCGTAGTCGTAGACGGGCATGGCTGGTGTCCTGCTGGCGGAGCCGGGGCGGCAAGAGAGTGATCCAGGGAACGCCGGAACCGCCGGCCGGACAAGCGGTTTCCGGGCTGGCGGCCCCTTCCCTTCCGGGCGACGGAACCGCGGAAGGGGCAACCCTGCCCACCCTGGTCCGTGCCGGTCGCGCGGACCAGGACCCTGACGGGCAAAGTCTTTTTGCTTCTTTTTCTCCAGAAAAAGAAGGCCTTGCTTCCTTCCTAGGCGGCGACGTCGGGGGCGTGCAGCACGTCGGTGCCGGCGGTGACGCCGGGGGTGGGTCCGTCGGCGCCTGGGTTGATGTCGAAGTCGAAGATGCCGGTGGGCAGCCACAGGGTGGCGCAGGCGTTGGGGACGTCGACGACGCCGCTGACGTGGCCCTGGACGGGCGCGCAGCCGAGGATGGAGTAGGCCTGGCCGCCGGTGTAGCCGAACTTCTTCATGTACTCGATGGCGTTGAGGCAGGCCTGGCGGTAGGCGACGGTGACGTCGAGGTAGTGCTGACCGCCGTTCTCGTCGACGGAGATGCCCTCGAAGATCAGGTGGTCGTTGTAGACGGGCTTGATCGGGCTCGGCTTGAAGATCGGGTTGCGGATGCCGTACTTGGCCATGCCGCCCTTGATCAGGTTGACGCGCATGTGGACCCAGCCGGGCATCTCGATGGCGCCGCAGAAGGTGATCTCGCCGTCGCCCTGGCTGAAGTGCAGGTCACCCACCGAGAGGCCGGCGCCGGGGACGTAGACGGGGAAGTAGACCTTGGCGCCGCGCGACAGGTCCTTGATGTCGCAGTTGCCGCCGTGCTCGCGGGGCGGGACGGTGCGGGCACCGGTGGCGGCCGCCGCGTCGCGGGCCTCGCCCTTGAGGCGGCCCATGTGGGCGGTGGCGGCGAAGGGCGGGCAGGCGAGGACGGGGTTGCGCGTCGGGTCGGTGTCGATCAGGCCCTGCTCGCGGGTGTTCCAGGTCTCCAGCAGGTCCTTGGACGGCAGGCAGCCGATCAGGCCGGGGTGGATCATGCCGGCGAAGCTGACGTTTGGGACGTGGCGCGAGGAGGCGAACAGGCCCTTGAAGTCCCAGATCGACTTCATCGCCTCGGGGAACTGGTTGGTTAGGAAGCCGCCGCCGTTCTTCTGCGAGAAGACGCCGTTGAAGCCCCACTGCGTGTCGGTGAACGCGCCGATGTCGAGCAGGTCCACCACGAGCAGGTCGCCGGGCTCCGCGCCCTCGACGCCCACCGGGCCGCTGAGGAAGTGGACGATGGTGAGGTCGATGTCGCGCACGTCTGCGGCAGACTCGTCGTTCTTGATGAAGCCGCCGGTCCAGTCGTGGCACTCGAGGATGAAGTCGTCGCCGGGCTTGACCGTCGCCGCCATCGGCAGGTCCGAGTGCCAGCGGTTGTGCACCTGGTCGTTCTCGTAGGGAGAGCGCGTCAGGTCCACCTTGATCAGGGTTTCGGTCATTTCCTTGAACTCCCCTAAGAAGAAACAGAAAGGCCAGGGCTCTGCCCTGGACCCGCCAGGGCGGGCCGCCCTGGACCGGCGCTAGACAGCGAGGAAGCGGGCGACGCGGGCCTCGTCGATGTCGGCGCGCGGGCTCTCGTGGACGATGCGGCCGCCCTCGATCACCAGCACCCGGTCGGCCACGCTGAGCGCGAAGCTCAGCACCTGCTCGGAGACCACGATGGACAGGCCGGTCTCGTCGCGGATGCGGCGCAGCGTGCGCGCCAGCTCCAGGATGATCGAGGGCTGGATGCCCTCGGTCGGCTCGTCGAGCAGCAGCACCGACGGGCCCGTGGCCAGCGCGCGGGCGATGGCGAGCTGCTGCTGCTGGCCGCCGGACAGGTTGCCGCCGCGCCGCGCGCGCATCTCCAGCAGGACCGGGAACAGCTCGTACAGGTGCGGCGGCACCGTCTTCGTTCCGCGCACGAACAGGCCGGTCTCGATGTTCTCCTCCACGGTCATCGCGGGGAAGATCATCCGGCCCTGCGGCACGTAGGCGAGGCCGGCGGCGACGCGCTGGTGGGTGCGCAGCGCGTTGAGGGCGTGGCCGCCGAGCAGGATCTCGCCGCCGCTGACCGGGACCAGGCCGATCAGCGACTTCATCAGCGTGGTCTTGCCCATGCCGTTGCGGCCGAGCACGGCGACGATCTCGCCCGGGGCGACCTCCAGGTCGAGGCCGTGGAGGACCTCGCTCTGGCCGTAGGCGGCGCGCAGGCCGCGCAGGGCGAGCGTGCCGGCGTGGGCGGGGCCGGCGGCGATGGAGGCGGCGGCGGCGGCGGACAGGCCGGCATCGGGGGGCGGGAGGTGCTCCAGGGCGCTGCTCATCGGGGAGCCCCGATGGGATGGATGGAAGCAGGCAGCAAGCAAGGCTGGGCTCTGCCCAGACCCGCCAAAGGCCGGAGGCCTTTGGAAACCATTACTGAAGGAAGGCCATGCGCGGGCACCTTTCGTGTGCCGGTCCAGGGCGGCTCGCCCTGGCGGGGTCCAAGGGCAGAGCCCCTGGCCTTGCCTTCCCCTGCCCTGCCCTCAATGCCCAAGGTAGACCTCCACGACGCGCGGGTCGGCCTTCACGTGCGCCATGGAGCCCTCTGAGATGATGCGGCCCTGGTGCAGGACGGTGACCTTGTGGGCGATGTCCTCGACGAAGCCCATGTCGTGCTCGATGACCAGGACGGAGCGGTGCTGGATGATGCGGTGGAGCAGCTCGGCGGTCTTGCCGCGTTCGCTGACGCTCATTCCGGCGACGGGCTCGTCGAGCATCATCAGGGCGGGGTCCTGGATCAGCAGCATGCCGATCTCGAGCCACTGCTTCTGGCCGTGGCTGAGGAACGCCGCCTCGCGGCCGAGCTGGTCGGCGAGGAAGATGCTCTCGGCGATCTCCTGGACGCGCTCGCGGACCTCGGCGTCGCGTCGGAACATCAGCGCGCCGAACACGGTGCGGCCGCGGGGGAAGGAGATCTCCAGGTTCTCGAAGACGGTGAGGTCCTCGTAGATGGAGGGGGTCTGGAACTTGCGTCCCACGCCTGCGTGGACGATCTGGTGCTCCTTGAGGCGGGTCAGCTCGCGGCCGCGGAAGCGCACGGAGCCGGCGCTGGCCTTGGTGCGGCCGCAGATCAGGTCGAGGACGGTGGTCTTGCCGGCGCCGTTGGGGCCGATGATCACGCGGATCTCGTTGGGGTCCATGTAGAACGACAGGTCGTCAACGGCGCGGAAGCCGTCGAAGGAGACGCCGAGGCCCTCGACGGCGAGCAGGAAGTCGGGCGCCGTGACCTCGGCGGCGCCGGCGACGAGGCCGGCCACGGCGGCGGCCACGCCGCTCACTTCGTCACCCCGGCGGCGACGCCGCGCGCGACCACGCCGGGATGTGCGATGTCGCCGCCGGGCAGGTCGGCGGTGGCGGCTTCGCGCACGTCGTGCTCGGCGGCGGCGAGCTCGGGCGTGCGGGCGCCGGGGGCGCGGCCGAGGAGGCGGTCGGTGGCGCGGTCAAGCGCGCCGCCACGCCACAGGCCGGCGAGGCCGGCGGGGAAGGCCACGACCACGCCGATGAACAGCGCGCCCATGGCGAACAGCCACAGGGAGGGTACCTGCTCGGAAAAGGTGGTGCGCGCCCAGCCGACGAGCAGCGCGCCGTAGATCGCGCCGAGGAGCGAGGTGCGGCCGCCGACGGCGACGTAGATCACCATCTCGATCGAGGGGACGATGCCGACGAAGGAGGGCGACATGAAGCCGACCTGGAGCGTGAACATCGCGCCGCCGATGCCGGCCAGGGCGGCGGCGAGGGCGAAGACGAAGATCTTGAAGTCGGAGACGCTGTAGCCGGAGAAGCGCACACGGTCCTCGCGGTCGCGCATGGCGACGAGGATGCGGCCGAGCTTGGAGCGCCGCACGAACTGGCAGAGCAGCAGGCTGGCGATCAGCAGCGCGGCGTTGATGAAGTACAGCACCTCGTGGGCGCGGTCGGAGCGGATGTCGAAGCCCGCGAAGGTGCGCAGGTCGGTGATGCCGTTGATGCCGCCGGTGTAGCCCTGCTGGCCGACGATCAGGATGGTCAGGATGGAGGCGATCGCCTGGGTGATGATCGCGAAGTAGGTGCCGCCCACGCGGCGCTTGAACATCGCGACGCCGATCAGCAGCGCGAGCAGCATCGGCACCAGCGGCACGGCGACCAGCGCGAAGGCCATGGAGCGGAACGGCTGCCAGAACCAGGGCAGCTCGGTCATCTGGTTCCAGTCCATGAAGTCCGGGATGCCCGGGGTGCTCTGGATCTTCGTGATCTCGGGGGTGGAGGCCTCCAGCTTGAGATACATCGCCATGCAGTAGCCGCCGAGGCCGAAGAAGATCCCCTGCCCCAGGCTGAGGATGCCCGCGTCGCCCCAGCACAGCACCAGGCCCAGCGCCACGAAGCCGAAGGTCAGGTACTTGCCGACCAGGCCGAGGCGGAACGGGTCGAGGCCGAGCGGGATCACCACCAGCACGAGGACCGCGAAGACGCCGATGAACAGCACGTCCTTGCGGCCGAGCAGGCCGGATTGCGCAGTGCCCTGGGCGGTGGCGGGCACGGTCGTCGTGGTGCTCATCGTCTGACCTTCAGCGTGAACAGGCCCTGCGGGCGCAGCATCAGGATGCCGACCACGGCGAGCAGGACGATCACCTGCGCCATCGAGCCGGTGAGGAAGAACTCCAGCGTCGAGCGGGTCTGGGAGATGGTGAACGCCGAGGCGATGGTGCCCAGGATGCTCTGCGCGCCGCCGAACACCACGATCAGGAAGGTGTCGACGATGTAGAGCTGCCCCGCGGTCGGGCTGGTCGAGCCCATCATGGTGAAGGCCGAGCCCGCGATGCCGGCGATGCCGCAGCCGATGCCGAAGGTCGCGCGGTCCACGCGCTCGGTGTCGATGCCGACGGCGCCCGCCATCGCCCGGTTCTGCGTCACCGCGCGCACCCGCTTGCCCCAGCCGGAGCGGAACAGCAGGACGTAGACGGCGGCGGTGACCAGGATCGTGACCGCGATCACGATCAGGCCGTTGATCGGGATCTGGATCGTCTCGCTCACCGAGGCGGAGCCCATCATCCAGTCGGGCAGGTCCACGCCCACCTCGCGCGCGCCGAACACGGAGCGGAACACCTGCTGCATGATCAGGCTCAGGCCCCAGGTGGCGAGCAGCGTGTCGAGCGGGCGCTTGTACAGGTGGCGGATCAGCGCCCATTCCACGAGCATGCCGACCGCGCCCGAGACGCAGAACGCGAGCACGATCGCGACGTAGAAGTACACGCCGAACAGCGCCGGCGCGTAATCGTGCACGACGCGCGAGCACAGGAAGGTCGTGTAGGCGCCGAGGATCATGAACTCGCCGTGGGCCATGTTGATCACGCCCATCTGGCCGAAGATGATCGCCAGGCCGAGCGCCATCAGCACGAACACGGAGAACAGGATCAGGCCGGCGAAGCCCTGCATCGCGAAGATGGAGCCGAGGTCGCCGAGCGAGTAGCCGGCCATGGGGGGCTCCTACGAGAAAGAAAGCCAAGGCCAGGGCCCTGCCCTGGACCCGCCAGGGCGAGCCGCCCTGGACCGGCACACGAAAGGCTCTTGCAAGGGGCGTGCTAGAGCCTTCGTGATGGTTTCCAAAGGCTCCGCCTTTGGCGGGGTCCAGGGGCAGAGCCCCTGGCCTTCCTTGCCTACTGGTATCCTTTCGGGAACGGGTTGGGCTCGATCAGCTCGGGCGTCTCGAAGATGACGTCGAACTGGCCGTCGGTACGGGCGCGGCCGACGCGGGTGCGGCTCCACAAGTGGTGGTTGGCGTCGTGGATGCGCACGTAGCCCTCGGGCGCCTTGTCGAAGACGATGCCGTTGGAGGCCACCGCGATCTTGTCGACGTCGAAGCTGCCGGCCTTCTCCACGGTGAGCTTCCACAGCCACGGGCCGAGGTAGGCGGCCTGGGTGACGTCGCCGATCACGGCGGCCTCGCCGTACATCTTCTTGAAGGCGGCGACGAAGGCCTTGTTGTTGGCGTTGTCGAGGGACTGGAAGTACTTCATGCAGGCGAACGCGCCGGCGATGTTCTCGCCGCCGATGCCGACGATCTCGTCCTCGGTCACCGAGATGGTCATCAGGTTCTGCTTGGAGAGGTCGATGCCGGCGGCCTTGAGCTGCTTGTAGAACGCGACGTTGGAGCCGCCGACGATCTCGGTGTAGATCACGTCCGGCTTGTACAGCTTGATCTTGTTGATCACCGAGTTGAACTGGGTCGAGCCGAGCGGGAAGTACTGCTCGTCGACGACCTTGAGCTTGTGGACGCCCTCGATGTGGCGGCGCGCGATCTTGTTGGACGTGCGCGGCCAGATGTAGTCCGAGCCGATCAGGAAGAAGGTCTTCGCGTCCTTCTCCTTGATGACCCAGTCGAGCCCGGCGAGGATCTGCTGCGTCGCCTCCTGGCCGGTGTAGATCACGTTCTTGGACTGCTCCAGGCCCTCGTAGAAGGTCGGGTAGTAGAGCATCCCGTTGTACTGCTCGACGACCGGCAGCACCGCCTTGCGCGACGCGGACGTCCAGCAGCCGAAGATCGAGGCGACGTGGTCGTTCTGCAGCAGCTTGCGCGCCTTCTCGGCAAACGTCGGCCAGTCGGACGCGCCGTCCTCCTGGATCACCTTGATCTTGCGGCCGAGCACGCCGCCGGAGTCGTTGATCTGCTCGATGGCGAGCTTCTCCGCCTCGGTGGCACCGGTCTCGCTCAGCGCCATCGTGCCGCTGGTCGAGTGCAGGATGCCCACCGTGACCTCGGTGTCGGTCACCGCGAGGCCGGAGGTGTTGACCTGCGCCGTCGGCAGCGTCGCGGCGCGGGCGCGGGGTGCGAGCGCGGGGGACAGCAGCGCCGCCGCGGGCAGGCCCACCATGCCCTTGAGCAGGGCGCGGCGCAGGGTGCCCCGCGCCGAGCCGAGCGGGGCGGTGCCGTCCTGATGCGTGTCGTCTTGATCCAATGCGGAACCCTCTCCAACCAGGCCGCGTCGTGCGGCGAACGGCCCACATCCGCAACATTCGTGCCACGGCGGTATCGGAAAGCGCATCGCGGGGGGAGTCGCCTTCGCACCCTGCCCGGGAACCTGCTTCCTCAGTCAAGGGATCAAAGGGTCCTCGGACCCTTTGCGGGTCCGGGCAGAGCCCGGCCTTGCCTGCCTTCCCTTGTCCGCCTCAGCGGTCGAGGAACGCCACGATCGCGGCCGCGACCTCGGCCGGGTGCTCCTCGTGCATCGCCAGCGCGCCCGGCAGCGTGACGGTCGTGACCCGGCCTGCCGCCGCGAGCGCGTCCATCTCCGCGCCGGACTTCGGCGGCGAGCCGCGGGGGCGGAGCAGCAGCGTCGGCGGCAGGGTGCCCTCGAACAGGGCGAGGAACGCCGCGCGCGACGCCACCGGGTCGAGGCCGCCGCTGATGAACGCCGCGGTGCCGAAGCGGGCGCGGGGCTGGCGGGTGACGCCGAGCTTGGCGGCGAGCACGGACGGCGCGACCGCGCCGGCGTAGACGTGGGCGCGCATCATCCGCGTCACCATCGGGCGGCTGACGGCGAGGCGGTACAGCAGGTCGCCGAGCACGGGCAGCTCGATCGCGCGGCGGGCGCGGCGGGCGAGCGCGGTTCCGGACTCCGACTGCATGGTCGGCAGCGGGCCGCGCCAGGTGGGGGCGATCAGCACCAGGTGGCTGAAGCGGCCGGGGTGGCGTCGGGCGGCGTCGGCGAGGTAGGTCGCTGCGTGGCCGGCGCCGATGCCCACGACGGGTGCGGAGCCCTCTGCCAGGACCGTGTCGAGGAAGCCGCGCAGCGCGCCGGGCGACAGGTCCAGGCGGGCGCGGGGGTGGTCGCCGAAGCCCGGCCAGTCCGGCAGCGTGCAGCGCAGACGCGCGGCGAGGGCGTGCGCGAGCGGGAACATCTCGCGCCGTGTAGAGATCGACGACAGCGCCGGCAGCAGCAGCGCCTCGGCGCCCGTGCCGACCGCCTCGCGTTCGCCGGCCGTGCCGTCGCGTGCCAGTTCCGTCATTCCCGGCTCCCCTGCCCCATCGTTCGGCCGATGCGTCCTGCGCGCGTCAGTCCGGGTAGCGGGCGCGGAAGCGTTCGCGGCAGCCGTCGACCCCGAAGCGGCTGGCCGCGGCGCCCTCGATCAGGCCCTGCCAGAGGGCGGCCTCGCGGTGGCCGGCCGACTGGGCGAGGGCGGCGTCGCAGGCGGCACGCGCCTCGGCCCAGGCCTGCAGCAGCGCGTCGTCGGGCAGCGCCATCAGGTCGCGCCACTGCTGCGGGTCGGTCGTGGTCCGCTCGTTCGCCATGGGCTGCGGCTCCCTGCTGCGGCGAGCAGAGCGCGGATCGGCGGGGGCGCGCAAGGCTGGGCTCTGCCCAGACCCGCCAGGGGCGAGCCGCCCCTGGACCGGCCTTACTTAAGTGTAGGTTTCCAAAGGCTCTGCCTTTGGCGGGGTCCAGGGGCAGAGCCCCTGGCCTTCCTGGATCGCCGGAAGTCCCCGGCCTACGTCTGCTCCGCCATCGGGCGCAGCGCCGGGGCCTCGCGCTCCTGGCAGACCCTCAGGTGGACGACGTAGCGGGTGCCGGAGCCCTCCTGGACGTCGAGGGTGGCGCCAAGCTGGCGCGAGAAGCCGCGGATCAGCTGCAGGCCGAGGCCGTCGCGCGTGCCGTGCTCCGTCTCCGAGCGGCCGGCCGGGATGCCCACGCCGTCGTCCTGGATCTCCAGGCGCACGAACCCGTCCTC
Organism: uncultured Acetobacteraceae bacterium; assembly: GCA_964236585.1. Taxonomy (GTDB): domain Bacteria; phylum Pseudomonadota; class Alphaproteobacteria; order Acetobacterales; family Acetobacteraceae; genus CAXSEF01. Next base: position 24,997 of record CAXSFE010000038.1, read on the forward strand.
CTCGGCGAGGTGGACCGCGATGCGGCCGCGGCGGCCGCCGGGGAAGGCGTATTTCAGGGCGTTGCTGACGGCCTCGGTGACGATCAGCGCCAGCGGCACCGCCTGGTCGCTGGACATGCGCAGCTCGGGGGCCTCGATGTCGAGCGCGATGCGGGCGCCCTCGTTCTCGCCCATCGCCTGGAACAGCTGGCCGCACAGCTCGACCAGGAAGGAGCGCATGTTGATCGTGTGCACCTCGCCGTGCGCGTAGAGGTGCCGGTGCAGCGTGGCGAGCGCGCGCACGCGGTCGCGGGCGGACTGGAACTCCGCCTTGGCCTCGGGCAGGCGGATCCGGCTCGCCTGCAGGTTGAGCAGCGAGGCGACGATCTGCAGGTTGTTCTTCACCCGGTGGTGGATCTCCTGCATCGCCAGCTCCTGCTGCTCGACGGCGCGGGCCAGCTCGGCTTCGCGCTGCGACAGGGCGGCGGTGGCGGCGTGGAAGCTGTCGCACAGCGCGCCGACCTCCACCGGCAGGGCCGAGGCCGGCGCCACGAAGCGGCCGGTGCTGCGCCAGCCGCCGACGGCCAAGCCGAGCAGGCGCAGCGGCTCGACCACCGCGCGCCGCACGCCGAGCACCAGCCCGCACAGCCCGAGCAGCACCAGCAGGCCGAGCCAGGCGGCGCGGACCAGGAGGATCCTGCGCGCCGACCTGTGCTCGGCGGCCGCGTCGCTGCCGACGATGAGCCGCACCGTGTCGCCGAGCGGCACCGCGGTGTAGAGGTAGTCCGAGCCGCGGCGGCGCACGGTGACGACCGGCTCCGGGCGCATCAGCTGCGACAGCATCGCCGGCGACGGCAGCCCAGCAAGACCGGCGGGACCGAGCGCCACGACCCTGCCGCCATCCGCCACCCAGCAGGAGGCGCGCCCTACCGCCGTCCTCGCCATGCCGCCCGCATCGGGCTCGGGCAGCAGCAGGCGGGCTGCGGGCAGCACGCCGCGCAGGACCATGCCGGCCTCCGACACCGTGAGCACGAGGGGGGAGTCGGGGTCGGGCGGGTCGGCCAGACGCAGGCCACTGCCGACCACCGCGGCGCCGTATGCATCGGCACCGGTGCCGCACAGCCAAGCTCCGCCGGGGTCCAGCACGGCGACGTCGCGGAAGATCCGGCCTGCCGTGCTGAGGCCCGCCGCCAGCCCGGCTGAGCAGGCCCCAGGGTCGGACGAGCCCACGCCCGGGATCACCGACAGGCCGCGCAGAGTCCCCGCAGCGTCGGCCAGCACGACCCTGGCCTGGCCGGAGGCGGCCTCGACCGCCTCGGACAGGTCGCGGTCCTCGCGGGTCTGGGCGTCCAGGTAGTTCTCCACCAGGACGGTGACCGCGAGGCCGGCCAGGGGCACGCCGGACAGCACCGCGAGCAGTCCCAGGCGGACGGCCACGAAGTCGAAGCGCCGCAGTGTCGGAAGGCGACGTACCGCGGCGCCGGCCGAGTCCCTGAACCAGGGCACGGCTCGGCGTGTCACGGACCAGTCACCCGGGTCGCGTCACTTGCGCTTCGTCTCTTCGATCATGCGCAGGAGTTCCTCCGGCACCGGCTCGTTCGCGACGTCGTCGAACAGCTTGTGCAGGCCGCGGTCGAGCCAGAGGTCGAACGCGGCCTCGCCCGTGGCGGGCTTGGCCGCGGGCCTGGGTCCGCGCCGCCTGGGCCGCGGGCCGGTCTCGTCTTGCGCCATGGTGCGGACCGCCTCGATCGACATGGCATCCCCGGCCAGGCTGGGGCCACCGGTCAACGCCGCAGGTCAGGCAACGAGCGCGTCGGCTGCCGGACGGCCGAGCAGGGTTGCCGCCTCGCGCGACACCCGCGCCGGACGGCGGCGCGTCTGGTCCTCGCCGAACAGCCAGGCCTCGAGCTGGCGGCGGGCGCGGAACACCCGGCTCTTGGCGGTGCCGACGGCGCAGCCGGTGGACTCGGCAAGCGCCTCGTAGCTCATGCCGTGGACCACGACCATGACGAGGGCCTCGCGCTGGTCGGACGGCAGGCGGGTCATCGCCTTGGCCAGCTCCTTGAGCGCCAGGCGGTCCTCATGCGGCGCCTCGGTGGCGAAGGTGTGCGCCGGGACGTCGTCGATGTCCGTGGTGTCGCGGCGCTTGCGCAGGTTGGAGATGAAGCGGTTGCGCAGGATGCGGTGCATCCAGGCGGCGAAGTTGGTGCCGGGGATGAAGCTCTCCTGGGCGGACAGCGCGTTGCAGACGGCGTCCTGCACGAGATCCTCGGCGGCGGCACGGTTGCGGGTCAGCGCGAGCGCCTGCACCCGAAGCTTGGGAAGGATACCGATCACCTGGTCGTGGAAGGTCGCCATCGTCATTGTCCGTCGTCTCCTCTTCCTGCCCGACCAATGACCGCGGGGATGGGTGGTTGCATCCCAAGAATCACGAGGCCGTGACCGGGGCGGGCGGTGCTTGCCCAAGGGAAGCAAGGTTGAGGCTCTGCCTCAAACTCCGCCAAGGGCTGGGCCCTTGGATCGCCTTCTCTTAAGGAGCGGGATCAAAGGGTCCTCGGACCCTTTGCGGGTTCGGGCAGAGCCCGACCTTGCTTGCCTACGCTTCAGGAGCCGGCGCCCCAGCCCGGCCGGTGATCTGGGCCAGCTTCGCGCGTGCCCGCGACACGCGCGCCTTCATGGTGCCCACGGGGACGCCGCAGATCGCCGCCGCCTGGTCGTGGCTCAGCTCCTGCGCGCCGACGAGGACCAGCGCCTCGCGCAGCAGCGGCGGCAGGCTGAACAGCATGCGCTGCAGGTCGCTCAGGTCGGCGGCGCCGTGCTGCGCCGGGCCTTCCGTCTCGGGGTCGGCGAAGTGCTCGCGCATCGCGACGTCCTCGCGGCGGCGGCGGCGCGCCTGCTCGAAGAAGGCGTTGCGCTGGATGGTGAACAGCCAGGCCTTGAGGTTGGTGCCGTCCTGGAACTGGTCCAGGGCGCCGAGCGCGCGGACCAGGGTCTCCTGCACCAGGTCGTCGGCCAGGGTGCGGTCGCGGGCCAGGAAGCGGGCGAAGGCGCGCAGGTCGGGCAGCAGGGCGAGGATCTGGCGACGCAGCGCCGCCGCGACATCGGGGGCGGCACCGGGGGCCGGGCGGACCTTTTCGGACGCCGCGCCGTCATTCACCATGAATCCACTTGCCCTCCGGCGTCCTTGCGTCGAGTTGTGTCGCCCGGAGGCCGGCGGCGGGCGCCCGCTGCCGGGGCCTCGACTGCGCGGCGGACACGCCGGCGGACACGTGGGCGACACGTGCCAGAAAAGGATGCCGAATGACCAGCCCGGGACGCGAGGACCTGATCCGTGCCCTGCCCTACGCCCGGCGCTACGCCCGCGCGCTGATCGGCAGCCAGGCCCGCGGCGACGCCCTGGTGGCCGCCAGCCTGCGCGCCATGCTGGACGGCCCGGGCGACGCGGGGGCCGAGCCCAGGCTCGCGCTCTACGCCAGCATCACGCGCGCGGCGGCGGGGGACGCGGCGCCGTCCGGCGAGGCGGTGCCGGCGGCCGCCGGGCTCAGCACCCTGCAGCGCCAGCTCCTGCTGCTCACCGCGTTGGAGGGACTCAGCCTGGACAAGGCGGCGGCGGTGGCGGGCCTCGACGAGCCGGACGCGGCGGCCAGCCTGGCGGAGGCGCGACTGCACCTGCGCGAGGCCGCCGCGACCGACGTGCTTATCATCGAGGACGAGCCGATCATCGCCATGGACCTGGAGGAGCTGGTCGCGGGCTGCGGCCACCGCGTCGTCGGCGTCGCCTGCTCCGAGGCGGAGGCGGTCGAGATCGCGCTACGCACCCGGCCGGGGCTGATCCTGGCCGACATCAACCTCGGGCACGGCGGCGACGGCGCCAGCGCGGTCGCCACCATCAGCCGCCAGCACCGCGCGCCGGTGATCTTCGTCACCGCCTACCCGGAGCGGCTGCTGACCGGCGAGGCGGTCGAGCCGGCGTTCGTCATCACCAAGCCGTTCGAGCCGCTGACGCTCGCGATCGCGACGTACCAGGCCGTGACCGGAGGCGTCCGGCTGGGCTGAGCCCGGCCCACCCTGCCCAGGCCTGGCCGGCACAGGCCCACCCTGGCCGCCACAGGCCTGGGCAGGGTGGGCCGGCACGGGCCCGGCGCGCGGGCCCGTCGTTCCGGACGTCGTCCGGGACCGCGCGGATCCCGCCCCGGACCCCGCCGGCGCCGCCCCGTCCCCCCCGCCGCCCGCCCCGGGCCGCGGCCGCCAGCTTGGCCTGCGGACCCGGGTTCGGATGTTTCGTTTCCGGCAACTCCGCGCAGGCCAAGGCGCTCAACCCCCACACCGCAGCAGGACGATCGCCGCCCGATGGACTCCACCCAAGCCGCCGCCCGGACCGCCGCGCAGACCCTGCGCATCTCCTACGTCGACCCGGCGCGGGCCGGGCCGCCGGACGCCTGGCCGGCGCTGCTGCACCGCGTGTCCGGCCTCGGCTTCGACCACGTCCTGCTCGGGCCGGTGTTCGAGGCGGACGTCTCCGACCCGGGGCTGGTCGCCGACGCGCGGAGGCTGTGTGCGCCGCTCGGCGGGGGCGATCCCGCGCAGGGCGTGCGCGCGCTGGCGTCGGCGGCGCGCGCCCAGGGGGTGTCGCTGCTGCTCGACGTCGCCCTGGACCGGGTCGCCGCGGGCTCTGCCTTCGCGGCCAC
>CAXSFE010000039.1:0-29602 GCA_964236585.1 uncultured Acetobacteraceae bacterium
CAGGGGAATCATAATCCCTTGGTCGGCGGTTCAAATCCGTCCGCCGCTACCAGCCTGCGCGTGACCTCCGGTGCGGCCTGACGCCGGGCATCGGCCGGGTGCCTTCGTGGGGCGTGCCGCTGTCTTTGCCGGGGGCCAGGGTTTGGGTGGGCGATGCGGAGAGGGGCGGCCTGTCCGCTCGGCCGTGTCGTGTCGCAACCGCATCGCGTGCGCGGTGTTCACCCTGCCGGCGGCGGCCATCATGCCTTGGGCAGGACCGCGTGCCCGTGCCGGCTTTCCAGGAGAACACGATTGCGCATCACCAGGCTGCTTTCCGTCGCGCTGCTGACCGCGGCGGGCGTCACCGTCCATGCGGGCGCCCGGGCCCAGGGCGCCGCGCCGGCCGCGCAGACCCCGGTGGCGGGTCAGTCCAGGGATTCGACCGAGACGCTGGCCGACAAGCCGGCCGACAGCATCCAGGGCGGCTACGATCGCGGGCAGTTCGACCTGGACCACGACGGCACGCTCAGCCTCGCCGAGGCGAAGAGCGCGGCGGCGTACCGGTTCGACAAGCTGGACCATGACCATGACGGGACGCTGAGCCGCAAGGAGCTGGCGAAGCGGGTGGGCGCGTCGGAGTTCAGGCAGGCCAACGCCGACAGCGACGACACGCTGGACAAGGCGGAGTACCTCAAGCTGGTCGAGGACCAGTTCAAGGCTGCCGACAAGGACGGCGAGGGGACGCTCGACACGGCGGAGATGGCCAGCCCGGCGGGGAAGATGCTGATGTCGCTGCTGAAGTGAGCGGGGCGGGCGGGGGCCGGCTCGCGCGCGCCAGGCGTCTGCGGGCCCGGCCGGCGATCGGCGGCACCCGTCGACGTCGCGGGTTGGGCGCGGTGCTTCCCTCCGGTCGGGGCCGCGACCGGACCAGACAAGGAACAGCGTCATGACGCTCAGGGTCGCGGTGCAGATGGATCCCATCGAGAGCATCGACATCGATGGCGACTCCACCTTCGCGCTGATGCTCGAGGCGCAGCGCCGGGGCCATGCGATGTGGCACTACGACGTGCGCGGCATGGCGCTGCAGGAGGGCAAGGTCTCGCCCGGCGCCGCGCGGACGGAGCGGCTCACCGCACGCTCGCGCCCGGTCACGGTGAAGCGCGAGCGCGGCGCGCACTTCGCGTTCGCGGGGGCGCTGACGCTCGATCTCGCGACGATGGACGTGGTGCTGATGCGCCAGGACCCGCCGTTCGACATGGCCTACATCACGGCCACGCACATGCTGGAGCACATCCACCCGCGCACGCTGGTGGTCAACGACCCGAAGTCGGTGCGCGACGCGCCGGAGAAGCTGCTGGTCACGCACTTTCCCGAACTGATGCCGCCGACGCTGGTGACGTGGGACCTGGAGGCGATCCGGGCGTTCCGGGCCGAGCACCGCGACATCATCGTCAAGCCGCTGTTCGGCAACGGCGGCGCGGGGGTGTTCCGCATCCGGCAGGACGACGAGAACCTGGCGTCGCTGCTGGAGATGCATTTCTCGCGATCGCGCGAGCCGCTGATGATCCAGCGCTACGAGCCGGCGGTGCGGCTGGGGGACAAGCGGATCATCCTCGTCGACGGCGAGCCGCTGGGGGCGATCAACCGGGTGCCGGCGCAGGGGGAGGCGCGGTCGAACATGCATGTCGGCGGGCGGGCCGAGCTGTCGAAGCTGACCGCGCGCGACCGCGAGATCTGCGACACGATCGCGCCGGTGCTGCGGGCGCAGGGGCTGGTGTTCACCGGCATCGACGTGATCGGCGACTGGCTGACCGAGATCAACGTGACCTCGCCGACCGGGCTGCAGGAGATCGCGCGCTTCGACGGCGTGGACCTGTCAGGGGCGATCTGGGACGTGATCGAGGCGAAGGTCGGCGCGGGCAGGGCGGCGGCCCCGTCCCGCTGAGCGGCGCCGTCGCGGGCGGGGCGGGGTCGGCCGGGGCTCAGGGGGCCGGGCCGCTCTCGCCGACCATCCGCCGGATCAGGGCGACCAGTTCGCGCGGCACGTACGGCTTGCGCAGCAGGCCGTAGTCCAGCTTCGTGCGCCACGCCGGCTTGAACACGTCGGGCCGCCCCGAGGCGATCACCACGGGCAGGCCCGGGTACTCGACCCTCAGGCAGGCGGCCACGTCGGCACCGTTCGCGTCGCCAGGCAGGTGGAAGTCGGTCACGAGAATGCTGAACGTATGGGACCGGGCGCGGATGATCCCGATCGCCTCGTCACCCGAGGTTGCCTGGACCACGTCGTAGCCGGCGTCTGCCAGACTCTCCGCCATGATCTCCCGTATCACGGGCTCGTCCTCGACAAGCAGCACGCACAAGGGCCGTTCTCCAGAGTCCGCTCCGATGATGTCCCGCGGGGCACGGCGCTAACCCGCTCGCGGCTGCGTTGTTCCGGGAGCCGCGAACACAAGGGGGTGGGTGGCTGCAATCGACCGGAACGATCCGGGAACGCGCGGCGGCGTGTGCAGGCGGCGGAGCCGGGCACGACGCCGCACGCGTTCGGGGGCCGGAGGCCGATCGCTGAGAGCTGTCGTGGAGCGGATGGCTTCATGCGCCAGGGCAGGAAGAAAGCGTGTTCTTTCTTGAAAGAAAGAACCAAAGAACTTTTGCCCATTGGGTTCAGGAGCCGCAGTCTGGCCTGGACACTTTGTGGCAAGGTCTTTTTGCTTCTTTTTCTTCAGAAAAAGAAGACTCTTGCTTCCCTGCCTGTGCGACGGACCGCTGCCAGGTTCATGGCCCCGCTCCAGGCGGCAGGGTCTCGACGGTTTCGTGCTGTGCCCGGTCGGGGTGGAGCGCGGCCGTGGCGGCCGGCTCCTGCAGCCTGATCTCCGCTGCGGCGCCGCGGCGGGCCGCGACCTGCCCGACCACGGCGGCCGACCGGTCGCCGGCCGCGTGCAGGGCCGCGACGCAGGCCGTGGCCCTGTGCGGCGCCACCCCGGCGAGCAGGCCGCCCGAGGTCTGCGGGTCGAACAGGAGGTCGCGGCGCGGACCGGCCTCGCCGTGGACGCCGGCGCCCAGGCGCTCGTTCGCGGGGTGGAGGGACGAGAGCAGGCCCAGCGCGGCGGTCTCCAGCGCCCCGTCGAGCAGGGGCACCCGCTGCGGCCACAGCTCGGCGTCCAGGTTGGAGGCACGCAGCATCTCCAGCAGGTGGCCCGCCAGGCCGAAGCCGGTGACGTCGGTGGCGGCCACGGCGCCGTGCGCGCGCAGGACGGCGGCGGCGGCCTGGTTGGAGCGCTGCATGTGGGCCAGGGCGGCCTGCACCCAGCGGCCCCTGGCGCGGCCGCGCATGTCGGCGGCGAGCAGGGTGCCGGTGCCGAGCGGCTTGGTGAGCACCAGGGCGTCGCCGGCGCGCAGGCCGGCCTTGCGCAGGACGGCGCCGTCGCGCGGGGCCAGGCCGTTGACCGCGAAGCCGAGGGACAGCTCCGCGCCCTCCGCGCTGTGGCCGCCGACCAGGGTGCAGCCGGACGCGGCGAGCACCTCGTTGGCGCCGCGCATCAGGGCGGACAGCTCGGCCTCGACCTTGCGGGGGGGACCGTACGGGAGAGTGGCCAGGGCGAGGGCGGTGTGGGGCTCGGCGCCGGTCGCGAACAGGTCGGACAGGGCGTGGGTCGCGGCGATGCGGCCGAACAGGTAGGGGTCGCCGACGATGGCGCGGAACTGGTCGACGCTGTGCACCAGCAGGCGGGGGCCGCCGCAGTCCACCACGGCGGCGTCGTCGGCGGCGTCGAGGCCGGCGAGCACCTCGGGGCGGGGGAACGGTTGCAGCCCGCCGACCGCGCGCGCCAGCACGTCGGCCGCGACTTTTGCCCCGCAGCCGCCGCAGCGCATGCCGTCGACGACGGCGGCGTCGCGCGGCTGCGCGGAGGGCGGAGGCGCGGCGTCCGGGCGCGCGAGGTCCGCGAGCGGGGACGGCGGGCGGTTCGGCGGCGCCATCGCCGGCAGGACGTTGAACCGGTCCACGAAGCGGCGGTCGAGGCGGTCCTTCCAGCGCCACAGCCAGTCGCCCTCCAGCGTGAGGCCGTTGCGCGTGCCGACGGCGTGGCGTCCGCCGGTCGAGAGGAGGTAGAGCGCGTGGCGCTGCGGGCGGAATTGCCGCAGCGGCCGGCCCAGCAGGGTGGCGCGCAGGTTGTGCGCCAGGACCGGCCCGGCGCGGACCGCGTAGACGCCGGATTTCGGGACGGCGCCCGGGGTGAACGCCGCCGCGTCGCCGGCCGCGAAGACGTCGCCGTGCCCGGTGGCGCGCAGCTCGGCGTCCGTCGCCACGAAGCCGCCGGCGTCCGTGGCGAGCCCGGTGGCGCGCAGCCAGGCGGGGGCGGCGGCCTGCGTCGCCCACACCGCTTCGTCGACCTCCAGGGCGGCGCCGTCGTCGAGCGCCAGGCGCAGCGCCCCGGACGGGCGCGCGGGGTCGACCGGCGCGAGGGCCAGGACGCGGGCGGTGCGGATCGACAGGCCCTGCGCCGCGGCCAGGGCGCGCACCCGCCGGCGTGCGCCCTCCGCGAAGCCGGGCAGCAGCGCGGAGCCGGTCAGCAGCGTCACCCGGACCTCGGACGCCGGCGCGGCGGCCTCGCGCAGCCGGCGGGCCAGGGCGAAGGCCAGCTCCGTGCCGCCGGCGCCGCCGCCCACCACCGCCACCCTGGCCGATCCGCCGCGCGCGTGGGCGCGGTCGAGCAGCGCGTCGATGCGGGACAGCAGGCCGTCGATCGGCTTGAGCGGCACCGCGTGGCGGCGCGCGCCGGGCACGTCGTCGATGCGCGGCGTGGCGCCGACGTCGATCGACAGCAGGTCATAGGGCACCGGGGGCCGGCCGTCGCACAGCACCTCGCGTCGCGCGAGGTCGAGGCCGGAGGCGGCGGAGAGGTAGATGCGCGCGGCCGCGAACCTGGCGAGCGGGGCCAGCTCGACCCGGGCCTGCTCCGGGCGGTAGAGGCCGGCGACGACGCCCGGCAGCATGCCCGAGTACACCGACTCCGGCTGCGGCGTGACGAGGGTGAGGCGCACGCCGGGGATCGGCCGCATCCCGAAGGCGCGCAGCACGGCGACGTGGGCGTGGCCGGCGCCGAGCAGCACCACGTCGCGCTCCACGGGTCCTGGGTCGTTCTGGCGCATGGCTGGCCTCGGGGACGGTGTGCGGTGGGCGCGCGGGCGGCGGCCGGCCGCTGCGCGCCGCCCGTGCTGGCCTTCGCCGGCGGTGGCTGTAACATGGGATCGGGGCACGGGAGGTCACGATGGGCGCGATGAGGCAGGTGATCGTTCCGGTGACCCCGTTCCGGCAGAATTGCGCGATCCTGTGGGACGCGGACAGCGGCGAGGCGGCCGTGGTCGATCCCGGCGGCGACGTGGACCGCATCCTCGCCGTGCTCGACCAGCACCGGGTGGTGCCGGATCGCATCCTGCTGACCCACGGCCATCTCGATCACGCCGGCGGTGCGGCGGAGCTGCGCGACCGGCTGGGCGCGCGCGCGGGCGGCGGGACGGTGCCGATCGAGGGGCCGGACCGGCGCGACGCCTTCCTGCTCGGCGGGCTGGAGGCGGCGGGCCGGCCGTACGGCGTGGCCATGCGCGACGTCGTTCCGGACCGCTGGCTCGCAGAGGGCGACAGCGTGCAGGCGGCGGGGCGGCGCTGGGAGGTGCTGCACTGCCCGGGGCACACGCCGGGCTCGGTCGTGCTGTTCGACCGGGAGGGGCGGTTCGCGCTGGTCGGCGACGTGCTGTTCCATGATTCGGTCGGGCGGACGGATTTCGAGTACGGCGACACCGACGCGCTGCTGGCGGCGATCCGGGGCAAGCTGCTGCCGCTCGGCGACGACGTGGGGTTCCTGTGCGGGCATGGCCCGGCCTCGACGATCGGGGCCGAGCGCCGCTCCAACCCGTTCCTGCGGGGCTGACGGCCCTGGGCCTGTTCTCGATGCACTGGTTCGACCACCTGTTCTCCGAGTACGGCTATGCCGTGGTGGGCATCGGCGTGATGCTGGAGGCGACCGGCCTGCCGCTGCCGGGCGAGAGCCTGATGATCGCCGCCGCGCTGTACGCCGCGGCCACGCACAGGCTCGACATCTTCGTCATCGTGCCGGTCGCGGCGGTGGGCGCCATCGTCGGCGACCAGATCGGCTACTTCATCGGCAGGAGCATCGGCTTCCGGGTGCTGGCGCGCTGGGGGCGCGGGATCGGGCTGAGCGAGGAGCGGCTGGAGCTCGGGCGCTACCTGTTCCGCCGTTACGGCGGGCGGGTGGTGTTCCTCGGGCGCTTCGTCGCGGTGCTGCGCACCTTCGTGGCGCTGCTCGCCGGGGCCAACCAGATGGCCTGGCACAGCTTCCTGGTGTGGAACGCGCTCGGCGGCATCGGCTGGACCAGCCTGTACGGGTTCGGCGCGTATGTCCTCGGCGACGCGGTCAAGCGGGTCAGCGGGCCTGTCGGCCTCGCGATGGCGGTGGTGGGCGGGGTCGCGCTGGTCTGCGGGCTGGTGTTCGTCAAGCGCAACGAGCGGCGGCTGCTCGACGAGGCGCGCACCGAGATGAGGAAGCCCGCGCCCGCCCTGGGCTGGCGTCGCAAGGAGGCCTGAGCGTGCCGGCGCCCGGGGTCGCGGCGGCGGCGCGTGCCTGACCTCGGCGGGTTCCTGCTGGCGTTCCCGGCGCTGTTCTCGATCGTCAACCCCGCCGGCGGGGCCCTCGTGTTCAGCCAGGTGATGGCGGAGCGCACCCGCGCCGAGCGCGCGGCGCTGGCCCGGCGCATCGCGCTGTACTCGCTGCTGGTGCTGCTGGTCTCGCTCTGGGCCGGGTCGTACGTGCTCAGCTTCTTCGGCATCACCCTGGCGGCGCTGCGCATCGCCGGCGGCCTGGTGGTCGCGACCCGGGCCTGGAGCCTGCTCAACGCGCCGGAGACCACGCAGGCGCGCAAGGAGCGACAGGCGGAGCCCGCGCGCGGCGCCACGCCGGACAGCCGGCCTGCGATCGACGACATCGCCTTCTTTCCCCTCACCATGCCGTTCACCACCGGGCCGGGCACGATCTCGGTCGCGGTGGCGCTCGGCTCGGAGCACCCGCACGACTCGGTGCTCGCGTTCTTCGCCGGGGTCTCGGCGGCGGCGGCGGCGGTCGCGGCGGTCGTCTGGGTCGCCTACAGCTTCGCGGACCGGCTGATCGCGCTGCTCGGGCCGGGCGGGGCGCGCGTGGTCACCCGGCTGGCGGCGTTCCTGCTGCTGTGCATCGGGACGCAGATCACGCTCGGGGGCGTGGAGGACGTGCTGCGGCCGCTGCTGCAGCGCTGAGGGAGGGACGCAAGGCCGGGCTCTGCCCGGACCCGCCAAAGGGCCGAGGCCTTTGGAAACCCTGTCCGGGTTCGGTGCGTATCGGACACGAGTTTTGGCAGAATTCCAGCCTTGCGTTTGGGCAGGGGGCCTCGATCTCGTTCCCCTGCCCCCGATTCTCGCTGGCCGATGGCGATCGTCGTGAGTACAACATGCCCGCCCAAGCACGAGGGACACCCATGGCATTGACCGACCTGGCCTGGCTTCCCGTCGAGGCCGACTGGTCCGAGCGCCTGAAGGCGGCGGGCGAGGCGGACTGGCCCGCGCTGGTGCTGCTCGCCCGCGCCCGCCTCGACCCGCTGGCCACCGGGCGGCTCGATCGCCTGCTGCGCCGTCGCTTCCCGGAGCCGCCGGAGACGGGCCTCGCCGCGCCGCCGATCCGCCTCGCCGTGCTGGGGTCGTCCACGCTGGCGCACCTGGTGCCGGCGATCCGGGTGTCGGCCCTGCGGCGTGGCCTGCACGTCACGGTGCAGGAGGGGGAGTACGGGCAGTACCGCCAGGAGCTGATGCAGCCGGCGCCGGAGCTCGTGGAGTTCCGCCCGGACGTGGTGCTGCTGTGCCTGGACGCGCGCCACCTCGCGGCGGGGCTGCCGGCGGGGGCGGACGAGGCGGAGGCGGAGCGGGTGCTGCAGGCCACGCTCGGCGACCTCGCCCGGGTGTGGCAGGCGGCGCAGGCGATGGGCGCGACCGTGATCCAGCAGGCGGCGCTGCCGGTGCTGCCGAAGCTGATGGGCGACAACGAGCACCGGCTGGGGGCGTCGCAGGCGGGGTTTCTCGCGCGGCTCAACGCGGCGCTGCGGCCGGCGGCGGACGCGGCGGGGGTGCACCTGCTCGCGGTGGACGAGCGGGCGGCGCGCTTCGGGCTGAGCGCGTGGCACGACCCGGCGGTCTGGCACCATGCCAAGCAGGAGATCGGCGGGGCGGCGGCGCCGGTGTTCGGCGAGATGGTCGGCAACCTGCTGGCGGCGCTGCGGGGGCGGTCGCGCAAGGCGCTGGTGCTCGACCTCGACAACACGCTGTGGGGCGGGGTGATCGGCGACGACGGGCTGGAGGGGATCGAGATCGGGCAGGGCAGCGCGTCCGGGGAGGCGTTCGCGGCGCTGCAGGCCCATGCCAAGCGGCTGGCGGGGCGGGGGGTGATCCTGGCGGTGTGCTCGAAGAACGACGAGGTCAACGCCCTGTCGCCGTTCGAGAAGCATCCGGAGATGGTGCTGCGGCGCGGCGACATCGCGAGCTTCGTGGCCAACTGGGACGACAAGGCGACCAACCTGCGCCGCATCGCGCACGCGCTGAACATCGGGCTGGATTCGCTGGTGTTCCTCGACGACAACCCGTTCGAGCGCAACCTGGTGCGCGGCGAGCTGCCCGAGGTGGCGATCCCGGAGTTCCCCGAGGACGATCCGGCGCTGGTGCCGCAGATGCTGGCGGACGCGGGGTATTTCGACATGCTCGCCATCACGGCGGACGATCGCAAGCGCACGGCGCAGTACCAGGAGAACCGGGAGCGGGCGGCGCTGGCCGAGACGGCGACGGACCTGCCGGCGTACCTGCGCTCGCTAGAGATGAGGCTGGTGTGGAACCGGTTCGACCGGGTGGGGCTGGCGCGGATCGTGCAGCTGTTCAACAAGACCAACCAGTTCAACCTGACCACGATCCGCACGACCGACGCCGCGATCGCCGCGGTGATCGACGACCCGCGGCAGTTCGGCCTGCAGCTGCGGCTGGTGGACAAGTTCGGCGACAACGGGGTGATCGCGCTGGTGATCGGGCGGCTGTCCGACGAGGGGTCGGACATGCTGATCCACTCGTGGGTGATGAGCTGCCGGGTACTCGGGCGGCAGGTGGAGGCCGCGACGCTGATGCTGATCGCGCAGGAGGCGCGACGGCTCGGGGCGACGCGGCTGGTCGGCGAGTACCGGCCGAGCGCGAAGAACGACATGGTGCGCGAGCACTACCCGCGCCTCGGGTTCTCGGCGATCGAGCCGCCGCCTGGTGCGCAGGGCGGGTCCGACGATGCCGCTCCCGGCACGTTCCATGCCCTGCCGCTCGACGGCTTCGAGCCGGAGACGTTGTTCATGCAAGTCAGCGAAGGAGCCTACTGATGACCGAAGCCGAGATCACCGAGGGGTTCACCGAGATCGTGCGGGAGTCGCTGGACGACGACACCGTCGAGCTGCGGCCGGAGACCACGGCGGCCGAGGTGAAGGGCTGGGACTCGGTGGCGATGGTCGCGATCATCGTCGCCGTGGAGCAGCGCTTCGGCGTGCGGCTGCGCTCCAAGGAGATCGACAAGGTCGCCTGCGTTGGCGACATGATCTCCCTGATCCACTCCAAGGTCGCCTGATCAGGCCTTCGCGACATGGCTCGGCGATGCCGACGAGCACGGTGGGGTTGCTGAACGTCTAGCGACGTCCTGCCAGGAGGCTGAAGTCGCTCGGCACGACGAACAGGGGTTCGGCCACGCTGCTTGCGGGCTGCACGCGTATTGCGCCTTTCTCCATGGGCGCGGTGACCAGGAGCCGCGTGTCCGGGGCGATCGCCTTGCAGTGCGCCTGCACCATCCTGGAGAGGGCTGACGGCGAGTTTGCAAGCCCGGCAGCGTTCATCGAGACGGCCAGCTCCCCGGTCGGGCAGCCGGCGGTCAGGTGATCGGAGGCCACGACATCGCCTGGCGACACCTGGGCGGCGGGCTCGTCGGCGGTCAGCACCAGCAGGCCGCCCAGCGCGCCGAGGGCGGCGGCGCCGATGGTCAGCACGTGCGTGTCCGGCTCACGGCTACGACAGGCCGCGCAGGCGTGCGACGAGGGCCAACGCCGTGGTGCCCTGCGGGTCGGTGTCGCCGAGGGCCGAGGCCGCCCGGCGTGCCGCCTTCTGGATCGCGCGCTCGGTTCCGTGCCGGTCGCCCAGGAGGCGCAGGGCGTCGCAGGTCTCGCCCAGCTCAGACGCGACCCTGCGGAGCGCGGCGAGGCCGTCGGGGTGTGCCGCCTGGCCGGCGGCGAGCGGCTGCAGCAGGAGCGT
This sequence comes from uncultured Acetobacteraceae bacterium, assembly GCA_964236585.1. Taxonomy (GTDB): domain Bacteria; phylum Pseudomonadota; class Alphaproteobacteria; order Acetobacterales; family Acetobacteraceae; genus CAXSEF01. Next base: position 10,343 of record CAXSFE010000039.1, read on the forward strand.
GTCGACCTGGGCCTCGAAGCGGTCGAGGCAGATCGTCTGCAGGATCACGCGCTTGCGGCCGACCTCGCGGTGCAGCCGCGACAGAGGGCGCAGCGCCGCCATGGCCTCGACGCAGCGCGTCAGCCTGGCCGCGTCGGTGATCTCGACCGCGAGCGCGCGCGGCCGGGCGGGGGCGATTTCATTGGCGCCGGGTGACGCGGCGGCGGCGGCCCTCTGGTGGTGGGCCACCGCGGCGTCGAGGACGTGGGTTGCGCCGGAGTAGGCCGCGTCCTCGAGCGCGTCGTCGCCGCCCGCCGTCGACAGCGCCAGCGCCGCCAGGCCCTCCTGGCGCGGGCAGCGGCGCAGCAGGATCACCAGGGCGAGCCGGAAGCCGGGCGCACCGCCGCGGGCGAGGTCGTTCAGCATCGTCCTGACGGAGCGCGGGTCGGGGGGCGGGCGGGACGGGTCGCACTGCGCCACGAACGACTCGATGGCCGCGGCATGGGCGAGGAGCTGCGCGACCTGGGTCCGGATCGGGTCGTAGTCCTGCGTCGCCAGGCCGGTCGAGCTCCACTGCGGCGGGCAGGGCGCCGCGCGCAGCAGCTTGGCGGCGGCCGGCCACAGCCGCGCGCCGAGCGGGGGGGACGCGCCCGGGGATTGCCCGAGACCGGACGAGCTCCACACCGCGAACTGGTCGCCGATGCCCTCCTGCACGATGGCCAGGAGCGGCGGAAGTGCCGCGGCCGGCACCGCCGGCTGGCCGGGTCGCCACTCGGCGGTGACCACCATGGCCTCGCGCAAGGGGGCGAAGACCAGGCGGTCCAGGCGCCCCGGGTCGCGAGACGTCTCGGTGTCGCGCCTGCCCATGGCGTTCGTGGCGCTCATCGCTGCGCCGTCCTGCGCGCGGCGACCGGTCCGGAGAGAGTCGTCGTCGAGGCACTCCGGGCCACGCATGATGGAGCGGCCCCGCTGCCGGTGAGCGGGCAGGGTATGGAGCCCTGGCAGGACTCCGGCCGACGAGCCGCGCCGGCGCCTGGGCAACGTGGTGACATCGGGCCTCTTTCCGGTGCGCATCCTCCGCTGCGGGAGGGCGATCCTGCCTGTCGAGAGCCGATGATCGCACGCAAGAGTAACCAAACCGCCAATGCGACCGTCGACGCCGGCCAGGCCGGCCACCTGGGTCCTGCGGCCGGTCGCTTGGCCCGGGCGGTATCGGCGGCGCGGCCGGGCTGGCCGCGGGCTCATACGCACGGCGCGATCGGCTGACATTTGCGGCTGCCAAGGGAGAAAGGTTGAGGCTCTGCCTCAAACTCCGCCAAGGGCTGGGCCCTTGGATCGCCTTCCTTCAGTGAGGCCGGTCCAGGGGCGGCTCGCCCCTGGCGGGTCTGGGCGGAGCCCAGCCTTGCTTGCTGGCGGGCCGCAGTGTTCAGCCGGTGCGGGTGCTGACCAGCTCGTCGACCACGCCGGGGTCGGCCAGGGTGGAGGTGTCGCCCAGGCCGTCGGTCTCGCCGGCGGCGATCTTGCGCAGGATGCGGCGCATGATCTTGCCGGAGCGCGTCTTGGGCAGGCCGGGGGCCCACTGGATGGCGTCCGGCGCCGCGATCGGGCCGATCTCGCGGCGGACCCAGGCGACGAGCTCCTTGCGGAGGGCGTCGGTGGGCTCCTCGTCGGCGACCAGGGTGACGTAGGCGTAGATGCCCTGGCCTTTGATGTCGTGGGGGAAGCCGACGACGGCTGCTTCGGACACCTTGGGGTGGGAGGTCAGCGCGCTCTCCACCTCGGCGGTGCCCATGCGGTGGCCGGAGACGTTGATGACGTCGTCCACGCGGCCGGTGATCCACCAGTAGCCGTCGGCGTCGCGGCGGGCGCCGTCGCCGGAGAAGTACCGGCCCGGGTAGGTCGAGAAGTAGGTCTGCACGAAGCGGGCGTGGTCGCCGTAGAGGGTGCGGGCCTGGCCGGGCCAGCTCTCGGCGATGCACAGGTTGCCCTCCGCCACGCCGTCCAGCTCGCGGCCCTCCGCGTCGACCAGCACCGGGATCACGCCCGGCAGCGGCAGCGTGGCCGAGCCCGGCTTCTGCGCGGTCGCCCCGGGCAGGGGGGAAATCATGATGCCGCCGGTCTCTGTCTGCCACCAGGTGTCGACGATCGGGCAGCGGCTGCCGCCGACCACCTTGTAGTACCAGTGCCAGGCCTCCGGGTTGATCGGCTCGCCGACGCTGCCGAGCACGCGCAGGCTCTCGCGCGAGGTTTTGAGCACCGGGGCGTCGCCGTCGCGCATCAGGGCGCGGATCGCGGTCGGCGCGGTGTAGAAGATGTTGACGCGGTGCTTGTCCACGACCTGCCAGAAGCGCCCGCTGTCCGGCCAGGAGGGTATGCCCTCGAACATCAGCGTGGTCGCGCCGTTCGCGAGAGGGCCGTAGACGATGTAGGTGTGGCCGGTGACCCAGCCCACGTCGGCCGTGCACCAGTAGATCTCGCCGGGGTGGTAGTCGAACACCAGCTCGTGGGTGAAGCTCGCCCAGACCATGTAGCCGCCGGTGCTGTGGATCACGCCCTTCGGCTTGCCGGTGCTGCCCGAGGTGTAGAGGATGAACAGAGGGTCCTCCGCGTTCATCTCGGCCGGCGCGCAGTCGGGCGCCGCCGCGGCGAGCAGCTCGGCGTAGGGGTGGTCGCGGCCGTCCTGCATCGGCACGGCGCCGCCGGTCACCGCGACGACGATCACGTGGGCGATCGTCGGGCAGGACGCCAGGGCCGCGTCGGCGTTGGTCTTGAGCGGCACGCGGCGGCCGCCGCGCCGGCCCTCGTCGGCGGTGATCAGCAGGGTGGAGCCGCAGTCCTGGATGCGGCCGGCGAGGCTGTCTGGCGAGAAGCCGCCGAACACGACGGCGTGGACCGCGCCGATGCGCGCGCAGGCCAGCATGGCGACGGCGGCCTCGACCACCATCGGCAGGTAGATCGTCACGCGGTCGCCGCGGCCGACGCCGAGCGCGGTCATCGCGTTGGCGAGGCGGCAGGTTTCGGCGTGCAGCTCGCGGTAGGTGACGTGGCGCTGCGTGTTCGGGTCGTCGCCCTCCCAGATGATGGCGACCTGGTCGCCGCGCTCGGCGAGGTGGCGGTCGAGGCAGCTCGCGGAGGCGTTCAGCGTGCCGTCGGCGAACCAGCGGATCCACACGTCCTCGGCGCCGGGCGCCTGGCCGCTGCCGAAGCTCACGTCGCGGATGGTGGTGGGCTCGCGCATCCAGGCGATCCGGCGGGCCTCCTCGGCCCAGAACGCGTCGGGCTCCAGGGCGGCGTGGTTGGCCATCAGGCGGTAGCGCTCGGCGTTGACGTGCGCGGAGGCGGCCAGGGCGGGCTTGACGTGAAACAGGGCGTCGGCGGACATCGGCATCTCCCGGGCAGCGCCGCCTTGGCGGCGGCTTGCCGGCATCATGGGCAGGTGCGGGGGCGAAAGGAAGGAAGGTTGAGGCTCTGCCTCAAACTCCGCCAAGGGCTGGGCCCTTGGATCGCCATCTCTTAAGCGAGGCCGGTCCAGGGGCGGCTCGCCCCTGGCGGGTCTGGGCAGAGCCCAGGCTTGCTTTCTTCCCAGCCGCCGATCCCGCAGATCAGGCGCCACTCCGCCTCTGTCACGGGCCCGACGGACAGTCGGGAGAGGTGGACGAGGGCCATGCCCGCCAGCGCAGGCTCGGCCTTGATCTGTGCCAGGGTCACCGGCCGCGGCATCGGGCCCAGCGCGCGCAGGTCGACGCAGACCCAGGGGCCGTCCGTGGCCGTGGGGTCCGGGTAGGCCTCGCGGATTACCTCGGCAACGCCGACGATCTCGCGGCCGGTGCCGGAGTGGTAGAAGAACGCCAGCTCGCCCAGGCGCATCGCGGCGAGGTTGAGCTTCGCCGCGTGGTTGCGCACGCCGGTCCAGGGCTCGGTGCCTGCCGCCAAGTGCTGGGCCCAGGAGAAGCTGTCTGGCTCGGACTTGACCAGCCAGGGCACGGGGCGGGGCTCAGCCGACCAGGGCGCCGTCGCGGAACACGCTGCGGTAGGGCCTGATCACCACGCTCTCGAACAGGCCGGCGCGGGCGTAGGGGTCCGCGTCGGTGAGTGCGCGGGCGGCGTCGGCGTCGGCGACGTCGACGAGCAGCAGGCTGCCGCAGGGGCGGCCCTGGGGGTCGAGCAGGGGGCCGGCCTGCACCAGGCTGGCGGCGTGGCCGCGCAGGTAGGCGAGGTGGGCGTCGCGGGTGGCGAGCCGGAGCGGCAGGTGGTCCGGCTTGTCGGTGCAGGTGATGGCAAACAGCATGGGCGCGACACTCTTCCCTGTTCAGCTTCCCGCCACGATACGGTAAGCACGGTGGTGCGATAGCCCTGCAGGGCGTGCCGGGGACAGCCCGGCAACGCGGCCTCGACGGGCCGGCATCGCGGGGGAGGGCAGAGTCGTGCAAGATCCGTGTCGCCGTGCCGTCGCGCCGATCCGCCCCGCGCGCGTCTGCAACCGCGTCCCCGGGTCGCTGCGCGTGCGGCGTCTGGCAATTCCCTCCGGCAGCTACAGGTAGGCGAAGTGGACGCAAGCACGACCTTTCCGCACGCCGCCGGCCGCGCCGGCAACTGGCTGCACCGCTTCGCCAACCCGGGCCGCTTCCTGCGGCTGGGCGCGCGGGTGCAGCCGTGGCTGAACGGCGCGGGGCTGGTGCTGACCGTCGTCGGGCTGGCGTGGGGGCTGTTCTTCTCGCCGGCGGACTGGCAGCAGGGCGACACGGTCCGGATCATGTACATCCACGTGCCGTCGGCCTGGCTGGCGTCGGCCGGGTATGCGTCGCTGGCGGCGTGCTCGTTCGTCTCGCTGGTCTGGCGCCATCCGCTGGCGGACCTGGCGGCGGTGGAGATCGGGCCGGTGGGCGCGGGCATCACCGCGCTGTGCCTGGCGACGGGGTCGCTGTGGGGCAAGCCGATGTGGGGGGCCTGGTGGGTCTGGGACGCGCGGCTGACCTCGGTGCTGGTGCTGTTCTTCCTCTATCTCGGGCACATCGCGCTGGTGCGGGCGTTCGACGACCCGCAGAGGGGGTATCGGGCGGGGGCGATCCTTGCGCTGGTCGGCGTGGTCAACCTGCCGATCATCAAGTTCAGCGTGCAGTGGTGGAACACCCTGCACCAGCCGGACAGCATCACCCTGACGGGGGCGCCGACGATGGACTCGCGGATGCTGTGGCCGCTGGCGGTGTCGACGCTGGGGTTCACCGTCGGCTTCGCGGCGATCGTGTGCGCGCGGCTGCGGGCGGCGGTGATGGAGCGCAGGGTGCGCGGGCTGCTGATGGCGTGCGCGGACGGCGCGGGTCGCGACGAGGCGGGGCGCGACGAGGCGGGGCGCCCGCAGGTGGCCGGCGTGCGGCTGTCCGGGCTTGTGGACGGCGCGGCATGACGCATCTGCCGTTCATCGCGGCGTCGTACGGCCTCGCGGCGGTGCTGGTCGTGGCGTATTCGGCGGGGGCGGCGCTGCGGCTGCGGCAGGCGCGGCGCAGGCTGCGGGCGCTGGACCCGAGGGCGGCTGCAGGGCAGGGGAGCGCATGACACGCAAGCGTCGCAGGCTGTGGGTGGTTCTGGCCTGCGGCGTCGGGCTCGGCTCGGCGGCAGCGCTCTCGCTGTCGGCGCTGGGTGGCAACCTGGTGTTCTTCATGGCGCCGACGCAGATCGTGGCCGATGTGCCTCCGCCCAATCGCACCATCCGGCTTGGCGGCATGGTCGAGGCGGGGAGCCTGCACCGCAGCGACGTCGACGGGCAGCCGGCCGCGTCGTTCAAGGTGACGGACGGCAAGACGGCGATCGCGGTGACCTATGTCGGCATCCTTCCCGACCTGTTCCGCGAGGGGCAGGGGGTGGTGACGCTCGGCAGCCTGCAGACGGACGGGACCTTCCGCGCGCAGGACGTGCTCGCCAAGCACGACGAGGCGTACATGCCCAAGGATGTCGCCGACGCGCTGAAGAAGTCCGGCCGCTGGGACCCGTCGCAGGGCGGGCCGCCGCCGGCCGCGGAGTGGACCGCGCTCGCCGCGAGCCCGGCGCGGGGCTCGTGACGTGCGAGATGACAAGGAAGCGGGCGCCATGACGAGGAAGAGGGCATGATCCCCGAGCTTGGCCATTTCGCGCTGGCGCTGGCGTGCTGCCTGGCGGCGGCGCAGTTCGCCATCCCGCTGTACGGCGCGCACCGGGCCGACGCCCGGCTGATGGCGGCGGCGCCCGGCCTTGCGGTCGGGCAGCTGCTGGCGTTGCTGGCGGCGTCCGGGGCGCTGGTGTGGAGCGCGGTGTCGGACGATTTCTCGGTGGCCAACATCACGGAGAACAGCGCGGCCGCGAAGCCGCTGCTCTACAAGATCAGCGGGACGTGGGGGAACCACGAGGGGTCGATCCTGCTGTGGGCGCTGATCCTCGGACTGTGCGGGGGCGCGGTGGCGTGCTTCGGGCGCGGGCTGCCGTCGGCGCTGCGGGCGCGGGTGCTCGGCGTGCTAGGCGGGACGTCGGCGGGGTTCCTGCTGTTCGCGCTGCTGACGTCCAACCCGTTCCTGCGCATGTGGCCGCCGGCGACCGACGGTCGGGGCATGAACCCGCTGCTGCAGGACCCGGGCCTCGCGTTCCATCCGCCGATCCTCTACGCGGGCTACGTCGGCTTCGCGGTGCCGTTCGCGTTCGCGGTGGCGGCGCTGCTGGAGGGGCGGATTGACGCGGCCTGGGGGCGCTGGGTCAGGCCGTGGGCGCTGGTGTCGTGGTGCTTCCTGACCTGCGGGATCGCGCTGGGGTCATGGTGGGCGTACTACGAGCTGGGCTGGGGCGGCTACTGGTTCTGGGACCCGGTGGAGAACGCGTCGCTGATGCCGTGGCTGACGGGCACGGCGCTGGTGCATTCGGCGATCGTCGTCGAGAAGCGAGAGAGCCTGAAGATCTGGACGGTGCTGCTGGCGATCGCGACGTTCTCGCTGTCGCTGTCGGGGACGTTCCTGGTGCGCTCGGGCATCCTCAACTCGGTGCATGCCTTTGCCAATGACCCGGCGCGCGGCGTGTTCATCCTGGCGCTGCTCGGCATCGTCATCGGGGGGTCGCTGCTGCTGTTCGCGCTGCGGGCGCCGACGCTGGCCGCGGGGGGCGTGTTCGCGCCGGTGTCGCGCGAGGGCGCGCTGGTGCTGAACAACATCCTGCTGTGCTCGATCTGCGCAGTCGTGATCACGGGGACGATGTATCCGCCGTTCGCGGACCTGCTGCTGGGCAAGAAGATCTCGGTGGGGGCGCCGTTCTTCAACGCGACCGTGCTGCCGCTGGCGATCCCGATGTTCGCGTTCATGGCGATCGGGCCGCTGATGCCGTGGAAGCGGGCGCAGCTCGCCCCGGTGCTGCTGCGCGTGTGGTGGGCGGCGCTGATCGCGGCCACCGTCGCGGCGGTTTGCATGTTCCGGATGGCGGTGCTGCCGGCGTTGGCATTCGCGGCGAGCGCGTGGCTGATCCTCGGGTCGTTCTCGGAGCTGGTGGAGCGGGTGCGGCTGTTCCGGGTGCCGCTGGCGACGAGCTGGGCACGGCTGGTGGCGCTGCCGCTGTCCGTGCTGGGGGCGGCGATCGCCCATGCCGGCATGGGTGTGACCATCGCGGGCATCGCGGGCATGTCGCTGGCGCAGCAGAAGATCGTCGCGGTGCACGTCGGCGAGAGCGTCGATGTCGCGGGGTATTCGTGGACGCTGGAGGCGCTGGCGGACGAGCCGGGGCCGAACTTCACCTCGCGCGTCGCCACCATCGCGGTGTCGCGGGGCGGGCATCCGGTGGTGACGCTGCGGCCGTCGCGCCACACCTTCGCGGCGCAGGGGCAGACCGTCGAGGACGTGGCGATCGACACCAACCTGATGCGTGACCTGTACGCCGTGCTCGGCGACGAGCGGGACGGGGCGGCGGTGCTGCGGCTGCACGACAACGTGCTGGCGCCGTGGATCTGGCTGGGGGCGCTGGTGATGGCGGCGGGGGGCGTGCTGTCGCTGGCGGACCGCAGGCTGCGGGTGGGGGCGCCGGCGCGGCGGCGCAGCCTGGTCGTGGCGGCGGAGTGAGAAGCAAGGAAGGCCAGGGGCTCTGCCCCTGGACCCCGCCAAGGGAAGCCCCTTGGATGGCTTCCCTTCAGTCAAGGGATCAAAGGGTCCTCGGACCCTTTGCGGGTCCGGGCAGAGCCCGGCCTTGCTTGCTGCCTGGGCTTCCTTCCGCATGATCGCGCTCGATCGCCGCCGCGCGCTGATGCTTGCGCCGCTCGGGATCGCGGCGGCCGGGGGGGTCGCGTTCTGGACCATGCTCGACCGCATGCGCACTGGGGCGTTCGACCCGCACGGGGTGCCAAGCCCCCTGGTCGGGCACGCGGTGCCGCCGTTCGACCTGCCGGCTCAGCCGTTGCCGGACGGGTCGGCGGGGCAGGGGTTCTCCTCGGCCGACCTCGCCGCACCACCGCGGCCGGTTTTGGTGAATTTCTTCGCGTCTTGGTGCATCCCGTGTGTGCAGGAGGCGCCGCTGCTGACGCAGCTTGCGCGCGCCGGCATGCCGATCTGGGGCATCACCTACGAGGACCGTCTGGAGGCGGGGACCGACTTCCTGCGCCACAACGGGAACCCCTATGCCCGCGTGGCCCGGGATGCGAACGGGCGGGTCGCGATCGACTGGGGGGTGACGGGGGTGCCGGAGAGCTACGTCGTCGATCGCGCCGGGGTCGTGCACTGGCACTGGGCGGGGCCGCTTGATCCGGACGTCGTTCGGCAGCAACTGATGCCCTTGCTGCGCAAGCTCGGCTGAGCGCTGTTCCCGCAGGCCGCGGCCTGCCACCCGGGAGGGATTGCCCGGCCGCATGCCGCCGCTGACCGGCCTGTTCAGTCAGCTTCGCCAGAACCGGACCATGAAATGCCCCTGCGTCATGCCGTTGCCGCCGTCCTTGCCCTGAGTCTTCTGGCGGGACCAGCTTTGGCGCTGAGCGACCCGGCGGAGATGCTGCGCGACCCGGCGCAGGAGGCGCGCGCGGAGCAGGTCGGCTCGCAGCTGCGCTGCCTGGTGTGCCAGAACGAGAGCATCGAGGATTCGGGCGCTCCGCTGGCCCGCGACCTGCGCGCCATCGTGCGGCAGCGCGTGGTGGCCGGGGACAGCGACGGGCAGATCATCGCGTGGATGGTCGCGCGGTACGGCGACTTCGTCCGGCTGCGTCCGCCACTGGATGCGGCGACGCTGCTGCTGTGGGGTTCGCCGTTCCTGGCGCTGTTCGCGGGGCTGGGGGCGGCGTGGCTGGCGCGGCGGCGTCCGGCGGCGGGGCCGGCGCCGCTCGACGAGGCCGAGCAGGTGCGGCTGGCCGAGCTGACCGGCGCACGATGAGCGTGGGGGCGGGGCGCGCGTCGGTTCGGGGCGGCGTGGCCTGATGGTCTGGCTGGCGATCGGCTGCCTGTGCGTGCTGTCGTTGAGCCCGGTGGTGTGGGCGATCGGGCGCGGCGTCACCGTGCGCGGGCGGCGCGATCCCGCGCTGGCCCTGCACCGCGCGCAGCTTGCGGAGCTGGACCGGGACCTTGGGGAGGGGCGCATTGCGCCGGCGGACCACGGCAGCGCGCGGCTGGAGGTGCAGCGCCGCCTGCTCGCCGAGGCGGCGCGCGACGAGGTGGCCCCGGTGCGCGCGGCGCGCGGGCCGCTGGTGGCGGCGCTGCTGCTGGTGCCGGGCGTGTCCGTCGGGCTGTACCTGATGTCGGCGGGGCGGCCGGACCTGCCGGCGGCGCCGCTGGCGGCGAGGATCGCGGCGTCGAGCGGCCGGGCGGCGGAGGACGACAAGCTGCTGGGCGAGCTGCGCGACAGCATCGCCAAGCTGCCGCCGGGGTCGGACCAGGCGCGGCAGGGGTTGCTGATCCTCGGGCAGGCCGAGGCCACCCTCGGACACTGGGGCGACGCGGCGGCCGCCTGGCGCCGCGCCCTCGGGGTCCGGTTCGACGCCACCGTGGCCTTCGAGGTCGCCGAGGCCACCACACGCGCGCAGGGCCACGTCGACGGGGAGTCGGCCGAGCTGTACCGCCAGGCGCTCGCGGCCGGGGCGGCGGACGCGCCCTGGCACGTGCTTGCCACGCAGCGGCTTGCGGAGGCGGAACACCACTGAACGGCGGGCCACGGGCAGGCAAGGTTGGGGCTCTGCCCCAAACCCCGCCAAGGGCTGGGCCCTTGGATCGCCTTCCTTAAGTCAAGGGATCAAAGGGTCCTCGGACCCTTTGCGGGTCTGGGCAGAGCCCAGGCTTGCTTTCCCTGGCAGGTCACGATCTGTCGCCGCCGGCATGAGGCTCCGGCTGCGGGTGGTGGGTGCCTTGCGCAGCGCGGCCCTGGCCACGATGTGCTGCCGATGACCAAGACATCCGACCAGGCTCCCGCCCCCCGGACCGTGCCGGCGCCAGACCCGGCGGCTCAGCGTCCCGAGCCGCCGAAGGAGATCGGCGGCCCCAAGGGCAAGGACCCGACGCGCTACGGCGACTGGGAGAGCAAGGGCCGCTGCATCGATTTCTGAGCCTGGCCAGGCCGGTCGGCGGGGCGGGACGATAACGCCGCACGCTGATCGTTCCTCGGTTAACGGTTCGTTCAGTTCTGGCCTGTAACCCGGTGTCGGCACGCAGCCGGGGGATGGGCCATGCAGGACGACCAGGACAACGTCACCGGTGATGCGGCACGCCGCGCGGTCCTGTGTGGTCTCAGCGTCCTCGGCGTCGTTGGGGCCGCGGTCGTGGCGTCCAGGCTGGGCTGGCCGACGGGGCTCGGCGTGCTCGGCGTCGCCGTCCTCGTGCTGGTCGTCATCCTGCTGGCCGTCGTGCCCGACGACGACGTCGACGAGGGCGCCTCCGACCCTGCGCCCTGAGCGCCATCCGGACATGGAAAGGGCGCGGGGTTGATCCCCGCGCCCCGACACCCTCCCTAAACCTGGCGTCGTCTACTCTGCGGCTTCGGAGCCCCAGTTGTGGCCGGGGGCCTGCACGGCCTCGGCCTTGTCGTGGAACTGGTCGGTCTCGGTGCTGCCGGCCATCGCGGTGGTGGAGGACTGGCCGCCCGCCGCGGTGGTGGCGACAGCGTCGAACCAGCCAGTGCCGACCTCGCGCTGGTGGCGGGTCGCCGTGTAGCCGTCGACCTCGGAGGCGAACTCTGCCTGCTGCAGCTCGGAGTAGGCGGCCATGCCGCGCTCCTTGTAGCCCTTGGCGAGCTTGAACATGGAGTGGTTCAGGCTGTGGAAGCCGGCCAGCGTGACGAACTGGAACTTGTAGCCCATCGCGCCGATCGCCTTCTGGAAGCTGCCGATCTTGTCCTCGGACAGCTTCTTCTTCCAGTTGAACGAGGGCGAGCAGTTGTAGGCAAGCATCTTGCCGGGGAACTGCGCGTGGATCTCGTTGGCGAAGCGCTCGGCCTCCTCGAGGTTGGGCTCGCTGGTCTCCCACCAGAGCAGGTCGGCGTAGGGGGCGTAGGCGAGGCCGCGGGCGATGGCGTAGTCGACGCCGACGCCCGGCTTGATGCGGTGGAAGCCCTCGGGGGTGCGCTCGCCGGTGATGAAGGGGCGGTCGCGCTCGTCCACGTCGGCGGTGAGCAGCTGGGCGGAGTGGGCGTCGGTGCGGCACAGCAGCACGGTCGGCACGTTCTCGACGTCGGCGGCGAGGCGGGCGGCGTTGAGCGTGCGGATGTGCTGGCTGATCGGCACCAGGACCTTGCCGCCGAGATGGCCGCACTTCTTCTCGGACGCGAGCTGGTCCTCGAAGTGCACGCCCGCGGCGCCGGCGTGGATCATGGCGCGCATCAGCTCGAAGGCGTTGAGCGCGCCGCCGAAGCCGGCCTCGGCGTCGGCGACGATCGGGGCCATCCAGTACTGGGTGTCGTCGCCCTCGAGGTGGGCGATCTGGTCGGCGCGGCGCAGCGAGTTGTTGATCCTGGTGATGACCTTGGGCACCGAGTCGACGGGGTAGAGCGACTGGTCGGGGTACATCTCGCCGTTGCTGTTGGCGTCGCCCGCGACCTGCCAGCCGGACAGGTAGATCGCCTTGAGGCCGGCCTTGACCTGCTGCATCGCCTGGTTGCCGGTCAGCGCGCCGAGCGTGTTCACGTAGGGCTCGGTCTGCAGCAGGTGCCACAGGCGGTCGGCGCCCATCTTGGCCAGCGTGTGCTCGACGTGGAACGAGCCGGACAGGCGGGCGACCTCGGCGGGGGTGTAGTCGCGGCGGATGCCCTCGAAGCGCTTCGGGTCCTGGGGGGCGCTGCCGCCCATCCCGTCGGGGCTGTGGTTCACGCTCGGCGTCATCTCTGCATCTCCTGGCCATCAGTGCCGGTCAACAATTAACACGGTCCATGCGTTGTTGCAGCGCACAAACAGGTCGTGCGTCGAAATCCGGTCGAGGCCTTCACAGCACGCGGTGTGAAGTTGTAAAACATGCACGTCATGGCACGACCCCTCATCGGCCGCACGGTCCGTCGGCTGCGTCTCGAACAGGCGATGTCGCAGCAGGCCCTTGCCGTCCGGCTCGGCATCTCCGCGAGCTACCTCAACCTGATCGAGCATGACCAGCGGAACGTGACCGCCTCGTTGCTGATACGCCTGGCCGAGGTGCTGCGGGTCGATCTCGCGGCCCTGTCCGGCGCGCAGGAGCGGCAGATGGAGGCCGGGCTGCGCGAGGCGTTCGCGGACCCGCTGCTCGGCAACGAGCACGTCGGCGAGACCGAGATCGAGTCGCTGGCCAACTCGCCGGGAGCGGCGCGCGCGGTTCTTGCACTGTATCGCGCATGGCGCGTGGCCCGCGACGATGCCAGCGGGCTCGCCCTGCCGTCCGGGCGGCGCATCCTGCTGCCGAACGAGGAGGCGCGCGACGCCTTCCACGAGCGGGCCAACCATTTCCAGGGTGTGGAGGCGGCCGCGGAGGCGATCGGCGCGGAGCTGGCGGCCACGCCGCCGGAGACCAACCACGCGCTGGCCGAGCGGCTGCGCCGAACCCACGGGCTGAGCGTGCGCGTCGCCCCGCTGGAGGGGGCGCTGCGCCGCTACGATCCTGTCGCCCGCTCGCTCACCCTGTCCGAGCAGCTGCCGCGGGAGAGCCGGGGCTTCCACATGGCGTTCCAGCTCATGCTGCTGGAGGCGCGCGACGCGGTGGAGGCGGAGCTGGCGGTGATCGCGCCCTCCTCCACGGAGGCCGCGGCGCTGATCCGCATCGCCCTGCTCAACTACGGCGCCGGGTGCCTGCTGATGCCGTACCTGCCGTTCCTGGAGGCGGCGCAGGCGCTGCGCCACGATGTCGAGCTGCTGGCGGCCCGGTTCTGCGTCAGCTTCGAGCAGGCCTGCCACAGGCTGTCCTCCCTGCAGCGCTCGGGCGCCCGGGGCGTGCCGTTCTTCTTCCTGCGCGTCGATCCGGCGGGCAACGTCACCAAGCGGTTCTCCGCGGCCGGCTTCCCGTTCGCGCGCTTCGGGGGGTCGTGCTCGCGCTGGGTGGTGCATGCGGCGTTCGCCACGCCGGGCGCGATGCGGGTGCAGGTGGCGCAGCTGCCGGACGGCGCGACGTTCCTGTGCTTCGCCAGGACGGTCAGCAAGCCGGCGGCCATGTGGGGCGAGCCGAACCCGGTGCACGTGATCGCGATGGGGTGCGACATCGGGCACGCGCCGGACCTGGTGTACGCCGATGCGATGGACATCGAGCGGGCCACGGTGGGGATCGGCCTGTCCTGCCGGCTGTGCGAGCGCGAGGGCTGCCGCAGCCGGGCGTTCCCGCCCCTGGAGCACCGGCTGGCGCTCGACCCCATGACCACGAGCGACAGTCCGTACCGCTTCGAGCCGAAGCCCCGCCGCTGAGCCACGCGCGGGTGGGCCGGGTCGGTCCGGCCGGAGGCACAGTGGCGGATTATCCAGGGGTTGGAGCGGGCGTGGGCCCGGTGTCGACGGACGGGGCGGGAACCGTCCCTGCTGGGGCTTGCGTCCTGCGGTGTCGCCGGGACGCGGTGTGGACCCGCGTCCCGGCCGGGCGGCTACTGCGACATCGGCGTCGGGCGGGTGGTGCTCATCGCGCGGCCGGGGTTGGACTTGTTCACGGTGCGGCGGTGACGGCCCGGCGTGGAGGAGGTCGCGACCGAGGTCGCGCTGTTGCTGGGCAGGCTGTTGGCCGGCTCCGGCATCTGCGAGCCGGTGCCGGGGTTGGGCGGGCTGGTGGTGGAGGTCAGCGCATCCTGCGCCATCGAGAGCGTGGGCAGCGCCAGCAGCATCGCTGCGGCGAGGATCAGCTTACGCATAGGCAAACCTCTTCGAATTGGGACAGGACGTTCGTATACTACTGGGCTGTGCTCTGCGGAACCGTCTGGCTCATCGCGTGGCTGGGGTTCTTGTGATGCACTTTGCGGTGATGATGGCGAGTCCTGTGGTGGTGCATCGTGCCGGCCGTGTCGCTTTGCATGCCGGTGGCGGCGCTCGACGGCAGGCTGTTCTCGGGCTGGGGCATCTGCGAGCCGGAGTTCGGGCTGGCCGGGCTCATGGTGGTCGAGCTCTGGGCGAGCGCGAGGGCTGGCAGGGACAGCAGCAGCACGGCTGCAACGGCAAGCTGACGCATCGGTGGTCTCCGCTGTGGGATAAGGCTTCGCCAACCGGCGGCAGGCTGCCGCCGGCCGTGCCGGATCGCGCCAAGCCCTAGCACACGCCTCTGCCTCGCCGACCCGGGCGCACGACGACAGCCCGTCCGACGGGCATCATCGCAGTCAGCTGTGACTTCGCCGCAACAGTGTTTCGGCACACACGCCACAGTGGTGCCGGCGTGGCCTATTCCACCGCGCCGCGCAGCGCCGCCCCCGCCGCGAGCGGGCACAGCGGCGCTGCCACCGCCAGCACGGCGCACAGGAGCAGCAGGTGGGGCCGCGCGCTTGTTCCGGTCGCCGCCGCGTCGGCGGCCGCAGCGCCAAAGATCAGCACCGGGGTTGCCAGTGGCAGCACCAGCAGGGGCAGCAGCACGCCGCCGCGCCGCGCGCCCAGCACGATCGCGGCGCCGGTCGTGCCCAGCAGCGACAGCGCCAGCGTGCCCGGCAGCAGCCCCGCCAGCAGGGCCGCCACGCCGTCGGTCGGCATGCGCAGCATCACCGCCAGCGGCCCCGCCGCCAGCAGCAGCGGCAGGCCGGTGACCACCCAGTGGGCGCACGCCTTGGCCAGCGCGACGCCGCCCGCCGGCATGCCCGTCAGCAGCAGCTGGTCCAGCGAGCCGTCGTCCAGGTCGGCGCCGAACAGCCGGTCGAGCGGCAGCAGCGTTGCCAGCAGCGCGCACACCCACACCACGCCAGGGGCCAGGCGGCCCAGCATCTCCGGCGCCGGGCCGATCGCCAGCGGGAACAGCGCGCCGGCCAGGAAGAAGAACAGCACCGCGCCCAGGCTGTCGGCGCCGTGGCGGAGGGAGAGGCGGAGCTCGCGCGAGAGGAGGGCGAGGAAGAGGGTCATGGGAAGACAGCAAGCGTCTTCTTTTTCTGAAGAAAAAGAAGCAAAAAGACTTTGCCCATGGGGTCGGGGGCAGGCGGTCGGGGACGGGATCTTGTGTGCAAAAGTTCTTTGGTTCTTTCTTTCAAGAAAGAACATGATTGCTGTTCTTCCTGGCGCGTCGCTTCCCTATGTCCCAAGCCGCAGTTCCTCCGCCCCGGGCAGCGGCAGCGGCAGGTGCGTGGCGCTCACGACCACGCCGCCGGCCGCGCGGTGGGCGGCCAGCATCGTCCCGAAGCGCGCGACCGAGGCCACGTCCAGGCCCAGCGTCGGCTCGTCCAGCAGCCACAGCGCCGCGCGCGACAGCGACAGCCGCGCCAGCGCCAGGCGCCGCTTCTGGCCCGCCGACAGCATCCGCGCCGGCAGCTCCGCCAGCGGCGCCAGGTCGAGGCGGTCCAGGGCGTCGGCGACGCGTCCGCCGCCGACCCGCGCCGCCAGGGCGAGGTTCTCCGCCGCGGTGAGGCCGGGCTTGATCGCGTCGGCGTGGCCCAGGTAGGCGCAGCTGCCCGCGTGGGCGGCGGGGTCGGAGAGCGCGTCGCGGCCGTCCCAGCTCAGGGTTCCCGCGTCCGGGCGGCGCAGGCCCGCCAGCACCCGCAGCAGGGTGGACTTGCCCGCGCCGTTGCGGCCGAGCAGCAGCGTGGCACCGCCGGCCGCCACCGACAGATCGACATCGCGCAGCACCAGGCGCTCGCCGCGCAGCACCGCCAGGCCGCTCGCCACCAGTCGCATCCCGTGTCCCCGGTCGGTGTGCCCCGCGGCAGGGCAGGGCTGGATCGCAGTGCCAGCCCGCCCCACATCAGGCCAGATGGCGGCCCGCCCGGACGTGGCCGGCGCACCGGCTCCTGCCGCCGTGCCGTGGGGCGCGAGCCTGGACGGGCAATGCGCGGGTATGGTGTAACCCGGGGCGGGGATCAAGCAGGCCGGCCGCGCGCGGGCTGCCGCACAGACGCTGACCAAAGGAATGCCATGAAGACCGTCGGGCACGACACGCTCCGCACACGCCGGACCCTCGATGTGGGCGGTCGCCGCTACGACTACTTCTCCATCCCCGAAGCCGCGAAAGCCGTCGGCACCGTCGACCGCCTGCCGGTCAGCCTCAAGGTGCTGCTGGAGAACGTGCTGCGCTTCGAGGACGGCCGCTCGTACAAGGTCGACGACGCGCGCGCCATCGTCGGCTGGCTGGAGGGGGGCAGCTCGACGAAGGAGGTGCCGTTCAAGCCCGCGCGCATCCTGATGCAGGACTTCACGGGCGTGCCCGCCGTGGTGGACCTCGCCGCGATGCGCGACGGCATCACGCGGCTGAACGGCGACCCGCAGAAGGTGAACCCGCTGGTTCCCGTTGACCTGGTGATCGATCATTCGGTGATGGTCGACGTGTCCGGCACGCCGGACGCCCTGCAGCGCAACGTCGAGATCGAGTTCGAGCGCAACGGCGAGCGGTATGCCTTCCTGCGCTGGGGCCAGGAGGCGTTCGAGAATTTCCGGGTCGTTCCGCCGGGGGCGGGGATCTGCCACCAGGTGAACCTCGAGTATCTGGCGCAGGCGGTGTGGACCGCGGAGGTCGACGGCACGACCTTCGCGTATCCGGACACGCTGTACGGCACCGACAGCCATACGACGATGGTCAACGGCATGGGCGTGCTGGGCTGGGGCGTGGGGGGCATCGAGGCGGAGGCAGCCATGCTCGGGCAGCCGATCGCCATGCTGATCCCCGACGTGATCGGGTTCCGGCTCACCGGGCGGATGCCGGAGGGGGCGACCGCCACAGACCTCGTGCTGACGGTGACGCAGATGCTGCGGGCCAAGGGCGTGGTGGGCAAGTTCGTCGAGTTCTTCGGCGACGCGCTCGACCACCTGCCGGTCGCGGACCGCGCGACCATCGGCAACATGGCGCCCGAGTATGGCGCGACCTGCGGGTTCTTCCCGGTCGATGCGCTGACGCTGGACTACCTGCGCCAGACCGGGCGCGACGAGGAGAGGGTCGCCCTGGTCGAGGCGTACCTGCGCGCGCAGGGCATGTTCCGCGATGCCTCGACGCCGGAGCCGATGTTCACGGACACGCTGGAGCTCGATCTCGCCAGCGTCGAGCCGTGCCTGTCCGGGCCGAAGCGGCCGCAGGATCGGGTGTCGCTGAAGTCCGCGTCGGCGGCGTTCGCGGCCGAGCTGACGAAAAGCCTGGGCGTGCCGGCCAACGACCTTGGGCGCAAGGCGCACGTGTTCGGGTCGAACTACGACATCGGGCACGGCGACGTGGTGATCGCGGCGATCACGTCGTGCACCAACACGTCGAACCCTTACGTGCTGGTGGCGGCCGGTCTTGTGGCCCGAAAGGCGCGGGCGAAGGGGCTCACGCCGAAGCCGTGGGTGAAGACGTCGCTGGCGCCGGGGTCGCAGGTGGTGACGGAGTACCTGGATCGCGCGGGGCTGTCCGAGGACCTGGACGCGCTCGGGTTCAACCTGGTGGGGTATGGCTGCACGACGTGCATCGGCAATTCCGGGCCGCTGCCTGAGCCGATCGTCGATGCGATCGAGGACAACAAGCTGGTCGCGGTCTCCGTGCTGTCGGGCAACCGCAACTTCGAGGGGCGCATCAGCCCGAACGTGCGGGCCAACTACCTCGCCAGCCCGCCGCTGGTGGTCGCCTACGCGCTGCTCGGCACCATGATGGAGGACATCACGACGGCCTCGCTCGGCACCGGGAGCGACGGGCAGCCGGTGTTCCTGCGCGACATCTGGCCGACCAACAAGGAGATCGCGGACCTGGTCGCCTCGTCGGTGACGCGCGAGCAGTTCGTGCGGCGCTATGGCGAGGTGTCGAAGGGCACCAAGGAGTGGCAGGCGCTGCAGGTCGAGACGGGGAGCGAGACCTACCGCTGGAACGACGGCTCCACCTACGTGAAGAACCCGCCGTATTTCGACGGCATCACCATGGAGCCGGTGGCCAAGGGCGACATCGTGGGTGCGCGGGCGCTGGGCCTGCTCGGCGACAACATCACGACGGACCACATCAGCCCGGCCGGCTCGATCAAGAAGACCTCGCCCGCCGGCGAGTATCTCGGCGAGCACCAGGTCCGCCAGGGGGACTTCAACTCGTACGGGTCGCGCCGCGGCAACCACGAGGTGATGATGCGCGGCACCTTCGCCAACATCCGCATCCGGAACGAGATGGTCGCCGGCATCGAGGGCGGCATCACGCGCCACATGCCGTCGGGCGAGCAGATGCCGATCTACGACGCGGCGATGCGCTACAAGGCCGACGGCGTGCCGCTGCTGATCCTCGGCGGCAAGGAGTACGGCATGGGCTCGTCGCGCGACTGGGCGGCGAAGGGGACGATGCTGCTGGGCGTCAAGGCGGTGATCGCGGAAAGCTTCGAGCGCATCCACCGCTCCAACCTGGTGGGCATGGGCGTGCTGCCGCTGCTGTTCCCGCTCAACGTGGACCGGCACACGCTGGCGCTGCAGGGCGACGAGACGTTCGACCTCGTGGGGCTGGAGACGATCACGCCGCGCATGCGCGTGCCGATGCGCATCCAGCGCGCGGACGGCACGACGGATGAGGTGTCGCTGATCTGCCGCGTCGATACGCTCGACGAGGTGGAGTACTACCGCCACGGGGGTATCCTGCAGTACGTGCTGCGCGGGATGGCGACGGCGGCCTGAAGCAAGCAAGGCTGGGCTCTGCCCAGACCCGCCAGGGGCGAGCCGCCCCTGGACCGGCCTTACCTAAGTAGAGGTTTCCAAAGGCTCCGCCTTTGGCGGGGTCCAGGGGCAGAGCCCCTGGCCTTCCTTTTCCGGTTTGTCCC
>CAXSFE010000040.1:0-5473 GCA_964236585.1 uncultured Acetobacteraceae bacterium
CGCTTGCGGGCGGGACGGCGCGTTCGGGCGGGCGGGCGGGCGGCCTCGCGGGTGGGGGCGGGATCGGGCCGGCCGAGGCGGGGGGTGGCGGCTCCGGGGCTGCAGGCTGGGCGGATGGCGGTGCAGGCGGCGGGGAGGCCGGCGCTGCCGGGCCGGGGGGCGCGCCGGGGTTCGACGCGGCGTTCCGGGCGGGGCTGGACGCGCTGTTCCGCTGGCGGCGCGACGTGCGCCGGTTCCGGCGCGACCGGCTGGCGCCGGGGACGCTGGAGCGGCTGATCGCCGCCGCGTGCCTGGCGCCCTCGGTCGGGCTCTGCCAGCCGTGGCGGTTCGCGGTGGTCGCCGATCCGGCGCGGCGTGACCGGGTCCGCGAGATCTTCCGCGCGAGCAACGCCCGGGCGCTGGCCTGCTACGACGGCGAGCGCGCGGAACGCTACGCGCGGCTCAAGCTGTCCGGGCTGGAGGACGCGCCGGTGCAGTTCGCGGTGTTCGCCGATCGCGGGACGGAGGCGGGGCACGGGCTCGGGCGGGCGAGCATGCCGGAGATGGCGGAGTACTCCGTGGTCACGGCCGTGCACACGCTGTGGCTGGCGGCGCGGGCGGAGGGGCTGGGGCTGGGCTGGGTGTCGATCCTCGACCAGGCGGAGGTGGCGGCGGCGCTCGACCTGCCCACGGCGTGGCGGATGATCGGGTACTTCTGTCTTGGCCATCCCCAGGCCGAGGACGAGCGGCCGGAGCTGGAGCGGCTGGCGTGGGAGAGTCGTCGGCCGGTGTCGGAGTTCGTGCTGCAGCGTTAGTGGATGCGTCATGAAGAGGCGGTGTCGGCACGGCAGGGGAGCACGGCCATGGCGGCAGGAGGAGGCCCGGCCCGTCTGGATTCGGTAAGGTATGGGGCTACGTGATCACGGGTGCGTGATCGCAAGTGTTATTGTTGTCTTGTTAGCGGCAGTGACGCAGATTGTTGCCCATGGCACAAGTCGCACTCGAGGCCGAAAGCGTGGGCATGCGGATCCGCAGCCTGCGCCGTGAACGAGGCCTGACGCAGGAGGATCTCGCCGCGGCCACCGGGGTCTCGCGCAGCGCGGTGGCGCAGTGGGAGACGGACCGCGCCGGGCAGGTGCGCGGCAACCTCAGCCGGATCGCGGACGTGCTCGGCATCGGCGTCGAGGTGCTGCTGCACGGCGCCGCGTCGCGCGCCGGGGCGGAGGCGTCGAGCGGGGACGAGCTGGCGCTGCTGCGGCTGTATCGCGAGTGCGCGCCGGAGGACCAGGCGTTCCTGCTGCGCACGGCCCGCAAGCTCGCGATGACGGCGCCGCCGCAGCGCTAGGGGCTGTTGTGGATTGCACGGCAGCTCCTCGTTCGAGAAGGCCAGCAAGAACCTTCTTTTTCTGAAGAAAAAGAAGCAAAAAGACTGTGTCCGTGAGGTTCCTGCCGAGCGGGCGGCTCCGTGCCCCATTGGGCAAAAGTTCTTTGGTTCTTTCTTTCAAGAAAGAACATGCTTTCTTTCTGCTGCGGCGCACGAAGTCGGGTTTCCCGGTTCCGTGACCGTCTCCGGGATGCCCGGGATCTCGCATGGCTGTTCCGGGCGGGAGGGACCGCGCGGCGGTGCGAGTGCCTGGCCTCGCCGGCCTGCACCCGGTTGCCCGTTCGCGCGTTCACCGCCCGCAGAACGAGGGGGCCGCCATGCCGGAGACGACCGCGATGACCACGACGGGGCTTCCCGCGTCGGCTGGCGCTGCGCTGCGCGAGGCGCTGGAGCGGCTGGAGTCCGGGCGTGGCCTGGTGGTGCGGGTGGCCGACCTGATGGGCGGGGCGCTGGGGCGGGCGACGCGGATGGGCGCGCGCGGCCTCGGCGTGCCCGGGCCGCTGCAGAGCCGGATGCGCGGCGTGGCGGAGGCGGCGCTGGCGCGGGCCTACGACGTGGCGATCCTCGGGCTCGACCTGACGGAGGGCGATCCGCGCCGCGCCGGGCTGCTGCGCAGGGCGGCGGTGATGGTGTCGGGTGCTGCGGGTGGCTTCGCGGGGATGGCCGGGTTCCTGCCGGACGCCACGATCACCACGCTGTCGATCATGCGCGAGATCGCGGCCATCGCGCGCGAGGAGGGCGAGGATCTGTCGAGCCCGGCGGCCCGGCGCGCGTGCCTGGAGGTGTTCGCCCTGCGCGGCCCCGGCGAGGCGGGCGACGAGGCGGCGGCGGGCGAGTCCGAGCTGGGGTACTTCTCGGCGCGGCTGCTGATGCAGGGGCGGCCCATGGTGATGCTCGCGAGCGAGGTCGCGGCGCGATACGGGGTCACGCTGTCGCAGAAGTTCGCGCTGCAGGCGGTGCCGATCGCGGGCGCGCTGACCGGGGCGGCGCTGAACGCGGCGTTTCTCGCGCACTACAGGGACCTGGCGAGGGCGCACTTCACGATACGGCGGCTGGAGCGGCTGCACGGCGCGGCCGCGGTGCGGGATGCGGCGCAGGGGATCCGGGCGGGGCTGTCCTGAGGAAGGCCAGGGGCTCTGCCCCTGGACCCCGCCAAAGGCGGAGCCTTTGGAAACCTGGACTTAAGTAAGGCCGGTCCAGGGGCGGCTCGCCCCTGGCGGGTCTGGGCAGAGCCCAGCCTTGCTTTGCTCCAGGTCAACGACGCCAGCCGCCGGCGTCAGGCCCCGTTCGAGTCCCGGCAGGGTCTGGCGCTCCTGCCCGGGCATGGGGCTCGACCCGGATCGCTCAGGTGAAGCTGGCCTGGGTCAAATTGGAGACGCCCTGGAACATGATCTTGGTTTCGTCGGAGAGCGTGACCTGGGTGCCGCCGCCGGTTGCGGTGCGGGAGGCATAGGCGGCCGCGTCGGCACCGGCGCCGTAGTATTTCAGCGAGATCGTGTCCACGCCGACCTTAAAGTCGGTGATGACGTTGGTGTTGCCGGAGTCGGTGTTGACGAAGATGTAGAGGTTGCTGCCGCCGCCGCCGGTCATGGTGGCGGAGCCGAGCCCCGCGAAGAACGCGTCGTTGCCGGAGCCGCCGGTGATCTGGCTGGTGCCGAAGCCGGAGAAGTAGGTGTTGGACGCGGTGGAGGCGCCGCCGTTCAGGGTGACGTTGCCGGCGCCGCCGACCGCGAGCACCTGGCCGGAGCCGACGATGGCGACGACGTTGTTGTCGGCGGCGGTGACGGTGCTGGCGCCGTTGCCGACGGTGATCGCGGTGCCGGCGGTGGCGGGGGCGCCGTAGAAGGCGCCGCCGCCGGCGCCGTCGGTCATCGTGCCGCCGCCGATCCCGCCGTAGACCAGGGCGGTGCCGGCCCCGCCGGTGAAGGTGCTGCGGCCGGGGCCGCCGACGAACTCCATGGCGCCCGTGCCGGCGGTGACCACGCCGCCGTCGCCGTTGCTGCCGTAGACGGTCTCGGAGCCGGCGCCGCCGATCACCGTGCTGGCGTAGCCGCCGCTGACGAAGTAGCTGTTGCCGGCGCGGCTGCCGTAGTCGGTCACGGCGCTGGCGGCGAAGATGGTGTCGCTGCCGCTGCCGCCGTGGATGGTGTCGCTGCCGCGCGCGTTGACCAGCGTGTCGCCGCTGCCCAGCATGATCATGTCCTGGGCCTGCGCCTGGGTGGTCACGGTGGCCAGGCCGGTCCCGGTGGTGATGGTGCCGCTGCCGGTGCCGCCCAGAACGCTGCCGCCGATCGCCAGGGTGATCTGGTTCTGGCCGGGGCCCTCGCCGCCGAGCACCGTGTCGTTGACGCCGAGGCCGAGGAGGATGTCGGTGCCGCCGTTGCCGGCGAGCAGGACGTTGCCGGCGCCGCCGTCGGTGAGCGTGGCGTCGGTGGTGCCGTTGAGGATCACGACCTGGTAGCCGCTGGGCGCGGTGATCGTGCCGCCCTCTGTCGGGCTGGTGACCTGCAGGACGTTGGCCACGCCGGCGACCGCGGCGGTGGCGACGGCGGCGCCGTCCGAGGAGATCACGAGGTGGCTCGTGGCCGAGAGCGTGCCGATGAGCTGGCGGACCACGCCCTGGTAGGTCTCGGAGTGCTGGGTGAGGTCGAGCGCCGCCGTCGAGGTGGTCTGCGTCGACTCGGTGGTCGCGGTGGTGCCGGTGCCGGTTGCGGGCGCGGTGCCGGGGTAGGCGCTGACCGGGGTGCCGGAGATGGGAGTGACGCCGACGCTGACGGGGGTGCCGGTGCCGGTGCCCGATCCCAGGGTGCTGACCGGGGTGGTGCTGCCGGTGGTCGGGTTGGTGGGCGTGACCACGCCCACGGAGACAGGGGTGCCGCTTCCGGTGCCGGTCGCGCCGGTCACGGTGCTGGTGCCGGTCGTGGTGGTGACGGTTCCGGTGCTTGTACCCGTGGTGCTTGTCACGGTGGTGGTTGTTCCAGTCGTGCTCGTTCCGGTGCCGGTGCTGCTGGTGCTCGTCCCGGTGGTGCTCGTGCCGCCGCTGCCGGAGCTGGCGGTGGCGACGGCGACCCCGATCGAGGTGTTGTTGCCGGTCCTGGTCGCGGTGAACGTCTCGTTGGTGTAGTTGCCGGAGAGCTGCACCGTGCCGAGCACCTGGGTGCCATACACGATGCTGAGCACGTCGGTGGCCGCGGAGAAGGTGGTCGTGACCGCGGCCTGGTCGATGACCAGCGTGTTGCCGGGCTGCAGGCCGGAGAGCACGCCGCCCGGCAGGTAGGACACGCTCGACAGGGCGAGCGTGCTGCCGGTGCCGAGCAGGTGGATCGACTGGCCCGCGTTGGCGAAGCCGGTCAGCTCCAGCACGGCCCCGGGGGCTGCGGCCAGGGTGCCGGTGCCGCTGGTGGCACCGACGTAGAGGGTGCCGCCCTGGGCGGTGATCGCGCCGTTGTTGACCAGCGTGCCGTAGAGGCCGAGCAGGCCGAAGCCGGAGACCGCGGCGCCGGCGTCCACGGTGATCGCGTTCGCGGCCGGGGCGCCGGTCTGGCCGATCTCGATCGAGCCGCTGCCCGCGGTGGCGACGGAGTCGGCTGCGTTGGCGAGGACCAGGCCGTCCAGGCGGATCGCGGCGTTGTCGGCCGCCTGCAGCGTGGCGGCCGCGGTGCCGCCCAGGGTGGTGGTGCCGACGATCGAGACCCTGCCGCTGCCGGAAGCGGAGAGCTGGCCGGCGCCGAGCGTGGCGGCGTGCGCGGTCAGGGTGCCGAAGACGTCGAGCGTTCCGGTGAGCTGCAGCGCGCCGGTGGTGAACACGCCGGCGAGCGTGGCGTTGCCGGATGCGACCAGGCTCGCGGCGCTGCCCGCGCCGGAGAGCAGGGCGGGTGCCGCGAGGGGACCGGGCAGGGTCACGGTGGCGGCTGCGCCGGGCGCCGCGGTGGCGGCTGCGCCGGTGGTGATGTCCGCCCAGTTCGACGCCGTGCTCCAGTCGGTGCCACCCGTGCCGCTCCAGGCGAAGACGTCGGTGGCGGCGCTTGTCGGGATCGAGGGGGCTGTCGGCGGCGTCGTGGACGTGCCGCCCGTGCTTGTACCGCTTGTGCTCGTGCCGCCGGTGCTTGT
>CAXSFE010000040.1:5573-27643 GCA_964236585.1 uncultured Acetobacteraceae bacterium
TGTGCTCGTGCCGCCGGTGCTTGTGCCGCCGGTGCCTGTGGCGGAGGGGAGGCTGACGACCGTGCCGCCGCTGCCGTCCGCGGTCACGGCGAACGCGGAGGCGGCGTACTGGCCGGACAGCGCCAGGGTCGCGGCGACCTGGCCGCCCTGCATCAGGGTCAGCGTGCCGTGGATGGAGTCGGTCTGGGTCCACAGCGCGGCGGTTGCCACGCCGCCGGCGATGGCGATGACGTCGCCGGACACCAGGCCGCTCACCAGGCCGGCGGGCGCGTCGGCGAAGCCTGCCAGGGCGAGGCGGCCGGTGGCGTCGGCGAAGGCGACGGAGGCACCGGCGGCGGCGGGGGCGGCGAGCGCCAGGGTGGCGCCGGTGCCGATCGACAGGGTGCCGGTGCCGAGCACGGTGCCGACGGACAGCGTGCCGCCCGAGGCGGCGAGCGTGCCGAACAGCACCACGGAGCCGGCGGTGTCGGCGGCGCCCCAGCCGGACAGGGTGGCGCCGGAGTCGATGGTCAGCGCGCCGGAGGCGGACCCGCCGGCCAGGCCGATCTCGATGGCACCGCCCGAGGCGACCGCGAGCGTGCCGCCCGAGAGCGAGGCGCTTGCCGCCTGGAGGGTGCCGCCGATCGCCTGCGCGGTGCCGGTCACGGCGAGGGGGCCGGAGATGCTCGCGAACTCCGCGGCGCCGGCGGTGAGCGTGCCGTCCGCGACGCTCGCGGCGCCGGCCGAGAGGCTGCCGCCGGCGAGCGAGAGCCGGCCGGCCACGGTGCCGGCGCCGACCGAGACCGCACCGAGGGTGATCGCGCCGGACAGGGCGGTGTTGCCCTGCACCAGCAGCGAGCGCGCGGCGCCGGGCCCCGCGACCGTCAGCGTGGCGGTGGCGGCGGGGCCGTCGATCTCGACGGCGTTGGCGGCGCCGGGCGTGCTGCCGGCGGCACGGCCGGTGGTGACGTCGAGCCAGCCGGCCGGGCTGCCCCAGCCGCCGCTGGCGCCGGTCCAGACGTAGGAGTCGCTGGCGCCGTCGGGGGTGGCGGTGGTGCCGCCGGTGCTGGTTCCAGTGGTGCTGGTGCCGCCGGTGCTGGTGCCGCCGCTGCCGCCGGTGGTGGTGCCGGTGGTGGTGCCGGCGGTCGAGGTCAGCACGATCGCGGTGCCGTTGGTGCCGGAGCGGACGTTGGAGAAGGTGTAGCCGCTGAAGTCGCCGGCCATCAGCAGGGTGGCCGCGACCTGCCCGGAGTAGAGCAGCGTCAGCGTGCCGGCGCCGCCGGTGGTCGAGGCGACGTAGCGGGTCGAGGTGATGGTGTCGTTGGGCAGCAGGATCTGGTCGCCCATCGCGAAGCCGGTGATGGTGCCCGCCGGCAGGGTGCGCTCGTCGAGCAGGCCCAGGACCGTGTTCGTGCCGGTCATGTCGACGGTGATGCCGGCGGCGACCGGGCCGTCGAGCATGGCCTCGGAGTAGCTGGTCACGGACAGCGTGCCGGTGCCGGTGATCGTGCCCAGCGTCATGGTGCCGCCGGTGGCGATCAGGCTGCCGTTGTCGACGATCGAGCCGGTGGACTGGACGTTGCCGTCGCCCTGCAGGAAGGCGCCGGCGTCGATGGTCACCACGCCCGCGGCGGCGTGGCCGAGGGTGCCGACCTCGATCGAGGAGATCGAGTCCACGCTCACCGTGGCGCCGCTGCCGCCGCCCATCGCCAGGTCGCCGACGGTGACCACCGCCTGCTCGGACGCGGACAGGGCGGTGACGGGCAGGCCGACGCCGCTCATGCCGCCGCCCAGCGTCAGCAGGTCCGAGATCGCCAGCGTGGCGCCGGCGCCGCTGACCACCACGCTGCCGTTGACCACGCTCAGCTCGGTGCCGCGCAGGGTTGCGCCGACGTCGACCTCAAGGCTGGACGGGGCCGAGCTGGTGCCCAGCGAGGTGCTGGCCGCGGTGACGGTCCCGGTCAGGTCGACGTCGCCCATCAGGCTCAGCGACGCGACCTGCCCGGTGCCGCCGACCACGACGTAGGAGCCCTGCCCGCCGGCGATGGTGGCGGAGTCGGACGCGCCCGGGGGGTTGGCGGCGGAGGCGCCCGTTGCGGGGGCGAGCCAGTCGGCGCCGGTGGAGAAGCTGCCGTTCGCCCCGAACCAGGTGTAGCCGGCGGTGACGTCGTCCGCGGGCGGCGGGGCGGCGACCCCGGTGCCGGTCGTCGTGGTGCCCGTCGTGGTGGTGCCTGAGGCGGTGCTGGGGGCCGAGACGGTGATGCTGGTGCCGCCGGCGCCGTTCGGGGCGGCTGCGAACACGTCGCCGTCGTAGGTCCCGGCCAGGGTGAGCGTGCTCTCCACCTGGGCGCCGTTCAGCAGGGAGAGGGACCACAGGCCGGCCGAGAGCTTCGTGGCGCTCACCGTGACGGCGTCGGTGCGGTCGAGGATCGTGTCGCCGGGGGAGAAGCCGGTGATCGTGCCGGAGGGTGCCACCGCGGCGTGGCCGAACTCGAGGACGCTGTTGGCGGCCATGGCGATGGGCACCGTCCCGCTGGTGCCGCCCTCGAGGTCGAGGGCGGCGCCGGCCGCGACCGAGAGCGTGCCGGTGCCGCCGACCCTGCCGAGGGTCAGGACGCCGCCGCTCGCCCGGATCGTGCCGTAGTCGTCGATCGTGCTGCCGGCGCCCAGGGTTCCGGCGCCGGAGACGAGCGCGCCCGCGTCGACGACCACGGCGCCGGCGATCGCCTGGCCGCCGGCGCCGATCTCCAGGCTGCCGGAGCCCACGACCGCCACGGTGTCCTTCACGCCGGCCGAGAGCTGCAGCCCGGCAAGCAGCGCGGACGCGCCGTCGCCGACGTTCAGCGTGGCGTACGGCTGTGCGGCGCCGCTGCCGCCCAGGGTGAGGGTGCCGCCGACCGAGAGCCGCGAGGTGGTGGCGAGCAGCAGGGCGCCGTCGAGCAGGGTGGCCGCGCCGGCCACGCCGGCCGAGGCGCCGGCGGCAAGGGTGAGGCCGCCGACAGCGACGGCGTTGCCGATCGCGAGCGAGCCGAACGCGTAGGTGCCGTTCAGGACCGTGCTGTTGAGGAACAGCGCGGCGCCCGCCTGGCCCGGGCCGTAGATCTGCTGGACGGAGGCGCCGGACGGGCCGTTGACGACGACGCTGTTCGCGCTGCCGGGCACGGCCATGCCGGAGATGCCGGTGGACGTGTCGAGCCAGTTGGCCGCGCTGCCCCACGTGCCTCCGGTCGACGTCGTCCAGGTATAGGCGTCACTCGTCATTGATCCACCACAACCGGGGAGCGTGTCACGATGCCGTGATGCCTCCCCTACACCCCGTCATGAGGAATAGGAAAGCAAATTGCTCGCGAACGATGAGAATACGGCGCTTTTTGCAACCTGGACGAGTCAGAGTACCTGTTTATGCTCGCGACTCTTCTGTGCCTGATCATCAAGGCACCGTCGGATTGACGGCGTACTAACGCCCGCTCAACTCGGCCCGGCCGTGTGCCGGACGGCTCGGCAGGCGAGGTCGGCGCCTTGTCTTGCGGTTGCGGGAACGAGGTTGCGGGGCGCTCGCCTTGAGATTGCCCCGAACAGGTCTCACCTTCGGACCGGCCATGGCGGCTGGCCTGCCCCGATGGTGGCGGCAACCCCGGCCGCCGCGCGCCGTTGCCGGAGCCAAGGAGACCGCCGATGCCTGCCAGCCATCCTGCCGCCGACGCGACGCACGGACCGCGCCTTCTGGACGACTACCGCACGGTGCGGGCGCATTCCGACCGGATCGCGGCCGCGCTGGGGGCGGAGGACCAGGTCGTGCAGTCGATGCCCGACGCAAGCCCGGCGAAGTGGCACCGCGCGCACACGACGTGGTTCTTCGAGCAGTTCGTGCTCGTGCCCAACGTCGCCGGCTACGCCGTGTTCGACCCCGAGTTCTCGTTCCTGTTCAACTCGTACTACGAGGCGGTCGGCGCGCGGCATCCGCGTGTGCTGCGCGGGCTGCTCACCCGGCCGTCGAGCGAGCGGGTCGGGGCGTTCCGCGCCCATGTCGATGCCGCGATGGACGCGCTGCTGCCGGGGCGCCCCGACCTGGAGCCGCTGGTGTCGCTGGGGCTGCACCACGAGCAGCAGCACCAGGAGCTGTTGCTCACCGACATGATGCACGCGTTCTCGTGCTCGGCACTGGCGCCGGCGGTGCTGCCGGGGTGGGTCGAGCCGGCGGGCACGGCGGGGCCGACGCGGTTCGTGGCGCGCGAGGGCGGGATCGCCGGGATCGGGCACGCGCTGGCGGACGGCAGCTTCGAGGGTTTTGCTTTCGACAACGAGTCGCCGCGCCACCAGGTCCTGCTGCAGCCGCATGGGCTGGCGGACCGGCTGGTGCGCAACGGCGAGTGGCTGGCCTTCGTCGAGGACGGCGGCTATCGGCGGGTCGGGCTGTGGATGGCAGACGGGTGGGCGCGGGCGCAGGCAGAGGGCTGGGTGTCGCCGCTGCACTGGAGGCAGCGGGACGGCGCGTGGCGGCAGATGGGGCTGGGCGGCGAGGCTCCTCTCGACCTCGACGCGCCGGTGCGCCACGTGTCGTGGTACGAGGCGGACGCCTATGCGCGCTGGGCCGGGGCGAGGCTGCCCACGGAAGCGGAGCTGGAGACCGCGTCCGACGTGGCCGAGATGTTCGGCCATGT
Source organism: uncultured Acetobacteraceae bacterium (assembly GCA_964236585.1). Classification (GTDB taxonomy): domain Bacteria; phylum Pseudomonadota; class Alphaproteobacteria; order Acetobacterales; family Acetobacteraceae; genus CAXSEF01. The sequence continues at coordinate 10,214 of CAXSFE010000040.1, forward strand.
CTGGCAGTGGACCAACAGCGCGTATCTCGCCTATCCGGGGTTCCGGCCGCCGGAGGGGGCGATCGGCGAGTACAACGCCAAGTTCATGATCGGGCAGATGGTGCTGCGCGGCAGCTCGTTCGCGACCTCGCCGCGGCACGGCCGGGCGTCGTACCGCAACTTCTTCCCGCCCGAGAAGCGCTGGCAGGTGACCGGGCTGCGCCTGGCGCGCGATCTCTGACGTGGACGGGCACGAGGCTGGCGCGGCGGCGGCGCGCGCGGACGGGGTACGCTCCGGCGTCGACGCGGGCGTGCTCGCGGATGCGCTGGCCGGGCTGGGCGCGCCGCGCAAGACGCTGCCGGCCAAGCTGTTCTACGATCCCGAAGGCTGCCGGCTGTTCGGGCTGATCACCGGGTTGCCCGAGTACTACGTGACGCGGACCGAGCGCGCGTTGCTGGAGACGGTGGCGCCCGAGGTGGCGGCGGGCGTGGCCGACGGTGCCGTGCTGGTGGAGTACGGCGCGAGCGACGAGGCGAAGGCTCTGCTCCTGCTGGACGCCACGCCGCGGTTCTCCGCCTACGTGCCGATCGACGTTGCGGGGCCGGAGCTGGCGGAGCTGGCGGGACGGATGGGGCGGTCGCATCCGCGGATGGAGGTGCATCCGGTGACCGCGGACTTCCTGTCGCCGCTGTCGCTGCCGGAGGCGGTGGCCGCGCGGCCGCGGCTGGGGTTCTTCCCGGGCTCCACGATCGGCAACCTCGATCCCGGCGCGGTGCGGGCGTTCCTGCGCGAGGTCCGTGCGACGCTGGGGCGCGGCGCGCGGTTCCTGGTGGGTGCGGACCTGCGCAAGGATCCGGCGGTGCTGGTGCCGGCGTACGACGACGCGCAGGGGGTGACGGCCGCGTTCAACCGCAACGTGCTGCACAGGCTGAACCGCGAGGCGGGGGCGGACTTCGACCCGGACGCGTTCGCGCACCGGGCGGTGTGGAACGAGGCGCTCGGGCGCATCGAGATGCACTTGGTCAGCCGGCGCGTGCAGGAGGTGCGGCTGGGCGGGCGGAGGATCGGCTTCGAGGCCGGCGAGACCATCCACACCGAGAGCAGCTACAAGCACACCGTGGACGGCCTGCGCGCGCTGGCCGCGGAGGCGGGGTGGACCGGGCTGCGCGTGTGGACCGATCCCGCAAGGATGTTCTCGATCCACCTGCTCGGCGAGAGCACACAACACCAGGAGCCGATCCCATGAGACATCGCTGCGCAACCGTACCCTCCGTGCCGTCGCCAGCGCGCAGGGCGCAGCTTCGCAGGCTGGTGGGCGCGGGCGCCCTGGGGGTAGCTGCGCTGCTCGGGGCAGGCGTGCCGGCCAGGGCGCAGCCTGCGGTGGCGCCGGCGGATCCACCGGCCGCGTCGGACACGACGACCACCCCGCCCGACATCGTCAAGCCGCGGACCGCGGGGCCCGGCGACAGTTCGGCGGGCGTGATCGATCCCGGGCCGACGGGGGACGCCGGGATGCACGTGCCGCCTCCGGCCGGCAAGTCGTTCCCGACGCCGGTGATCAAGCCGCAGACGATGCAGGGCGACGGCACCCCGGTGGTGCCGAAGTAGCGGCCGGCCCGTCCGGGTGGCGGGGACGCGCCGGGAGTATCCGGACCGGCCGCTGGTCGGCGTCGGGGTGGTCGTGCTGCGCGGGGATGCGGTTCTGCTGGTCCGGCGCGGACGCGAGCCCGGGCGCGGACGCTGGGCGCTTCCGGGCGGTGCGCAGCGGGTTGGCGAGACGGTGGAGCAGGCCGGGCGTCGCGAGCTGCGCGAGGAGGCCGGGCTGCAGGTCGGCGCGCTGCACTTCGTGGGCTGCGCCGACTCGATCCATCGCGACGCGGGGGGGCGGGTGCGCTTCCACTACACGATCCTCGACCTGGCGGCGGTCTGGGACGGCGGGGAGCCGGTGTGCGGGGACGACGCAGAGGCGGCGGAGTTCGTGGCGTTCGCGGCGCTGGAAGCACGGGCGGTCGGGGCGGAGACGATGCGGATGGTCGCCTTGGCCAGGCTGCGGCTGGGAGAGCCGGCCGGGGCCGCCATGGACCTGCCGGGGACAGGCGGGCTTCGGACGCCCGTGGCCTAGGTGCCGGCTGCCGGTGCGGGTATCCGCGGCGGCGAGGCAGGGCCTTGGTCCTGCCGGCTGCCGGTCAGCTCCGGCGGCGCCGGGTCTGCGAGGGCCGCGACGTGCCGAGCGATGCCGCCACGCCGGCCGCGACCAGCCCGAGCGCCGCGATCGGCAGCCAGGCCGGGCGGACGATGAGCGGGGCCATGGCGCGCCACAGCGTCGGGCCGCACAGCGCCTGGAAGCGCGGCACCAGGGTGGCGTCGAAACCGTGCAGCGCCTCGCCCAGGGTCATGTCCTGGGGGCCGAGCAACGCCAGGGCGAAGGCGCCCACGAGGAGGCCGGCCGCGATCAGGCTGAAGGCGCGCAGGGCGATCACATGAAGTACTTCCGGGTGGTGGTGTCGGGGTAGAGGGACGCGACGAACTCGCCGTAGCCGTTGTAGAGCTGCGTGGGCACGCGGTTGTCGCTGCCGATCAGGCGCTCGCTGGCCTGGCTCCAACGCGGGTGGGGCACCCCGGGGTTCACGTTGGCCCAGAAACCGTACTCGTCGGGGTTGATCGCCTCCCAGAAGGTGTGCGGCTCGGCGTCGGTGAAGCTGACGGCGACGATCGACTTGGCGGACTTGAAGCCGTACTTCCAGGGCAGCGCGAGGCGGAATGGGCCGCCGTTCTGCGGCGGCAGGGGCTTGCCGTACAGGCCGGTGACCAGGAACGGCAGGGGGTTGGTCGCCTCGGCCATAGTGACGCCCTCGGTGTAGGGCCAGGGGTAGAAGCTCTGGCGCAGGCCGGGCATTACCTTGGGGAGCTGGGCGGTGGTGAAGGTGACGTATTTCGCCGAGGACAGGGGCCTGGCCAGCTTGACCAGCTCGGCGAGGGGGAAGCCGGTCCAGGGCACGGTCATCGCCCAGGCCTCGACGCAGCGGTGGCGGTAGACGCGCTGCTCGATCGGCATCCGCTTCAGCAGGTCGTCGAGGCCGAGGGTCATCGGGGCCTCGACCAGGCCGTCGATCCTGATGGCCCAGGGGGACAGGGGGAGCTTCTGCGCGGCGCGCGAGATCGACTTGTCCTCGCCGAATTCGTAGAAGTTGTTGTAGGTCGTCGCCGCGTCCTCGGGCGTCAGGGGGCGGCCGGCGACGTAGGCGGGGTTGGCTGCGGGGTCCTGCGCGGCGGCGGCGGCGGCGGCGGCACGCGCCCTGCCGGCGAGGCCGAGCGCCGCGGCGCCGGCGAGGGCGCCGCCCAGCGCCATGCGGCGGCCGAGCATGGCGCCTTCCGGCGTGGCGGCGCTCTCCGGCAGCTCCCAGCCGCGTGCAACCCGTATCAGCATTGCTCCAGATCCTTTGTCCGCGGCACCATGGCCCATCGGGTTGGTGATGTCACCGTCCCACACGACCGCAGGGACGGTTCGCGCCGACGCGGCGCGCGGTTACGTCCGCACGCCCCGATGTCGAAGTTGATCCCGCACCCGGGCTCTGCAAGTCTCGCCGCTCGATCCGTCCGGAGTGTCATCCCGTGTCCAGGCCCCGCCCGCCCTGCCCTGCCCGCCCCGGACCCGCCGCCCCGGCGACCTCGCGATGAGCGGGTCGCTGACGCGGCGGCGCGTTCTGGTGACCGGGGGCGCGGGGTTCCTGGGGTCGCACCTGTGCGAGCGGCTGCTGGCGGACGGGCACGACGTGCTGTGCGCGGACAACTTCTTCACCGGGCGCAAGGACAACATCGCGCACCTGCTGGGCGACCCGAGCTTCGAGGTGCTGCGCCACGACGTGACGTTCCCGCTGTTCGTCGAGGTGGACGAGATCTACAACCTGGCGTGCCCGGCCTCGCCGATCCACTACCAGTTCGACCCGGTGCAGACGACCAAGACCAGCGTCATGGGCGCGATCAACATGCTGGGACTTGCCAAGCGGACCCGGGCGAAGGTGCTGCAGGCGTCGACGTCGGAGGTGTACGGCGACCCGACCGTGCACCCGCAGACCGAGGACTACCGGGGCAACGTCAACCCGCTCGGGCCGCGCGCCTGCTACGACGAGGGCAAGCGGTGCGCGGAGACGCTGTTCCTCGACTACCACCGCCAGCACGCGGTGCGGATCAAGGTGGTGCGGATCTTCAACACCTATGGGCCGAGGATGCATCCGCAGGACGGGCGCGTCGTGTCGAACTTCATCGTGCAGGCGCTGCGCGGCGAGGACATCACGCTGTACGGCGACGGGATGCAGACGCGGGCGTTCTGCTACTGCGACGACCTGGTCGAGGGGTTCGTGCGGCTGATGGCGACCGGCGACGCGGTGACGGGGCCGGTCAACATCGGCAACCCGCACGAGATCCCGGTGCGCGAGCTGGCCGAGCGGGTGATCCGGCTGACGGGGGCGCGCTCGAAGCTGGTGCACCGGCCGCTGCCGCAGGACGACCCGATGCAGCGGTGCCCGGACATCGGCCTGGCGCGCTCGCTGCTGGGGTGGGAGCCGACGGTCGCACTGGACGAGGGGCTCGGGCGGACGATCGCGTATTTCGACAGGCTGCTGGCGGGGCGGGAGAAGCGGCCGCTGGCGGCGGCGCAGGGGTAGCGAGCAAGGCCGGGCTCTGCCCGGACCCGCCAGGGGCGAGCCGTCCCTGGACCGGCATGACTTAAGAGAGGCCGGTCCAGGGCGGCTCGCCCTGGCGGAGTTTGAGGCAGAGCCTCAACCTTGCTTCAGCCCTGCTTCTCGAAGGCGCCGGAGATGGTGATCGCGACCTCGTCGCCGATCAGGGGCACGTAGGTTTTCACGCCGAACTCGCTGCGGCTCACCAGGCCTGTGATCGCGAAGCCGACGGTGTACTTCTTGTCGAGCGGGTTGGTGCCGGCGCCGACGAACTTCGCGTCGAACGTCACCGGCTTGGTCACGCCGTGCATCGTCAGGTTGCCCGTGACCTTGGCCTCGCCGTGGCCGGACGGGGTGATCTGCGTCGAGGCGAAGGTGATCGTGGGGTATTTGGCGGCGTCGAACCACTGATCGCCCTTCAGCTCGCCGTCCAGCTTCTCGCTGGTGGTTGCGACGGAGGCGGTGGGCACGCTCACCGTGAGCTTGCTGCCGGCGGGGTTCTTGGGCGTCAGCTCCAGGGTGCCGGAGGCGTCGGTGAAGTGGCCGTAGTACGTGGTGAAGCCCATGTGGGAGACGCCGAAGCCGACCTGGGTGTGCGCGGGGTCGACGGCGTAGGTGCCGGCCTGGACCTGCGCGGGCTCGTGGCTGGCGACCTGGGCCAACGCGGGACCGGAGAGCGCAAGCACGACGGCGGCGGGGAGAAGCGGGAAGCCGGTCATCAGGGTCCTCCTTGGGTGCGGGCGCCCGACAGGAATAGCGGGCCGCAGGCGTGCGAAGAAGCCGGAAAGGGCGAAGCGGAAGACAAGGCCAGGGCTCTGCCCTGGACCCGCTGGGGGCGAGCGCCCCCAGACCCGCACACATAAGGCAAGGCGAGAGGTGCCGCAGGCCCAAGTCGAGGTTTCCAAAGGCGAGGCCTTTGGCGGGGTCCAGGGGCAGAGCCCCTGGCCTTCCTTGTTATCCCAGGCCGGGGATGGTGACGCCGCAGAATTGCGCGACCAGGAGGGTGTTCAGGGCGAGGACGATGGCCGTGGCCGCGACCGTGCCGGCCATGGTCCAGGGCCTCGGCGCGAGGCGGCCCATCACGTCGGGGCGGCGCACCAGCAGCAGGAGTGCCACCATCGGCAGCGGCAGGGCGAGGCTGAGGGCGACTTGGCTGGCGATAAGGACCTGCGTCGGGTTGAAGCCCATGGCCACGATCGCGAAGGCGGGCGCCATGGTCACGCCGCGCCGGACCCAGAGCGGGATGCGGACGCCGACAAAGCCCTGCATGATGACCTGTCCGGCCATGGTGCCGACGGCCGAGGAGGACAGGCCGGAGGCGACGAGGGAGACGGCGAACACCGTGGCGGCGCCGCGGCCGAGCAGGGGACCGAGGGTGGTGTAGGCGGTCTCGATCTCGGCGACGTTGTCGTGCACGCCGTCGTGGAAGGCGGTCGCGGCCATGGCGACCATGGCCATGTTGACGAGGCCGGCGGCGCCCAGGGCGACCAGGACCTCGATGTCGGAGAAGCGGATCAGGCGGCGGCGGTCGGCCTCGGTGCCGGCGCGGATGCGGTCCTGCATCAGGCCGGAGTGCAGGTAGATCGCGTGGGGCATCACGGTGGCGCCGACGGTGCCGACGGCCAGGGTGACGGCGCCGGCGTCGCGCAGGCGGGGGACGACGGCGTGGTAGGCGACCTCGCCCCAATCGGGAGGCGCGATGGCCAGCTCGACGATGTAGGACAGGGCGATGGCGGCGACGAGGACGCCGATGATCACCTCGAGCGGGCGGAAGCCGCGGCGCTGCAGCTCGAGGAGCGCGTAGGTGGCGAGGCCGGTCACGACCATGCCGCCCATGAGCGGAAGGCTGGTGAGCAGCGACAGGCCGATCGCGCAGCCCAGGAACTCGGCGAGGTCGGTGGCGATGGCGGCGGCCTCGCTGGCCAGCCACATCGCGACGACGACCCGGCGCGGGAAGTGGTCGCGGCACAGCTCGGCGAGGTTGCGGCCGGTGACGATGCCGAGGCGGGCGGAGAGCGACTGGAACAGCATGGCGACCAGGTTGGCCAGGACGACGACCCAGAGCAGCTCGTAGCCGTAGCCGGCGCCGGCCTGGATGTTGGTCGCGAAGTTGCCGGGGTCCATGTAGGCCACGGACGCGATCACCGCGGGGCCGAAGAACGGCAGCATCGCGAGCAGGCCGCGGCGCTCGCCGCTCAGCGTGCGTCGCGCAGCGTCCTCGGTGCGCTGCGACAGCGTGGTCCCGTCCTGCGGCGGCATGCGCACTCCCCTGGCGTGCGCTTCAAGTGGCCTGTGCGAGGCCGGGAGGCAAGGAAGGCCAGGGGCTCTGCCCCTGGACCCCGCCAAAGGCTCGCCTTTGGAAACCAATACTTAAGCCCAGGGTTTCCAAAGGGCTCCGCCCTTTGGCGGGTTCGGCAGGGCCCGACCTTGCTTTCTGCCGGCTGCATTTCGGGAGTCGTCCATGACCACGCCGCTGCCGGCCACGGAGGGGTTCGACCCGCGCATGGAGGCGCTCGACTCGTGGGGGTCGGCGGCGATCCTGGACGCGCTGTGGGAGGGGCAGATGAGCGCGGTGGCGGCGCTGCGGCCGGCGCTGCCGGCGCTGGCAGAGGCGGCGGAGGCGGCGGTGGGGCGGCTGCAGGGCGGGGGGCGGCTGGTCTATGCGGGCGCGGGGACGTCGGGGCGGCTGGGCGTGCAGGACGGGGCGGAGCTGATGCCGACGTTCGACTGGCCGGCGGAGCGGCTGGTGCTGCTACTGGCGGGGGGCAGGGACGCGCTGCTGGGGGCGGTCGAGGACGCGGAGGACGACCGGGGGGCGGCGGTGGCGGCGATCGAGGCGCACGGGGTGGGCGCGGGCGACGTGGTGATCGCGGTCGCGGCGAGCGGGGGGACGCCGTACACCGTGGCGTGCGCGGAGGCGGCGCGGGCGCGCGGCGCGCTGGTGGTGGGGATCGCGGGGGTGGCGGGCTCGGCGCTGCTGCGGGCGAGCGGGCATCCGGTGCTGGTGGAGACCGGGGCGGAGGCGGTGGCGGGGTCGACGCGGATGAAGGCGGGGACGGCGCAGAAGGCGGCGCTGACGATGTTTTCCACTTTGCTGATGGTGCGGCTCGGGCGGGTGTGGCGCGGGCGGATGGTCGACATGCAGGCGCGCAACGCGAAGCTGCGGCTGCGGGCGGTGCGGATGCTGCGCGAGCTATCAGGGGCGGGGGAAGAGGAGGCGGCGGAGGCGCTGGGCGAGGCGGGGGGGAAGGTGAAGGTGGCGGTGCTGGTGCTGCTGGGTATGGGCGCCGCGGAGGCGGACGCGGCGCTGGCGGCGGCGGGCGGGCGGCTGCGGGCGGTCGTGGAGGGCCGCAGCGCCCTGCCCTCCACGACCGCCGAAGGCTAGGGTTTTCGGCCAAGAATCTTTCGGGAGCCGGTCCAGGGCGGCTCGCCCTGGCGGGGTCCAGGGGCAGAGCCCCTGGCCTTGCTTTCCCTCAGACCAGGATGTCGTCGAGCCGGATCGGCAGGTGCCTGACGCGCACGCCGGTGGCGTGGAACACCGCGTTGCCGATGGCGGCCGCGACTCCGACCATGGGCAGTTCGCCGACGCCTTTCGCGCCGAGCTCGTCGGTGACGGGGTCGGTGCTGTCGACGATGATGGGGGTGATCTCGCGGATGTCGGCGTTCACCGGGAGCAGGTAGTCCGAGATGTTGGCGTTGGTGTAGCGGCCGGTGGCGGCGTCGACGACGGTTTCCTCCAGCAGGGCCATGCCGAGGCCGAAGACCATGCCGCCGTAGAGCTGGCTGCGCGCGGTCTTGGCGTTGATGACGCGGCCGCAGTCGAAGGCGCCGACCAGGCGGCTGACGCGGATGGTGCCGAAGTCGGGGTCGATGCGGACCTCGGCGAACTGGGCGCCGAAGGCGTGGCGGGAGTGGGCCTCGTAGGCGTCGTCGGGCTTGGCGCCGGACTCGGCCTCGACGAAGGAGCGGTTCTTGGCGACGAGGATCTCTCCGACCTTCACGCTGCCGGACGGTCCGGAGACGACGCCGTCCTTCAGGGTGAGCTGGTCGGGGGTGACGCCCTGCCAGTCGGCGGCCTTCTGGGCGAGCGCCATGCCGAAGAGCTGGGTGCGCACGGCGCGGCAGGCGGCCTGGACGGCGGGGAGCACGCTGGCCGTGGTGGTCGAGCCGCCGGAGACGGGCGCCGCGGGGAAGCGGCTGTCGCCGAGCTCGGCGCGGACGCGCTCGATCGGCAGGCCGAGCTCGTCGGCGGCGACCTGGGTCATGGTGGTGTAGGTGCCGGTGCCGAGGTCCTGGGTGCCGGAGCGCACCACGGCGGTGCCGTCGGCGTCGAGGCGGGCGCTGGCCTGGGCGGGGTTGCGGTTGGTGGGGTAGGTCGAGCCGGCCATGCCCTGGCCGATCAGCACTGCGCCGTCGCGCATGGAACGGGGGGCGGGCAGGCGTTTGTCCCAGCCGAAGGCGGCGGCGCCCTGGGCGTAGCAGGCGCGCAGGGCCTTGGAGGCGAAGGGCTTGTCCTCGTGCTCGTCGCGCTCGGCGTAGTTCTTCAGGCGCAGCGCGATCGGGTCCATGCCGAGTGCCACCGCCATCTCGTCCATCGCGGTCTCGAGCGCGAAGCTGCCGGTGCTCTCGCCGGGCGCGCGCATGTAGGTCGGCAGGCCCTGGTTGACCGCGACCAGGCGGTGGGTGATCGCGACGTTGGGGCAGGCGTAGGAGATCTCGCTGATCAGGGCGGAGGGCTCGTCGAACTCGCCGACCGCGTCGGTGGTGTTCTGCGTGATGGCGTCGTGGCGGAGGGCGGTGAGCGTGCCGTCGGGCTGCGCGCCGAGCTTCAGGGTCTGCGAGGTGCGGGGGCGGTAGCCGTTGGAGTAGTACATCTGCTCGCGGGTCACGACGAGGCGGACCGGGCGGCCGACCTTGCGCGCCGCCGCCGCTGCGAGCACCGCGGGCGGCCAGCAGTTGCCCTTGGAGCCGAAGCCGCCGCCGACGTAGGGGTCGATCACCGTGACGTCGTCGGGCTGGAGCGAGAACAGCGTGGCCATGGTCTTCTTGACGCCGGAGATGCCCTGGGTCGCGGTCCAGACGGTGAGCTTGTCGCCGTCCCACCGGGCCAGGGTCGCGTGCGGCTCCATCGGGTTGTGGTGCTCGATCGGGGTCGTGTAGGTCTGCTCGACCTTGACCGGCGCCGACGCGAAGGCGTCGTCGGGCTTGCCGCGGGTGCTGTCGGGCGGGCGCTTGCCGTCGCGGAACTTCTTCGGGACGGCAGCGTGGTCCATGCCCTGCGCCATCGTGGTGACGGCGTCGGTCTCCGCGTAGGTCGCGCGGACGGCCACGGCGGCCCCGGTGGCGCGCTCCAGCGTGTCGGCGACCACGACGGCCAGGTGCTGGCCGTTGTACTGCACCGCCATGTCCTGCAGCAGCGGGTAGAGCACGGTCTGCGGCGAGGCCTTGTCGAGCGCGAGCTTCGGCATGTCGAGCGGGGTCAGGATGCCGAGCACGCCGGGCATCGCGGCGGCGGCCGTGGTGTCGAGCGCGGTCAGGGTGGCGGACGCGACCGTGCTCTGCACCAGGACGGCGTGCACGAAGCCGGCGGTGTCGAACTCGGCGGCGTATCTGGCGCCTCCGGTGACCTTGGCGGGGCCGTCGATGCGGTCGATGCCTTGTCCGACGAACATGGGAGGTGTCCTTTGCGCCTGGGAGGAAGCAAGGCCAGGGCTCTGCCCTGGACCCGCCAGGGCGAGCCGCCCTGGACTGGCATCTCTTAAGTAGTGGATTCCAAAGGCTTGGCCTTTGGCGGGGTCGAGGGGCAGAGCCCCTGCCTTTCCTTACGCCGTGAGCGTCTGCAGGGCGCGGCGGACCGTGCGCTGCATCAGCACCAGCTTGTAGGCGTTCTGGCTCTGCGGGGTGGCGCCGGCGCTCGCCAGGGCGGAGGCGCGCTCGATCAGGGCGGGGGTGAGGGCCTGGCCGCGCAGGGCGTCCTCGACCTGGGGCAGGCGCCACGGCGCGGGGCCGACGCCGCCGCAGGCCACGCGGACGTCGCGCACCGTGCCGCCGTCGAGCTCCAGGCCGACGGCGGCGGACACCAGCGCGTAGGCGAACGTCGTGCGGTCGCGGACCTTGACGTAGGTGGAGTGGCGGGCGGCGGGGGTGGCGGGGACGAGGATGGCGGCGACCATCTCTCCCGGGCGGAGCGTGGTCTCGTCGTTGGGGGTGTCGCCCCAGGGCTTGTAGAGCTCGGCGAGCGGGATGGTGCGCACGCCGTCGGTGCCGTGCAGCTCGACCTGGGCGTCGAGCGCGCGCAGGGCGACGGGCATGTCGGAGGGGTGGGTCGCGATGCAGGCGGGCGTGGTGCCGACGACGCCGAGGTTGCGGTTGTCGCCGGCGATCGCGGGGCAGCCGGAGCCGGGGGCCCGCTTGTTGCAGGCGAAGGCGGGGTTGCGGAAGTAGCCGCAGCGGGTGCGCTGCAGGAGGTTGCCGCCCATGGTGCCCATGTTGCGGATCTGCGGCGAGGCGGAGAGCAGCAGCGCCTGGGAGACCATCGGCCAGCCGGAGACGACCGCGGGGTGCTCGGCGACCTCGGCCATGGTGGCCAGCGCACCGAGGCGCAGGCCCTGGGGGGTGGCCTCGATCTCGCGCAGGCCGAGCGGCTGGAGGTCGACGACGCGCATGGCGCCCTCGACGTTGTTCTTCCACAGCTGCATCAGGTCGGTGCCGCCGGCCATGTAGGTGCCGCCGGCGCGGCCGGCGGCGAGGACCAGCGCGGGCTTGTCGGGGCGGTCCAGCGTGAAGGGCTGCATCAGGCGGGCTCCCTGCCGGCCACGTCGCGGATGGCGGCGACGATGTTGGGGTAGGCGCCGCAGCGGCAGATGTTGCCGCTCATCCACTCGCGGATCTCGTCGTCCGAGCCGGCGTGACCTTCCTGCAGGAGGGCGGCGGCGGACATGATCTGGCCGGGGGTGCAGTAGCCGCACTGGAAGCCGTCGTGGCGGATGAAGGCGGCCTGGACGGGGTGGAGTGCTGCGTCCGGAGCGTGGGCGTCGGGGGCGTGGGCGCCCTGCCCCTTCGCGGCGTGGGCGGTGGCGGCGAGGCCCTCGATGGTGGTGATCTGATGGCCCTGCATGCGGGCGGCGAGGCTGAGGCAGGACACCACGCGGCGGCCGTCGACGTGGACGGTGCAGGCGCCGCAGGAGCCGTGGTCGCAGCCCTTCTTGGTGCCGGTCAGGCCGGCGTACTCGCGCAGGGCGTCGAGCAGGGACACGCGGGGCTCGACCAGCAGGGGGACGTCGCGGCCGTTCACGTGCAGCACGACGTGGACCATCTCCGTGGCGCCGGCGAGGGGCGGGACGACGGGGATCTCGGGCGGCAGGGGGGTCTGCAGGGCGTGCGCGGCCATGGGCAGCGTGGCGAGGCCGGCGGCGGTGGTGCCGAGGAGGCCTCGGCGGGTCACGTCGGGGGGGTGCATGCGTCGGCCTCCATTGCCCGGTTTTCCCGGGAGGTGTTCGGGTCCAGAGGTGGCTCCGTGCACGGCGGGCGTCAATCACCGTGGCGTGGGTGGCCCGCGCTGCGCTCGGTCCCGCAGGGCAGAAGCGGCGACACGCCTTGCGGTTGCAGACGGGTTGGCGAGGTGGCGCTCGGTGTCAGCCAGGGACCGTGACGTCGGCCGGCAGGGGACGGCGCAGGCGGAGGGCGCACGGGACCAGCAGCACCAGCAGCACCGGGCAGGCGAGCAGGAGGTGCCGGCCGAAGCCGGGCGGGACCTGCACGCCCGTTACCAGCGAAGCGGCGACGGGTGAGCACAGGAAGCTGCCGACGATGACACCGACGAGCAACGTGAACAGGCCGGAGCACAGGCCGACGAGCGCGAGCCGCCGGGTACCGTGGCGGCCCGGTGCGACCGCCAGGCCGAGCGGCAGGAGCACTGCGACCAGGATGGTCGGGACGACGAGCACCACGATCGCGACGGGCTTGAGTGCCTGGCCGATCGCCACGGCCACGAGGATCAGGCAGGCCAGCAGCCAGCCGTAGAGCGCGAAGCCGGCCGCGACGAGCAGCACCGTGCCGAGCACGCCGCGCACGCTCCAGACGGGGAACGAGCGCTGGTCCGGCGGCAGCGCGAGCCAGTCCCGCGACGGGCGGCGGAGCAGCAGGGCCGCGATCGCCAGGTAGATCGCCACATGGAGCAAAGCACCCGCCAGGGCGAATGGCCAGGCCTGGAGGGCCGCGACCTCAGTCGCGCCGGTCTGGCCTTGCAGCGTCCAGGCGAGATGCACGAGGAGCAGTGCGCCCCATGCCAGGTAGAGCGTGCGCCCTGCCCGCACGCCTCTGAGGACCAGGACTGCGGCGGTGATGGTGACGACCGAGTCGATCCACCAGAGCGCGTCCGCGAAGCGGCCGTCGGGCGGCAGGCTCGCGGCCAGCGCGGCGAGTTGCGGGCTTGGCGGCGCGGCTGGCAGCAACAGCAGCAACAGCGGGATCACCTCGGACACGACGAGGTACCAGCCGGCGGCGGAGAGGCCGAGCGGGCGCCTCATGCGCGCATGCCGGCGTCCGACGTCACGCCGGGACGCGGCGGGGTGCTGCGTGCCACGAGGGAGCCGGCGGCGAGGCCAAGCGCCATCGCGACGTAGGCGGCGGCCATGTCGCGCCGGTTCAGCACCAGCTCCCAGCCCGGGGTGAAGCGGCGGGGCGTCGCGGTGTAGTCGACCGCGGCGGCGATGGCGGACATCGCCATCGCCTGTTGGAGCATCGGCAGGGGCGCGGGGCGGTGGTCGCCCAGCCAGGCCTCGAAGATCGTCGACCAGAACAGGGTCGCGGCGTGGTGCGTGGCGTAGCCGACCGCCGTGTGGGCGATGTCAGGGCGCTCGACGCGGGCGGCGCGGTCGCCGTGCAGCCAGTGGCTGGTGGCGTTGAGCGGCTGCCAGGGCGAGCGGCCGCCTGCGCGGGCGAGGAGGGCGAGGGCCGCGGTGGAGGACAGGCTCGCGGCGGTGCCGGAGATGGCCGCGGTCCTCAGGACACTGGTCCAGCGCATGCCTGCCCTCCCGGTGTAGTGCCGTTGGCGGAGCATGGCATGGAGGCGGGGTCGTGTCTCGACCGGCTTGTGGCCCTGCCTGGGGCGTCCGGGACAAGCAAGGAAGCGTGTTCTTTCTTGAAAGAAAGAACCAAAGAACTTTGACCCGTAGAAGTCCGGGGTTCGGCGGCGAGCCCGGGACCCATGGGCAAAGTCTTTTTGCTTCTTTTTCTTCAGAAGAAGAAGACGCTTGCCTTCCTCTGGCTGTTTCTAGACCGGCTCGGTGTCGAGCGCGTAGCCGGCTGCGCGGACGGTGCGGACGAGGTCGAGCTCGCCCTCGCCGTTGATCGACTTGCGCAGGCGGCGGACGTGGACGTCGACGGTGCGCGGCTCGACGTGGATGTCGGGGCCCCAGACGGCGTTGAGCACCTCCTCGCGGGAGAACACGCGGCGGGGGTGCTGCATGAGGAACTCCAGCAGGCGGTACTCGGTGGGGCCGAGGTGGAGCGCGCGGCCGTTGCGGCTCACGCGGTGGGCGGCGAGGTCCATGCTGATGTCGTGGAACTCGAGGCGGCCCTTGGTGCCGACGGCGCCGGAGCGGCGCAGCAGGGCGCGCATCCGGGCCAGGAGCGCGTCCATGTTGAACGGCTTGGTGATGTAGTCGTCGGCGCCGGTGTCGAGGCCGCGCACGGCGTCCTGGTCCTCGGTGCGGGCGGTGACCATGATGACGGGCAGGTCGCGGGTGACCGGGCGGCGGCGGATCTGGCGGCACACCTCGATGCCCGACATCACCGGCAGCATCCAGTCGAGCAGCACCAGGTCGGGGCGGGACTCGGCGATGCGGGTCAGCGCCTCCTGGCCGTCGGAGGCCTCCTCGACCCGGAAGCCCTGCTTCTCCAGGTTGTAGCGGAGCATGGTGGCGAGCGCCGCCTCGTCCTCGACCACCAGCACCATCGGGCGCGCACCGCTCATGTCCGTTCCTTTCGTCAGGCAGGCAAGGCCAGGGCTCCGCCCTGGACCCGCTGGGGGCGGGCGCCCCCAGACCCGCGTTTTTTCAGGCAGCGGCTGCGTCGGCCTGCCTATTCTCGTGGGCGGACGACGGCGTAGGCGGTGCTGGAGCCCTTGGGGCGGGCGGCGGGCAAGCTCTCGCCGGTGGCGGCGTAGTGCACCAGCTCGGCGATGTTGGTGGCGTGGTCGCCGATGCGCTCCAGGTTCTTGGCGATGAACAGCAGGTGCGTGCAGGGCGTGATGTTGCGCGGGTCCTCCATCATGTAGGTGATGAACTCGCGGAAGATCGCGGTGTAGATGTCGTCGACCGCCTCGTCGGAGCGCCAGACCTGCTCGGCCTTGGCGGGGTCGTTCTCGCCGATCGCGTCGATGGTGAGCTTGAGGCTCTCCTGCACCATGCGGGCCATGTGGCCGAGGCCGCCGAGGCTGAACGGCAGCGTGTGCTGGGCGAGCACGATCGAGCGCTTGGCGACGTTGGCGGCGTAATCGCCGATGCGCTCCAGGTCGCCGGTGATCTTGAGCGAGGCGACGATCTGGCGCAGGTCGCCGGCCATCGGCTGGCGCAGTGCCAGGAGCTGGATGACGAAGCGCTCGACCTCGGCCTCCAGCGCGTCGACCGCGGGGTCCTGCTCGACGGCGCGGGTGGCGGCGTCGCTGTCCTGCTCGACCACGGCGCGCGCGGCCTCGGCGACCTGGTTCTCGACCAGGCCGCCCATCTCGGCGAGCAGGTCGCGCAGGCGGCGCAGCTCCTGTTCGTAGCTGCTGACGATGTGCCTCGCGGCTTCGTCGGACATGCGGTGGCCCTCCCCTACCCGAACCGGCCGGTGATGTAGTCCTGCGTGCGCTTCTGCCGGGGTGCGGTGAACATCGCGCTGGCGGCGCCGGTCTCGACCAGCTCGCCGAGGTAGAAGAAGGCGACCTGGTCCGCGCAGCGCGCCGCCTGCTGCATGTTGTGGGTGACGATGGCGATGGTGAAGTCGCGCTTGAGCTCGTCGATCAGCTCCTCGATGCGCAGGGTGGAGATCGGGTCGAGCGCGCTGGTCGGCTCGTCGAGCAGGATCACCTCGGGGCGGGTCGCGATGGTGCGCGCGATGCACAGGCGCTGCTGCTGGCCGCCGGACATGCCGCCGGCGGGCGACTTCAGGCGGTCCTTCACCTCGCCCCAGAGGGCGGCGCGGGTCAGTGACCACTCGACGCGCTGGTCCATCTCGGCGCGGCTCAGGCGCTCGTGCAGCTTCACCCCGAAGGCGATGTTGTCGTAGATCGACATCGGGAACGGGGTGGGCTTCTGGAACACCATGCCGACGCGGCTGCGCAGGCGGTTCACGTCGACGCGCGGGCCGAGGATGTTCTCGCCGTCGAGCACCACCTCGCCGGCGGCGCGCTGGCCGGGGTAGAGGTCGTGCAGTCGGTTGAGCACGCGCAGCAGAGTCGACTTGCCGCAGCCGGACGGGCCGATCATGCCGGTGACCTGGCGCTCGGGGAGCGCCAGGGAGATGCCCTTGAGCGCCTGGTTGGTGCCGTAGAAGAAGTCCAGGCCCTGGATCGAGAGCTTCGTCGCGTTCAGCCCGGCGCCGGCGCGGATCGCCCCGGGCCCGCCGGCGTCGTGCGACCCGTCCGAGGAGACCCGGCCGTCGACGGTGGCGCGCGGCCTGGGCTGGTCGTTGGTCATGGTGTTCGATCCTGATGCGGCATGGGCGCGCCGTGCGCCATCCTGCGCCATCGCGGCGGCCAGGTCGCTGCCCTGGCTGTCGCTGGGGTGATCGGTCATGGCGGCCTCCTAGGTGCGGCTGCGCAGCACGAAGCGTGCCACGACGTTGGTCACCAGCACCGCCACAGTGACGAGAAGCGCGCCGGTCCAGGCGAGCTGCACCCAGTCGTCGAAGGCGGAGCCGGCGTAGGAGTAGATCGTCACCGGCAGGCTCGCCATGGGCTGGTTCAGGCTCACCGACCAGTTGAGGTTGCCGAGCGAGGTGAACAGCAGCGGCGCGGTCTCGCCGGCGACGCGGGCGACGGCGAGCAGCACGCCGGTCAGGATGCCGTCCCGCGCGGCGCGGTAGCAGACGAACGTGATGGTGCGCCACATGGGCGCGCCGAGCGCGATCGAGGCCTCGCGGAGCTGGTTGGGCACGAGGCTCAGCATGTCCTCGGTGGTGCGGACCACGATCGGGATCACGATGACCGCGAGCGCCACGCTGCCGGCCAGGCCGGAGAAGTGGCCCAGCGGCTGGACCGCGAGGATGTAGACGAACAGGCCGATCAGGATCGAGGGCGCGGAGAGCAGGATGTCGGAGACGAAGCGCACCACGTTGCCGAGCGCCGAGCCGCGGGCGTACTCGGACAGGTAGGTGCCGACCAGCAGGCCGATGGGGGTTCCGAGCGCGGTGCCGATCCCGGTCTGGACCAGGCTGCCGATGATGGCGTTGAGCAGGCCGCCGTGGGAGCCGGGCGACTTCGTGATGGTGGTGAACACGGTCAGGCTGAGGCCGCCGAGGCCGCGCCAGACGAGGGTCGCCAGGATCGAGGCGAGGAAGGCCAGGCCGACCAGCGTGGCGAGGCCGGCCAGCACGGAGGCCACGAGGCTGGTCAGGCGGCGGCGGCGGCCGAGGCCCTGCGCGGTGGCGACGGAGGCGGCGCTGCGGGGGGGAAGGGCGAGGGTCGCGCTCATGCTGGTCCTGGCGTGGAGGAAGGAAGGCCAGGGGCTCTGCCCCTGGACCCCGCCAAGGGCCGGGCCCGGTGGGAGCCGCCCGAGCGGGGCC